>DATBLZ010000127.1:0-2695 GCA_036555065.1 Gammaproteobacteria bacterium
CGACTCACGCCGTCCGGGAAGCTCTACGGTGGCACGATCGGCGGCACGATCGGCATCGACGTGCAAGGTGACTCGGCCCGCTTCAGCCTCGTTCAGAACTTGACCAATGTCGATCTCAACGGGCTCGGCCGCGACTTTCTCGCGACCGAGGATCTCTCGGGCAAGGGCAACGTGAACCTCGATCTCGCTGCGGTGGGCTCGAACGTCGGCGCGCTCCGCCGCGACCTCGACGGCACGGCATCGTTCGTCCTTCGCGATGGCGCATGGGAAGGCATCGACGCCTGGTATGAGCCCAGGCGCGCGCGCGCTCTTATCGACCAAAACGATGCCCCCGCGCGCGAAGGCGAGCCGCGGACGACGTTCTCGAACGTCTCGGCGTCGGGCATGGTCACCGATGCGGTGCTCACGACGAATGATCTCAACGCGACGCTGCCGTTCATGGCACTGAACGGCGGGGGAACCATCAATCTCCTCACCGACGAAATCGACATCGACGCGACGGCGAGCTTCGTCGACGGCCCGGTGCTGCAATCGGATCCCGCGATGGCGCGCATGCTCGACCAGCGGTTGCCACTCAACGTCGGCGGCACGCTCGGGGCGCCGTCGATCCTTCCGGACTTCGGCGCGATGGTCAAAGAGGAGCTCCAAGAGGAGGTCGACAAGGCCGTCGAGGAAGAGAAGGACGAGCTCGAGCAGGAGCTCGATCAGGAGAAAGAGGAAGCCCAGGACCGCATCCGCGACCGCCTGCGGCGACTCACGGAGCGATGAGCCGGCGGCGCGCTGTCGTTTCGCTCGTGCTCGCAAGCGCGTTGGCGGGGCCGCTCGCTTGGGCCGCGACGATGCGCTCGCTGCACGTCGACAAGAAAGATACGCGCTATTCGCTCGTCGCCGACACGTTCCTCGCCGCGCGCGCGGACTCGATCTACGCCGTGCTCATCGACTACGACAGCATGAATCGGATCTCGAGCGTCTATAAGGAGTACGGCTACCTCGAGCCCGACGCCGACGGCACGCCGATCGTCTATACGCGCATGGAAGGCTGCGCGCTCTTCTACTGTAAGAGCATGCGGCGCGTCGAGCGGCTCGAGATGGAGCCGCCGCATTACATCCGCACGGTCACGCTGCCCGAGCAGAGCGATTTCAAATACGCGGTCAGCGAGTGGCTGCTCGAGCCCGAAGGCGACGGCACGCACGTCACGTACAAGCTCGAGCTCGAGCCCAATTTCTGGGTGCCGCCGATCGTCGGCCCGTGGTACTTGAAGCGCACGCTCATGCGCGGCGGCTCGCGCGCGATCCAGCGCATCGAGAACATCGCGAATGCGCCCCCCGAGCCAGAAGCCGTCGCGCAGGATGTCGAAGCCAGCACCCCTTAGCGACGCGGCGTTCGCCTCGCGAGTTCTCGCGTGGTTTCGCGTGCACGGCCGCCGCGACTTGCCGTGGCAGCGCGAGCCGACGCCTTATCGCGTCTGGGTCTCGGAGATCATGCTTCAGCAGACTCAAGTTCCGACCGTGATTCCGTATTTCGAGCGCTTCGTCGCGCGGTTTCCGAGCGTCGGCACGCTCGCGGCCGCGGACCTCGACGAGGTCCTCGCGCTCTGGTCGGGGCTCGGGTATTACGCGCGTGCCCGGAACCTGCATCGCGCCGCGCAAATCGTCGTCGCGCGCCACGGCGGCGAGCTGCCCGTGGACCACGCAGCCCTCGTCGAGCTTCCCGGCATCGGCCGCTCGACGGGTGCCGCAATTCTCGCGCTCTCGTCGGGCGCGCGGCTCGCGATTCTCGACGGCAACGTCAAGCGCGTGCTCGCGCGCTATCACGCGATCGAGGAGTGGCCCGGCGCGCCGCGCGCGCAAAGCGCGCTTTGGGAGCACGCCGAGGGCCACACGCCCGCAACGGACGTCGCCGCGTACACGCAGGCGATGATGGATTTGGGCGCGACGCTCTGCACGCGCGCGAAACCGCGCTGCGCGGAGTGCCCGCTCGAAGGCGATTGCGCCGCGCGCGCGCGCGGCCTGGAGGAAAAGCTGCCCGCGGCGCGGCCGAAACGCGCGCGACCCGCGCGCGCCGTGACCGTGCTCGTCGTCCGCGACGGCACGGGGCGAGTCCTGCTCGAGCGCCGCCCCGAGCACGGCATTTGGGGCGGCCTCTACAGCTTCCCCGAGCTCGCGGGCCACGAAGGCGCGGCCGAGTGGTGCCGCAAGCGGCTCGGTGCCGAGATCGAAACGCACAGTGTGTTGCCGCCGGTCGCGCACGCGTTCACGCACTTCGATTTGCGGCTCGAGCCTGTGGCGATCGATCTCGCCTGTGGGAGCGGCTTCAGCCGCGATGGTCGATGTGGGAGCGGCTTTAGCCGCGATCTTCCGTCGTCGGACGGACGATGGCTGTGGCACGATACGGCGAAGTCGGTGCCGGGCGGCGTTCCGGCGCCGATCGCAAAGATTTTGCAACGGAGTACCGTGTGACCCGAACCGTCAAATGCGTCGTCTTGGGCGCCGAGGCCGAGGGTCTTGAGCGCGTGCCGTACCCCGGAGAGCTCGGCAAGCGGATCTACGAAAACGTCTCGAAGCTCGCGTGGCAGCGGTGGCTCAAGCACCAAACGATGCTCATCAACGAGTATCGGCTCTCGCCGCTCGAGCCCAAGGCGCGCGCGTTTCTCGAGAAGGAGATGGAGAAGTTTTTCTTCGGCGAGGGCTCGGA
>DATBLZ010000130.1:0-3296 GCA_036555065.1 Gammaproteobacteria bacterium
CCAACGAGCTCGCTCGGCGGCCGACTCTGAAGCTGACCTCGCGCGCAGAGGCAGACGCAACCGACGCGACGCTCTGGGCCGGCACCGCGCACGCGCTCAGGGTCGAGGCAGTCCCCGATCTCGATCGCGTCGAGCGCTGGCTCGCAAGCGCCGCGAACGAGCGCACGCTGCTCGTCGCTTCCTCGCCGGGACGGCGCGAGGTCCTGCTCGAGTTCCTCAAGAACCGTGGCTACGACGCCAAAGCGATCGGAGGCTGGCAGGACTTCCTCACGGATACCGCGACACTCGGCGTCGCCGTCGGCGAGCTCGAGAACGGGCTGCGTCTGCCGCAGCACGCGATTCGCTTGATCACGGCCGCCGAGCTCGGCATGGAGCGTCCGCGGCAGCAGGCACGCAGGCGGCGCGCGGCGCGCGATCCCGAAGCCGTGATCCGCGAGCTCACGGACTTGGCGGTAGGCGCGCCCGTGGTCCACGAGGATTACGGCGTCGGCCGCTACCGAGGGCTCGTCATGCTGCCCGTCGACGCCGTGCCGACCGAATTCTTGTTGCTCGAGTACGCCGACGGCGACAAGCTCTACGTGCCCGTCCAGAGTCTGCATCTCGTCACGCGCTACACCGGCGCCGAAGCCGACGCAGCGCCGCTCCACAAGCTCGGCACGGACCAATGGCTCAAGGCGCGGCGGAAGGCCGCGCAACGCGCTCGCGACGTCGCCGCGGAGCTCCTCAACGTCTATGCGCAGCGCGCGGCTCGCCAAGGGATGCCGTGTGCGCGCGACGCCGAGAGCTACGCAGCGTTCGCGCGCGCGTTCCCATTCGAGGAGACCGACGATCAGCTCGCGGCAATCGAGCAGGTCAGTGCCGACCTCGCGAGCGGCAGGCCCATGGACCGAGTCGTCTGCGGCGATGTCGGCTTCGGCAAGACCGAAGTGGCGCTGCGCGCCGCATTCGTCGCGGCCCATGCAGGCTACCAGGTCGCTGTGCTCGTGCCGACGACTCTGCTCGCCCAACAGCATCATCAAACCTTCACGGACCGCTTCGCCGACTGGCCCATTCAGATAGAGCTCTTGTCGCGTTTTCGGAATTCGCAGGAATCCCGGCGCGTGATCGAGGGCCTCGCGGCCGGGACCGTCGATATCGTCATCGGCACGCACAAGCTCTTGCAAGCCGACGTGCGCTTCAAGAACCTCGGCCTCGTCATCGTCGACGAAGAGCACCGTTTCGGGGTCAAACACAAAGAGCGGCTCAGGCGGTTGCGCGCGGAGGTTCACGTGCTCACGATGACCGCGACGCCGATTCCGCGCACGCTCAACATGACGCTCGGCGGCTTGCGCGACCTGTCGCTGATCGCGACGGCGCCCGCAGATCGACTGTCGGTCAAGACGTTCGTCGGCGAGTGGTCGAGCCGCGGAATCCGCGAGGCCGTGCTCCGAGAGCTGCGCCGCGGCGGCCAAATCTACTTCGTCCACAACCGCGTCGAAACCATCGAATCGACGGCGCGCGATTTGCGCAAGCTGATTCCCGAGACCGAGATCCGCGTCGCACACGGCCAGATGTCGGAGCGCGAGCTCGAGAGCGTGATGCTCGATTTCTATCACCGCCGCTTCAGCATGCTCGTGTGCAGCACGATCATCGAGAGCGGCATCGACATTCCGACGGCGAATACGATGATCATCAATCGTGCCGATCATCTGGGCTTGGCGCAGCTGCACCAGCTGCGCGGCCGCGTCGGCCGTTCGCATCATCAAGCCTATGCCTATCTCATCGCGCCGCCGCTACGCGCGTTGAACCCCGATGCCGCGAAGCGGCTCGAAGCGATCGCCGCCCTCGAGGAGCTCGGCGCGGGCTTCACGCTCGCGACGCACGATCTCGAGATTCGCGGCGCCGGCGAGTTGCTCGGCGAGGAGCAAAGCGGGCAGATTCAAGCGATCGGTTTCACGATGTACAACGACTTGCTCGCGCGCGCCGTGCAGGCGCTGCGCGCCGGGCGCGAGCCGGACCTCGAGGACCCGTTCGCGCACGGCCCCGAGATCGAGACCGGCGCCGCGGCGTTGATTCCCGAGGAATACATGCCCGACGTGCATATGCGGTTGGTGCACTACAAGCGGATCGCGAGCGCCGCGACCCGCGAGGATCTCGAGGAGCTCCAAGTGGAGATGATCGATCGATTCGGCTCGCTGCCGCCGCCGCTCAAGACGCTCTTTGCGGTGACGTGGATCAAGCTGCTCGCGGCGGCGCTCGGCATCGTGAAGGTTCAAGCCGGGGCCAAGGGCGGCGTCATCCGCTTCGGCGAGCGCGCCGGCGTCGATCCGAGCGCCCTCGTCAAGCTCGTCGCCCGCGCGCCCGATGTCTATCGTCTCGATGGCCCCTTCAAGTTGCGCTTCACGTGGTCGTCGCCAAACGACGACAAGCGCATCGAGAACCTCGAAGCGCTGCTTCGGAGCTTGGGCGCACGCGCCCCCACGACCGCACCGGCGCCGCGGATGGCCGCGGTATAATTCCCGCGCATGACAAAGTCCGTCGTGGGAGCGGCCTCGGCCGCGATGCGTCATCTATGGTTTGCATGCGCGCTCCTGTGCAGCGCCGACGTGGGTCTTGCGCAGCAGGCGCCCGCTGGCAACGAAGCGGCCCTGCCCGAGCAACGCCTGAAGTACCGCGTCGAGTTCATCGTGTTCGCCCACGCCGAAGCCGACCCGAGCGAGGAGCTATTCGACAAGGAAGCCGCGAGCTACGAGACTCTGCCGCCCGCGCTGCTCGCGCCGGATGGCGTGCTCTTCGGCGCGGACGCCGAGCCAGGCTTGCGCGGCCTCGCGCCGGCTCCCGAGGCTGCGGATCCAACGGCTGAGCTCAAACCGATTCTGCCGTTCCCCGCCGACTCTGCGCCGCCGGGCGACGCCACGGCGTTTTGGTTTCGCGTGCTGCGCGCCGATGAGCTCGTCCTCGCCGGTACCTACCGGCGTCTCGAGAATCTGCGTGCGTACCACTTGCTGGGGCACGGCGGTTGGATCCAAGACGGCGTCGATGAAGACGCGGCCCGGCCGATGAATCTCGCGAACCTCGGCATCGTGAATCCGACGGGCAGCCTGCGCCTGCACGTGAGCCGGTTCTTGCATTTGGGTGTCGACCTCGAATACCGCGTGCAGCCGTTCGTGGATACGACCGCAACCGTAGGCCCGCTGGGTCTCGCGGAGCTTGCGCCGCTCATGGGCACGAAGTACCGAATGAGCGCGCAACGGCGGGCGCGCAGCGGCGAGCTGCATTACGTCGATCACCCGATGTTCGGGCTCTTGTTCTTGATC
>DATBLZ010000154.1:0-16142 GCA_036555065.1 Gammaproteobacteria bacterium
CCACCGCCCGCAGCCGAGTAGGCCCTCGTTGGATATGGCGGAGAGGGCGGGATTCGAACCCGCGATACGCTTTTGGCGTATACACACTTTCCAGGCGTGCGCCTTCGACCGCTCGGCCACCTCTCCGCGGGCGTTAGTGTAACGGAACGTCGGGCCTGAGCTTTCCGGTTGGCTGCACTTGGGCCCCATTGCCGGGGCCGGTGCGACGGGCGATCATCGGCGCGGGGAATAACAAAAGTCTTGGGGGGGCCGTGCCATGGGGCGATACATCGCATTCCTTTACGGAATCGTCTGTTACGCGATTTTCTTCGTCACGTTTCTCTACCTAATCGGGTTTCTCGCGAACTTCATGGTGCCGAAGGGCATCGATACGGGTGAGGCCGGGCCTTTCGGCCCGTCGCTCGCGATCGATCTCGGGTTGATCGCCCTTTTCGGTCTGCAGCACAGCATCATGGCGCGACCGGGCTTCAAGGCGGCCTGGGCCAAGATCGTGCCGGCCTCCATCGAGCGCAGCACCTATGTGCTCCTGTCGAGCGTCGTGCTCATCGTGATGTACGCGTTTTGGCAGCCGCTGCCCGGCATCGTCTGGCAGGCGCAAGCCCCTTGGCTCGTTGGCCTTCTGTGGGGCGTGTTTGCGTTCGGTTTCGGGCTCGTGCTGATTTCGACGTTCGCCATCAATCACTTCGACCTGTTCGGCCTGCGACAGGTCTTTCTGCACTTACGGCAGAAGCCGTACACGGATCTGCCGTTCCAAGTGCGCTTCATGTATCGGTTCGTGCGGCACCCGCTCTACGTCGGTTGGTTCTTGGCGTTTTGGGGCACGCCCAGCATGACCGTCGGGCATCTCTTGTTCGCGATCGGAATGTCGGGCTACATCGTCATCGCCGTCCACTACGAGGAACGCGATCTCGCCAAATTCTTGGGCCAGGCCTACATCGACTATCAGCGGCGCGTGCCGAAATTCATACCGAGCGTGACCTCGGTGCATGAGCCCGTGAAAGCACGGGCCGCGGCAGCGTCACGCCACTGACGTCATCGCCGAACGTTACAGCACCGCGCGTGGGGCGGTCAGATGCCGCCCCCGCGCGTGGCTGGTAAAGTAGACCTGTCCGCGTCGGTTCCCCCGCGACGGCCAGCTGTAAACCCCGTCAGGCCCGGAAGGGAGCAGCGGTAGCAGCCTCGGTTGGGTGCCGGGGTCGGGCTGACGCGGACGCTTACTTAGGGAGAAGGCCTGGTCTCGTGAGCTACAGGGTTCTAGCAGTCAAATGGCGTCCGCGACGATTTGCGGACCTCGTCGGCCAGCCGCACGTGGTGACGGCCCTCATGAACTCGCTCGCGGCCGGGCGCCTCCACCATGCGTACCTATTCGCGGGCACACGCGGCGTCGGCAAGACCACGATTGCGCGCATCCTCGCGAAAGCGCTCAACTGCGAGACGGGCATCGTCGCGGAGCCTTGCGGCACGTGCTCGGCGTGCACATCGATCGATGAAGGCCGGTTCGTCGATCTCATCGAGGTCGATGCTGCCTCGCGTACCAAGGTCGACGACACGCGCGAGCTCCTCGACAACGTCCAATACATGCCGACGCGCGGCCGGTTCAAGGTCTACTTGATCGACGAAGTCCACATGCTCTCGAACCACTCGTTCAACGCGCTCCTCAAGACTCTCGAGGAGCCGCCCCCGCACGTCAAGTTCCTTTTCGCAACGACCGAACCGCAGAAGCTTCCCGTCACTGTGCTGTCGCGCTGCTTGCAGTTCAACCTCAAGAAGCTACCCGCGCCCCTCGTCGAGCAACAGCTTGCGAAGATCTGCAGAGAGGAGAGCGTCGCAGCGGACGCCGAAGGCCTGCGCGCGATCGCTCGGGCTGCGGCCGGCAGCATGCGCGACGCACTGAGTCTTCTCGACCAAGGCATCGCCTTCGGCGGCGGCAAAATCGATGGCGCAGAGATCAAGAGCATGCTCGGGACGATCGACCGCGATCGCGTGCTCAGGATCATCGAAGCGCTCGCGAACGGCGACGGCGCTGCGGTACTCGGGGAAGTAGACCTGCTCGATGAGCTGGCGCCGGATTATGGCGCCGTGCTCGATGAGCTCGCTGCCGCGTTCCAACGGATCGCCGTGCTGCAGATCGTGAAGGATCGCGCAGCCGACGAAGACGACGATTCATTTCGGCCGTTCGCGCAGAAGCTGTCGCCGGAGATCGTGCAGCTGCTCTATCAGATCGCGTTGCACGGACGACGCGATCTCGCGATCTCTCGCGACGAGCGCGTCGGTTTCGAGATGACGTTGCTGCGCATGATCGCGTTCCAGCTCGACGACGGCGCTGCGTCGTCTGTCGGATCGGCTTCAGCCCCGATCGCGCAACGAGTCGCGACTAGAGTCGCTTCCACCACTGCCGTCGCGGCTAAAGCCGCTCCCACAGACGTTGCTACGCGTCCTGCTGCGAGCGCCTCGCCGAATGGAGCTCCAAGGGCGGCTGCTGCTCCGGCCGGCACTTCCGATCTCGATTGGGATGCGCTCATCCACGCTGCCGGCATCACCGGCGCGATGCGCAACCTCGCGGATCATTGCGCGGTAAAATCGGCTGAGCCGCATCGGCTCGAGCTGGTCCTGACGAGGGACAAGACCGACTTCAACACCGACCACGTTCGCAGCCGCCTGCAAAGAGCGCTCAGCGAGCATTTGGGCCGCGAAATCAGGCTTGTGATTGCAGCCGGGGAGCCGCCGCGGCCGACGCCCGCGGAAGCGCGACGCGCAAGCGAAAGCGAGCGCGTGCGTGTGGCACGCGAAGCGCTCGAGAAGGACCCCACGATCAAAGCCGTGCAGGCGGCATTCGACGCCGTGCTCGAGCCCGACAGCATTCAACCCACGCAACAAGGAAAGAGGTAACGTAATGAAAGGCTTGAGCCAGCTCATGAGACAAGCTCAGGAGATGCAAGCCAACGTGCAGAAGGCGCAGGAGGAGCTCGGGCAGATCGAGATCGAAGGCGAGGCCGGCGGCGGCATGGTGAAAATCCGGATGACGTGCAAGCATGATGTCCGGCGCGTGACGATCGAGGATGCGCTGTTGAAGGACGACAAGGACATGCTCGAGGACCTGATTGCCGCAGCGCTCAACGATGCAAACCGCAAGATCGAGGCGACTGTCCAAGAACGAATGGCAGCGCTCACGGGCGGCCTTGCGCTACCGCCTGGTATGAAGCTGCCATTCTAGATCGGACCAACAGTGACCGAAGGATACTCACCGCTCGTTTACAAGCTGATTCGCGCATTGCAGTGCTTGCCGGGCGTGGGCGACAAATCCGCTCAGCGCATGGCGTTGCATCTGCTGCAGCGCGACCGCGATGGAGCGTTCGGTCTCGCCGAGACTCTCGCGATCGCGGCGCGCGAAGTCAGAAACTGCGAGCGTTGCCGCATGCTTAGCGAGGAACCGATCTGCAGATTCTGCTCGAGCGCGAATCGCGACGATTCGCAGATTTGCGTCATCGAAACACCAGCGGACTTGCTCGCATTCGAGCAGGCCGGCGTCTACCGCGGCCGCTACTTCGTGCTCATGGGCCATCTCTCGCCGATCGACGGCATCGGCCCTGCCGAGCTCGGGCTCGATCTCCTCGATCGGCGGCTCGCCGAGAAGGGCGTATCGGAAGTCGTGCTCGCGACGAGCGTCACCGTCGAAGGCGATGCCACGGCGAACCTAGTCGCGAGCATGGCGCTCAAGCACGGTCTGCGCGCGAGCCGGATCGCCCATGGTGTTCCTGTCGGCGGTGAGCTCGAGTTCGCCGACAGCGGCACGCTATCGCGTGCGTTCATCGGCAGGTCGCGCATGGAACGTGCGTCCGGCGAGGACATCGGCATATGAGCTCTGCGCCGGCTTCCGACTGCCTCTTCTGCAAGATCATCGCCGGGCAGCTGCCTTCGACCACGCTCCACGAGGACGATCGGGTCGTCGCGTTCAAAGACGTGCATCCGCAGGCGCCGTTTCATGCGCTCATCGTCCCAAGGAAGCACATCGCGACGCTCGATGATTTCGCGGCCGATGATGCGGGGCTCGTCGGACACCTGCTGCTGACCGCGAAGCATCTCGCAGCCGAGCAGCGCCTGCCGGGCTATCGAGTAGCGATGAACGTGCAGCGCGCTGGCGGCCAAGTGATATTCCACGTGCACCTGCACGTGCTCGGCGGCCGCCCGTTGAAGGCGCAGCTCGGTTGACGCGCATGGAACCCTCCGGCCTCAAGCAGAGAGACAATCTCGTCTGGCTCGATCTCGAGATGACGGGGCTCAACCCGGATAGCGATCACATCATTGAGATTGCCACGGTCGTGACCGACAAGCATTTGGTGGTTCTCGCCGAAGGACCCGTATTCGCGATCCATCAGTCCGACGCTGCCCTCGCAAGCATGGACGAGTGGAACAAGCGGCAACATTCCGTATCGGGCCTCGCGGAGCGCGTGCGGGCGAGCACGACCAGCGCGGGCGCAGCGGAGCGGGCGACTCTCGATTTCTTGCGTCCGTTCGTCGATCAAGGAACTTCGCCGATGTGCGGAAACAGCGTTTGCCAAGATCGCCGCTTCCTCGTGCGGGAAATGCCGGAGCTCGCTGCGTTCTTTCACTATCGCAACCTCGACGTGTCCACGCTGAAAATCCTGGCGAATCTCTGGGTGCCCGAGATCGCCGGGCGATTCGAGAAAACTTCGACGCACTTGGCACTCGCGGACATTCATGATTCGATCCGTGAGCTGCGTTTCTACCGCGAGCGAATGCTCAAGCTCTGACGGCGCGCAGCGCTGCGTCGGTTTTTGCCGACAAGAATCACTCGTCGCCGGGTTTCCAACCGCCGCGGAGATAAGTTAGGCTGCGCGACAGTGATACAGCGAGCGCCAATGCTACGTCGAGCTTCGTGCGGCCTGATGATCTTGGCCTCGTTGCCGGCGCTCGCGCAGCGCATGTACACCTCCGACGAGCTCATTGTGCTGCTGCGCACGGGCCCGAGCATCGAGAATGCGATCGTTCGCAACATGCGGCCGGGCACGGCGCTCGATGTTCTCGACGAGGACGCAGGGAACTCGTATTCACGCGTGCGGCTCGCGGGCAGTGACGTCGAGGGATATGTGCTCTCGCAGTACCTGACTCCGGAGCGCGCGGCTCGTGACCTGCTCGTCGAGGCCGAGCGCAGCGTTGCGACGGCGCGTGCGCGCGTCCAAGCCCTCGAGACCGAAGTCGCAGAGCTCGAAACCGAGCTCAGGACGACCCAGGATACGCTCGAGGCCGAACGCTCGAGCGGCAGCGCGGTTTCTGCCGAGCTCGCGGCCATTCGTGAAGCGTCCGCCAACGCCGTGGCGTTGCGGGATCAAAATGAAACACTGCGCCGCCGCGTCGCCGAGCTCACCGCCGCGACGGAAGCCGCGGCGATTCAGAACTCGCAGCTCGCGAGCCGTAGCCGGCAGAACTGGTTCGTCGTCGGTGCCGCGGTGCTCTTCGGCGGCATCGTCATCGGGCTCATCGCGCCGACGTTGAGACGTACGCGGCGTTCGTCGTGGTAGGGCACCTAGCTTGCGCGGCCACGCGCGAGACGGAGCCAAGTGTCGACGACGGAATCCGGATTCAGCGAAATGCTGTCGATTCCCTGCTCGAGGAGCCACTCGGCGAGGTCGGGGTGGTCGGAAGGCCCTTGACCGCAAATACCGATGTACTTGTGGGCCTTGCGGCACGTGGCGATTGCCATTGCCATCAGCGTCTTGACGGCGACGTCGCGCTCATCGAATTGCGCCGCCATCTTTCCGGAATCACGGTCCAGTCCGAGTGTCAGCTGAGTCAGGTCATTCGAGCCGATCGACATGCCGTCGAAGTGCTCGAGAAACTCGTCGGCGAGAAGCGCATTGCTCGGTAGCTCGCACATCATTATGACTCGCAAACCCTCCACTCCGCGTTTAAGGCCGTTTTCCTCGAGCAGCGCGACGACGCGGCGCGCTTCATCGATCGTGCGCACGAATGGGACCATGATTTCGACGTTGCTGAGCCCCATGTCCGTGCGCACACGCCTGAGCGCTTGGCACTCGAGCTCGAAGCAGCTGCGGAAGCTCGCGTCGACGTAGCGGGCGGCGCCCCTGAACCCGAGCATCGGATTCTCCTCGTGCGGCTCATAGCGGCGCCCGCCGATGAGGTTTGCGTACTCGTTCGATTTGAAGTCCGACAAACGCACAATCACAGGATATGGCGCGAATGCTGCCGCGATCGACGAAACGCCTTCGGCGAGCTTGGCGACGAAAAAGGCGATGGGGTCCGGGTAACCGGCCGCGTGAACATCGATCTGAGCGCGAGTGTCACGGTCCTGATCTGCATACTCGATGAGCGCGAGCGGATGCACGCCGATCATGCGGTTAATGATGAACTCAAGCCGCGCAAGCCCGACTCCTCGGTTCGGTATCCCCGCGAATTCGAACGCGCGGTCCGGATTGCCGACGTTCATCATGAGCTTGACGGGCAACTCGGGGAGACTGCCGAGGCGGATTTCTTGCCGCTCGAAGTCGAGTTTGCCCTCGTAGACGATTCCCTCGTCACCTTCGGCGCAGGACACGGTGACGACCGCGTTGTCGGGGATCGTCTCAGTCGCGGTGCCGCACCCGACGACGGCCGGGACGCCGAGTTCCCGCGCGATGATTGCCGCGTGGCACGTGCGTCCGCCGCGGTTCGTGACGATCGCTGCGGCGCGCTTCATCACGGGCTCCCAATCGGGATCCGTCATGTCGGTGACGATCACGTCGCCATCACGCACGAGGCTCAAGCGTTTCGCGTCCGGCACGATGCGGGCGGTCCCGCTGCCGACTCGTTGGCCGATGCTGCGGCCTCTCGCAAGCACTCGGCTGCGTTCTCGGATCGCAAACCGAGTCGTCACCTGGCCGACTTGGCTCTGAACGGTTTCGGGGCGAGCCTGGAGTATGTAGAGGCGACCGGTTACGCCGTCTTTGCCCCACTCGATATCCATGGGCCGCCCGTAGTGCTCCTCGATGACGAGTGCCTGCGACGCGAGCGCGGCGACGTCGGCGTCAGTCAGGGAGAACCGTTGGCGCTCCGGTTCCGCGACGGCCACGGTTTTCACGCGCTCGCCCGCTTCTGCGCCGTAGACCACCTTGGTTGCTTTGGCGCCGAGATTTCGGCGGAGGATCGCGAAGCGGCCGGCTCGCAGTGCGGGCTTGTATACGTAGAACTCGTCCGGATTCACCGCACCTTGGACGACAGACTCGCCGAGGCCGTAGGCGGATGTGATGAAAACGACGTCGCGAAAACCCGATTCCGTGTCGAGCGTGAACATCACGCCGGCGGCGCCCAAATCGCTGCGCACCATCCGCTGCACGCCGACCGAGAGCGCAACGTCGCGGTGACTGAATGATTGGTGGACCCGGTACGCGATCGCGCGGTCGCTGAAGAGCGACGCATAAATTTCGCGTATTCCGGCCACGACGGCATCGAGCCCCGTGACATTCAACAGCGTTTCTTGCTGGCCCGCGAACGATGCCGCGGGCAAATCCTCGGCGGTGGCCGAGGACCGAATTGCCACAGATATATCCTCGCCATTGGCGAGCCGCTTCCAGGCCACGGCGACGGCGTCCGCGAGCGGCGGCGGCAGGGGCTGCGCGCGAACTGCCGCGCGAATCGCGGCGCCGCAGCGGGCCAGCTGGTCGACGTCTTCGACGTCGAGCGTACCGAGCTTTGCGTAGATCTCTTCGTCGAGGCCATCTTGGGCGAGGAATTCGCGATAAGCAGCGGCCGTGGTCGCAAAGCCGCCGGGTACTTCAACGCCGGCAGGCGACAGCTTGCCGATCATCTCGCCGAGCGAAGCATTCTTGCCCCCGACTTGGCCGATGTCGCGGATGCTGCAGCTCTCGAGCTCGACGACGTAGCCTGTCAATCAACGATCCCTTGTCAACGCCGCGCTGTCGCTAAAGAATAGCTGCGTTATGCGCCGTACGATCTTCTTTATCTCGGACCAAACGGGAATCACTGTGGAGGCGTTGGGGCACAGTCTGCTGACGCAATTCGATGGGCTC
This sequence comes from Gammaproteobacteria bacterium, assembly GCA_036555065.1. Taxonomy (GTDB): domain Bacteria; phylum Pseudomonadota; class Gammaproteobacteria; order Steroidobacterales; family Rariloculaceae; genus DATBLZ01. The sequence goes on from DATBLZ010000154.1 coordinate 8,046, forward strand.
GACTATAAGCCGATGACTGTGCCATTTGTGGATACGGTTGACAAGGCAAGGCGTGTCGCGGCGAGCATCGATAGCGCCGGACTCGAAGACGGTCTTCGGCCGATCGTTTTTGCGAGCCTCGTCAGGGACGACGTGCGCGCGGCGCTCCTTCAGTGCAATGCGCTCGTGCTGGACTACTTCGATGCTTTCCTAGTGCCGATCGAGCGTGAGCTCGCGAGCCGCTCATCGCATGCCTTGGGCCGCGCGCACGGGATCGGAGATTCACAGGCCTACAACATGCGCATCGAGGCCACGAACTTTGCGATGGCGGCCGACGATGGCCATGCCGTCGACCACTACGATCGCGCGGACGTGATTCTCACCGGCGTCTCACGGTCGGGGAAAACCCCCACGTGCCTCTATATGGCGCTCCAATACGGCGTATTCGCGGCGAACTATCCGCTCACCGACGAGGACCTCGAGGCGGCCACTTTACCGACGGCGCTGCGGCCCCAGCTGGGGAAGCTCTACGGGTTGACGATCGCCCCGGAGCGCCTGCGGCAAATTCGCCTCGAACGCCGCGCGCAGGGAGTCTACGCGACGGCCCAGCAGATCAGCTTCGAGCTGCGTGCCGCGGAGGCGCTGTTCAAACGCCATGGAATTCGCTGCATCGACACGACACACTCGTCGATCGAGGAGATCGCGAGCACCATCCTCAGCGAGGCGGGGCTCGAGCGGCGGGTGCGGCTCTGAGAAAACGTGATGTCAAGTCTTTGTTAGGCACAGCGCCTGTGGCATGCTCGGCCAGGATTGATTGTTAGAGTGAGCGATGTTTGTCGACAGCCTAATCGTTCCGCAGTGCGTCTATCGACCCGGAAGCTTCACCGGGTTGATGACCATCTACGAGAGTAATTATCTGAAGCTGCTCCAGCTCGCCGACGTCGATGCCGGAACGAGGGCTGCCCGAGTCTCGCACGTGCCCAACGATTGTGAGCTCCACCTCGATGTGTTGCGTACCGAGCCCTATACCACGACGCTACGTATGACCTACTGGTTCGATGAGAACGGCGACCCCGTTGCCGATCCGGACCTCACGGTTCGTGTTTATCACGACGCCCGTCTCGCCGAGGCGCTCGAGGCGCGCGTTGCGCATCGGCATCGGGTTCTCCAGGATCTGGACCCGGCACACGCCGCCGAGCTCGGGCGGCGCTGGCGCGTCAACATGCTGCTCAACAAATGGCTCGACTACCTCCTGGATGTAGGCCACGCCTTCGTTTGAGGCCCTAAGCAGAAGTATGCTCTGAGTCACGTTTTGCGGGGCGTGACCCGGCTATATTTTGTAATCCCGATCTTTTCGGCTTGACGCATCCGCAATCGAAATGCTCGCAAACCTACTCCCGTCGGAGCAGCGCGAGGACCACGCCGATCAGCTGTTGAAGCTGTATTGGAACCGCGCCGGCGTAAAACGTGAGCTCAGCAGCTTGCGGCGCGAGCGTTTCGAGCTTCTCGACAAGCTCAAGGAGCAGGAGAGCGCGATCTCGCGCGCGCAAGAGCAGCTCGAGGGTCTAGAACGGCTCCTGACCAATCCGCTGGCTGCGGCCAATGCGATGGTGTACTTCCAGTTGCGCCACATGTGGCGCACCGCGGCAATGCGCGTCGAGCAGTTCGGGAAAGAGCTGCAGATACAGCGCGAGCGCCGCGAGCGCGCGCAATTGCACGAGTCAGCGCTGGCAAAGCGGAAACGCCGTCTCGATGCAATCAACGAGAAGCTCGGTGAGCTCGTTCAGAAACGCAAGGAAGTAATCGACGAGCAGAATCGTCTCGAGCAGCGGCTCGCCGGCATGGGCGCCGTACTGAAGCTGTTCCGCGGGCGCAGAATGCGCAAGCAGATTCAAGGCATGGAGGCGGGACGCGTGGCGCTCGAAGAGCGAATCACCGAGTGCAACGAGCTCATCGAGAAGATTCAGGGTGAGCCGTTGCCCGAACCCGAGGGGTTGAGCCTCGAAAGCCGACGGCTCATCAACGTTGCAATCATCGCATTGGCGCAGCACCTCGTCGCGCATTTCGCGGAGCACGACTTGGCATCGCTCGCGAAAACATCGACTCACCGGCCTGTCGCGGACATGAAGTTCGGCGATCGAAGCTTGTGCGACCGCATGGTCGAGAGGATTCGCGAGCGGGCCGAGGAGCTCCGAACGTCAAAGACGCTCGCAGATCAAGTCAAGAAACGGACAGACGCCCTCATCGGGGACATGAAGTACCGCAACGATACGGATTCCGTACCGCGACCTGATTGCGTCGAAGAGATCAAGATGTGGTTCGGGGCCGACTCAGCGAACAGCCTCATGCGGCGCGCGACGGATGCGCCGCTGCGAATCAACGTTCTCGACGAGAACTATTGGGACATTTTCTCCGTTCTGCGCTAGGGCTTCCTAGGCGCCGAACCCATTCACAGCGGCGGAGTCGCCGTGCTGCTCGTCTGGCCCGTGCTCAGGAGCTCCCGTTGCGGCCGGGACTCGAGGGATGCCATCTCAGCGACCATGCGCGTGGCTTGCACGAGCAGAATCGAGTCGGTCGTCGGCGCCGATTCGAGCTCATCGGCGTTCGCAAGCGGGTCGAGACCGAGCGCGGCACGACGCGTATTCTCGTGCTCGAGCCTGGCCTCGGAGAGCGCCGCCGCTTCGGCTTCACGTTCTGCGCGGTTCAATGAGACAGACACGATGCCGCGCTCCCGCTCGGCCACGGCGAATTCCTCGAGCAGGTACTCGTAATCGGGATCGTCAGCGGCATATCGGGCCTGGTGGCTTTGGAGCACGAGCACCTCGTCATCGAGCGACCGTCCCGCGTGAAAACGCGTCGGTTGGATGCGGTCCCACGGCAGCGCCGTCGGCCGCGTGTTTTCGCCGACGGTTTCGAGGTCGAACGAGGAGGGCAACTCCACGTCGGGCAGTACGCCGCGATTCTGGGTGCTTTCACCCGTAACGCGATAATACTTACCGATCGTCAGGGTCAGTTGACCGTTGTCGTTGCCCTCGAGCACTCGGTCGAGGTTGAACAGATTCTGCACCGATCCTTTGCCGAACGTCTGCTGGCCGATGATGACTCCGCGCTCATAGTCCTGAATCGCGGCCGCGAAGATTTCCGACGCACTGGCACTGAATCGGTCGACGAGCACTGCCAACGGACCGTCGTAAACGGACGTGTCACTCGGATCGTCGAGAACCTCGATGTTCCCGCGGGTCTGCCGCAGCTGCACGACGGGACCACCCTCGATAAAGAGGCCGCTGAGCTCGGTCGCCTCGGACAGGTGCCCGCCGCCATTCTGGCGCAGGTCCATGACGATGCCGTCGATTCCTTCGGCTTCGAGCTCACGGATCAGGCGCTCGACGTCCCGTGAAGTGCTGATGTAGTCCTCCTCGCCGCGGCTGCGCGCCGAGAAGTCTTGATAGAAGCTCGGCACGGTGATCACGCCGATTCGATAGGTGCTCCCTTCGAATGGAACCTCCACGCGCTTGCTCTTCGCGGCCTCCTCCTCGAGCTTGACTTTATCGCGCGTGAGCTCGACGACCTTTTGTGGGGAGCCCGGCGGCAAGCCGCCGGCGAGGATTTGCAGGCGAACTCTCGTGCCGCTCGGGCCGCGAATCATTTGCACGACTTCGTCGAGCCGCCAGCCAATCACGTCGACGAATTCGCCGTCGCCTTCTGCGACGGCCGTAATGCGATCCTCGGGTTTGAGGCGACCGTCGATGTGCGCCGGGCCGCCCGGGATGATGTTGACGATCGTGACGTAGTCGTCGACGGGCTGCAGCGAAGCGCCGATGCCGTCGTACGAAAGGCTCATTTGAATCCTGTACTCCTCGCTTTGCCGCGGCGAGAGGTAGCTCGAGTGGGGGTCCATCGTATGCGCGACGGCATTCATGTAGGTCTCGAAGATGTCGTCGGACGTCAGTTGCGCGATGCGCTTGTGCATGCCTTCGTAGCGCTTACGCAAGATTTCCGCGGTTTCGAGCCACGGTTTACCGGTCATGACGAGCGCGAGCCCGTCACTCTTGACCTTGAGGCGCCAAATCTCCTTCATTTCCTCCTCGGAAACCGGCCAACCAAGCTCGCTGCGATCGAATCGGAACTCCTCGTCGAGCGCGAAATCGGGCTCGATGCTCAATAGGTCGATCGCGTAATTGATGCGCTCCGTCGCGCGTACGCGAAACAAGTTGAAGATATCGAAGACGGGCTCGAGCGCTCCCGTGCGCGTGCGATCGTCGAACTCGTATCGATAGCGGCCGAAGCTCGCGACGTCGCTCGCCAAGAAGTACATGCGATTGCCGTCGAGCGTGTCGAGGTAGCCGTCGAGCACGGCGGAGGAAAGCGAGTTATCGAGCTGCGGGCGGGAGTAGTGCATCTCCTCGATGAGCTTCGTGACATTACGGGCGATCGTGGGGTGCTTCGGGGCCATCGTCAGGGGTGGAGACACCTCGACGGCGGCAGATACGCAGATGGCGAAAGCCAGAACGCCGACTAGAATCAGGCTACGGACGAGCTCCCTCACGTTTCCTCCTTGGAAAGTCACGGCGAAAGGCTGCCGGAGAATTTGTTAAGTTTCGGGCCGTTGGCCGGGTGAATCAAGCCCAATATGGAAAAACCCCCAAGCGAGTCACGTGCCTTCGGGCACGCCGGGACGACAGAATGAGACCGGGCGTCGTGCTCGTCGGCTTCGTGTTTGGCAGCGCTGCCGGGATTACTTTCTCGTTATTTGGCGTTTTGGTCGTCTATTTGGTTTTGCGCTCGGAGCAACCGCGCTTTGCCGCCGAGATCGCGCCGTTGCTGACCCACTTGGCGTTATTCGCAGCGCTAACGGCAGCCGCTGCGGTCACGTTCTATGCGGAGCTCCGGCAGCTCGCGTGGCGAGCCCCGTGCCGCGTCGTGCTCGTCGGGGCCCTTGCAGGCCTCATCGCCTTCTATTGGCCGAGATAGGTCGCAGCGCGAATCAGCGGCTATTCTTGCCGATGCGTTCCCAGGACGCGCTGCGGTCGAACTTCCCGGTGTTGTAGGGGTTGAAGTCCGCCTCGAGCGGCTCCGCGTCCGCGGGAGCCTGCGCTGGTCGCGGCATTCGCGGGCTCGTCGGCGGTTTCCGCGGTTTGCCCGCGAGGACCTGTGCGATGGCCGACCGCGGGCGCGGCACGGGTTTGAAGTCGTCGGGATCGAAGTACTCGAGATCCTCTTCCCAGCCCAACCAACGTTTCAGGAATTTCAGCATGACGTGCTCGTCGACGACGGGTGACAACGCGAGCCCGCGTTCAATGCGGATCTCGCTGCATTCGGCAAGCGTACCAGGGACCGCAGCGCCGGGCCGGGTTGGGCGAGCTAATCTGTGACGGGCGTCACGCGGTTGGAACGGCGCAGCGCACGCAGAGCAAACCGCGTCAGTTGGACGATCAAGTAGGGGCTCAGAACGAGTATCCACGCCGCCCAATTGCCGCTGGCGCCTGCCGCAACGATCGAAGCGAGCAAGCCGAGGGCGCCGCCTTCGCCCGCATAGGGCCCGACGATCTCGACTCCGACGAAGTAGACGACAAACGGCAGGAGAATCAGGCCAAACCCGAGAAGACCCCCGAAGAGAATCAGCTCGTTTTTGTAGCGCGCCATCGAGGCCAGTATGCCACGCCGTCAGCCCTGAGTGCTCTCGAGGAGAAACCGGAACTGCGTCTCGCCGATGGTTATCCAGTCGCCGTGCTCGAGCTCGTGCCGATCCACGCGTATGGAGTTAACGAAGACACCATTCTTGCTGCCGCAGTCGTGGATGATCACCTTGCCGTTCTCATGTCTCAGTTTGGCGTGCTCGCGGCTCACGAAGTGCGTAACGATACGGATCTCACAATCGGGCCCGCGACCGATCAGTGTTTCCGGCGCCTTGACGACGTGACGCTCCGGCTTCGCGCTCGTGAGACAGATCAGCACCGGCAGGGGCGCAGCGCCGTTTCCGCCGGTGCCGGGCGTTGGGATTGCGGTGACCTGCGCTCTCGCGAGCGCGGCGACGCGTTCGCTGAGCTCGTGCTGAAGGGTCGTCAGTCTTTCGTTCTGTCGGTCGATCGAACGTTCCTTCTCGGCGAGCAGCTTCTCGAGGCGTTCGAGCTCCGTATCGGCGCGCTGCCTCGCCACGTGAGTCTCGGCAAGTTTGTCGCGGAGCTCTTCCACTTGACCATGGGCCTCGTGAACACGTTGCTCGAGTGCCTGCTCGCGCGTGACGCGTTGCTCGAGCTCGCGTTCCATCTCGGCGATTCGTTCAGTCTGCACGCCGAGCAGCCGCCCCATTTCGTCCCATCGGTCACGGCTGCCGGCGATATAGGCAGTCAACGATTCGATGTCGTCGGGCGTGGCGTCGCGTGGCGGCGGGTCGCCCCTTGAGCGCAGCGCGTCGAGCTCGTCGCGTTGCCGTGCAAGGTCGGCCCGCAAATCGGCGACTTCGGCGTCGCGCTGCTCGAGAGCCGTCTCGAGGCGTGCCTGGATTGCGCGGCTCTCTTCAAACTCGTGGAGCACGGCCTTGACCGTTTCCTCGAGCGTTTGCACGCCGCTCGATTCTTGGCGACGCGCGGCCGTCGGCACGTCGGCCGCTTTGATTCGAACGGTTCGGTGGCGCGCGGTATCCGCCGGGTCGGCAGCGTCGCTCTCCGGCACTGCATCGGGGGTTGCGACGACGGCGTCCTCGGCGAGCACCGGGAGCTCGTCGGTGCGCGCGAGGTCGGCCTCTTCGATCGGGTGGTATTTATCAGGCATTATCAACCTGTTGAGGCATATTCTTCAGGCTCGAGCTCGATTGCCAAGCCTACCATTCTTGGGCCCGATTAGTCTGCCGGCACGGTACGGCCGTTGGCCCACGCACGCAGATGAGCGATGTGCTCGCGCATGAGCACGGCCAGGGGCCGCGTGCGCCGGATCTCGGCGAGGATATGCGCGGCCGCGGCCTGCTGGCCCGAAGCATGCGCGGCATATAGCGCGGCGACGACCGTCTGCTCGAGCTCGGCGCCGGAGAAGGCGTCGCTGGCTGCTACGAGCGGCGCGAGATCTCCGCCGCGGACTTCGAGGCTACGCTTGCGCATATGGATCGTTAGGACTTCCGCGCGCTGCTCGGGTGTTGGCAGATCCACGAAGAAAATCTCGTCGAAGCGTCCCTTGCGGATAAGCTCAGGCGGCAGTGCATCGATGTCGTTCGCCGTCGCCACGAGCAGGACCCGCGATTTGCGCTCGGCCATCCACGTGAGCAAGGTTCCGAGCACGCGCTGCGAAGTCCCGCTGTCGCCTTCGCCGGTCGCGAGCCCCTTTTCGATCTCGTCGAGCCACAGCACGCACGGGGCCATGACCTCGGCCGTCTGCAGCGATTCGCGTAGGTTGCGCTCGGTCTCGCCATGGTATTTGTTGTACAGCGCCCCGAAATCGAGGCGCAACAAGGGAACGCCAAAGGCGCTCGCCGCTGCCTTGGCAGCAACACTCTTGCCGCATCCCTGGACGCCGAGCAGCAGGAAGCCTTTCGGCGCATCGAGTCCTGCCGGGCGCGGTTCCGAGAACGCCGCCAAGCGTTGCTTGAGCCACACTTTGACGTTGCGGAATCCCGCGACGTCACCGAAGTCGGCCAAATCGTGCTCGTAGCTCAGAATTCCGCCGCGGTTCAGCAGCTCGTACTTGGCCTGCATGACTGCCGGGATATCGGCGGCCGTGATTGCGCCGTCTTGGCAAACGGCGTTGTGCGCGAGGCGCTCGGTCTCCGCATGGCCGAGCCCGGCGAGGTTTTGCACGAGGAGGTCGAGCGCTTTGGCGTCGACTTTGACGGCGCGGCCGTTGGAGCGTCTGTATTCCTCGATGGTTCGCTCGACGATGGATCGGCGCGCAGCAGCGTCCGGCATCTTCATCTCGAAGCGGGCGCTCAGGGGCTCGAGCTCGCGCGGGAGCTTGACCTCGTGGCTGATCAGGAGAACTACGGTCCCCGAATCGCGGCCCGCGAGCGCGATGTCTTTCAGGAGCCGAGTGTTGACGGGCTCGGCGAGGAACGGGTGGAAATCGAGAAGAGCATAGATGCCGGCGGTCTTCACCGCCCGAATGTGGCGCAGCACGTCGGTAGGCTCGGAA
>DATBLZ010000159.1:0-4567 GCA_036555065.1 Gammaproteobacteria bacterium
TTCTTCAGCCTGTTGTACGAGCCGGTGTAGGCGATCGCGGCTGAAGCCGCGTCACGGCGAGCTCAGAGCACCTCGGCCTCGCGCATCACGGCTTCGCATTTCACACGAATCTCGGCGGCGACGAGATACGGATCGCCGTTCACGAGCTCGGCGCGGAAGAGCTCGACCGACAAGGGCCCCGAATACTCTTTTTCAGCGAGCTTGCGGAGGATACGCACAACCGGCGCGATGCCGTCGCCCGGAATGAGCCGCGAGTCGTTGTTGATGAGCTCGCGCGGCCCGTCGAGCAAGTCCTGAAAATGGATGTGCGCGAGCTCGCCCGGCTCGAGCAAATCGAGATCCTCGAACTTGCTCAAGCCCGACCAGAAATGAAAGAAATCGAGCATCGGCCGCACGTTCGGGTGCGCGGCTTCATGGATCACGCGCAGCGTCGAGGGCAGCGTCGCGAGATGTGTCGAGGTGCGCGCGAACTCGATCATCGCAATCAGATCACGGGCGCGCGCGATCTCGCCGACCTCGCGGATGCAATCCGGCGTTGCCGCGAAGTCCTCGGCCGTGACGGGCCGGTTCGTGATCGAGGGGCAGTAGATCTTCTCGAGCCCCAAGAACTTGAATTGCTCGCACCGCTTGCGCCACGTCTCGAGCGACGCGGCGCGCGCCGGCCCGGGAATCCAAACGTCCGGCAGCACGGCAGCGGCCGAGACCGGTGTCACGCCGAGATCCGCGAGCAACGCCCGTGCACCCTCGAGCGTATCGTTGCCGAGGAACTCATCGAGCAGCACGTCGGTGAGCTCGACGAACCGGATTCCCGCACGCGCCCAGCCTTCGAGCGAGCCCCGGAAACCGGCGCCGCGGGAAGTGTTCTGATGCATCGCGAGCTGCATCGTGCTGCGCGCGGCCGGTTGCGCGCGGAGCACGCCGGCGAGCCCGGCGACGACGGGTGCTGCGACGATGGCACGCCGGGAAAGAATCATGCCGCGGTCTTCCGCCACGCTCGCGTCACTTCACGTTCCCGCGACGATGCTCTCGAGCAGCGCCACGAGCGTGTCCGGTGTCGTAATGTGCGGGTTGTGGCTCGCATCGAGCTCGTAGACGGCCCAGCCCGCGGCCTTGCCCTTGTCCGCGTAACGTCGAAACGACTCGCTCTTCGTGCAGAGAATGTAGTGCCGTGGCAGCGTGAGCGGCCCCTGCGTGAGCTTCAGCGGTTGCACGAGCGTCTTTATCGGCTGATTCAAACGGCGCGGCATGGCCCAAGCGACGTCTTCGAGCGACGTGTCGGGCGGCAACGGATTGGGCCGCACGAGCCAGCCGTCGACGGCATTGGCGCGCATCTGGTCGACGCCCTGCCCCGTGAGATCGGCGAGGCTCTGGCCGTCGTCGGCCACGAACGCATCGAGATAAATGAGTCGCACGATCCGGTCGCGCGCGCGGTCCGCGACACCCGTTGCGACGATTCCGCCATAGCTGTGCCCGATGAGCGTGACGTCGCGGAGGTCCTCGTAGAATAACGCGTTGACGACGTCGGTGATGTGCGTGTCGAGATCGATGTCTGGATTGGCGAGATGCACGCGCTCGCCGAGCCCCGTATACGAAGGCGTAACAAGCCGATGGCCGCGCGCCGTGAGGAGCGGCCGCATCTTCTTCCACGCCCATGCGCTCGACCACGCGCCATGCGCGACGACGAACGTCGTCGGCGCGGCCGATGTGGTCGCGCGCGCCGCGGGAGCAGCTCCGGTGGACAACGCAGCGCCGAGCGTCAACGCCGCTGCGCCGCGCACGACGTCGCGGCGACTCGTCGGCACCTCGGGATCGCCCGCCATGTCAGGAGGCCCAGATCTCGTCGTCGGTCGGCACTTTCTTGCCCGTGATGACCTTGCCGATCCGCGACACGTTCATAAGGTGCTTGTAGTCGAGGTTCTCGGAAATCGAGTTGCCGCCCCACGAGCCGCAGCCGAGCGTCGTCGTCGGCGCGAAACCGTTCGTCAGCGAGCCGCCGGCCGTCAACGAGCTCGGCTGATTCACGACGAGCCGACTGATCGGCAGCTCCACACCGGCGCTCTTGACGTGCTCCTCGTCGTTCGAGTGCACGGCTGCCGTGTGCCCGGCGCCCTCGACGAGCAGGTTCGCTTTGGCCTTGGCGACAGCCTCGGAGAACGCCTTGTACGGAAGGATCGCGATCACGGGGCAGAGCTTTTCCTTCGCGAGCACGTCGTCGCGGCCCGCACCCTTCGCAGGCAACAGGATCAGGCGCGCGGTCGCCGGCACGTCGATGCCGGCCATCGCTCCGACCTCGCGCGGCAGCTTGCCGACGACGTCCTTGTTGAGCTGGCCGCCCGGAAATACGACCTCGCGAAGCCTTTGTACCTGCGCGGGATCATCGGTGAACCAAACCTTGCCCGTGTCGCCGAAGAGCTTGAGGGTCTCTTTGTAGTTCTCCTCGGGCGTGAGCACGAACTGCTCGTGCGAGCAAATGATGCCGTTGTCGAACGATGCGCCTGCGACGATCTTGTCGACGGCTTCCTTGATGTTCACGCCGCGATCGATGATCACGGGCACGTTGCCGGCGCCGACACCGAACGACGGCTTGCCCGACGAGTACGCCGACTTCACCATCGCCGGACCGCCCGTCGCGACGACGACGTCGACGGCCTTCATGAGCTGCTGTGTCTTCTCGATCGAGCCGTTCACGACGACTTGAATCAAGTTGTCCGGACCGCCGTGGGCTTTGACGACCTTCATGAACTCGCGCGTCAGGTGCTCCGTGCATTTCTGCGCCTTCGGATGCGGTGCAAAAATGACGGCATTACCGGCTTTGAGCGCGAACATCCCGTTGCACATCGGCGTGACGATCGGGTTCGTGACCGGCGTGACGGCGCCAACGACGCCCATGGGCTTCGCGACGAGCGCGATGTTCGTCTCCGGGTCTTCGCTGATGATGCCGCGCGATTTCTTGCCCTTGAGGTTGTTCCAGATGACGCGCGCCTTGCCCTTGTTCTTGAGAATCTTGTCCTCGTAGTGGCCGATACCCGTCTCATCGACGGCCATGCGGGCTAAGGGCGCTGCGTTGTCGTATACATGCTTCGCTATGTCGCGGACGATCGCGTCGACCTTCTCTTGAGAGAACTTCTCGAAGACGGCCTGCGCGGCGCGCGCTTTGGAGACGAGTTGCTCGATTTCCGTATCGGCGCCGATGGCGCGTGGTGCGGTGCTCATGTGTGTACCCTGAAAACTGGTGAGCGGAGCTCGCTGCTGCGTTGACTGGCGGTCGATTATATCCCGAGGCGGCGCTACCTGCCGGCCGCGCCGAGCTCGTCAGCCAGGCCGTGGCGCCCGATCGAGCGGGCGAAATCGGCGAGCGCTGCGTTGGTCGACGCCGCGATTACAAACTGGGGATCGAGGCGCCGGCAGCGCGTGAAGAGCTCGAGCGCCGGATAGAAGTCCCTGTCGCCGGCGTGCCGCTCGATGAGCCGCGCGCCCACCTGGAGCGCATGCGTGCGGTCTTCCCACTCGAGCATGTTCTCGAAGAGCCAGTACTGAATCTCTGCGCTGTCGCCGTGCCGCGTCGAGAGCTCGCGCAACATACCGTAGCCCTCGGCGACGAGCCCGCTGCGAATCGAGCCATACGCGCGGTTGAGCGTGTTGCGCCATTCGCGGCGCTGCAGACGCTGCGCATATTCCGCGGCCGTCTCGACTTCGCCGGGGATCGCGAACTCCGTGCGATGTTGTCTGATCAAAACACCTGCCGCGACGAATGTCGCAAGCAGCGCCCATACGGCGATGATCTTACTCAGCAGCAATGCCGGCAAACCCATGCGCGGAAAAATGTGGGTCGGCGCGAGCGCCGCGGCGAGCGCGAAAAGCGCGCACGGCACCACGAGACCGACGTAGGCCGGCCCCAAGATCCGGATCAAGGCTGCAACCGCCTTGGGTTTGAACGCGTCCTCGAGGTTCGAGCTCACCGCAAGCACGGCCGCGGAGGCCGGGAACACTAAGGTAGTTGCGAGCACCGCGGTCCAATTGAGGGCGGCGCCGAAGCCGCTTTCACCCAACGGCTGGACATAAAGCAACATGAGCAAGAACGACCAGAACACGATGAAGTGCGCGGTGACGCGCCATCCGCCCAACGGGTTCAGCCTATCGATCTCGACGGTCGGAATCGTGCGGCGGCCCTGCGCCGCCGCGAGCAACACGGCAGGACAGTAGTGCCAGAGAGCCGGCAGCAACACGCATGCGGCCCAAATGCCGAATAGCCCGGCAAGACCGATGATCGTGAGAAAGAACCCGAAGAACGCCGCGGCGGCGACCAGTGAGCCGCTCGCCAAAGGCTTGAGATCCATGCGGCAACGATAACACCGCGCATTGCGCGCGCGGTCAGGTCGCGGTCACCTTGCGCGCCTCAGCTCGCGATAGATAGACGAGATGCGCAATGCCGAGCGCCGGCAGAAACGCGAACAAAACCATCAAGCCGAGCGCCTCGGCCTGCGCGCCCGGGCGCCCCGCGAGCCAGCCGCCGCGGTTCAATATCTCCGCCGCGAAAGCGAGGATCGGCCACACGGCAAGAATGCAG
>DATBLZ010000168.1:0-15653 GCA_036555065.1 Gammaproteobacteria bacterium
GCTCCGGTTGGACGCGCACGATGTAATCGGTCGGCTCGAGCACCTGCCATTCGATGCGCTGCTCTTGCGGCTCCACCTTTGTTGCGGGCAGCGCCGCCGCGCTCGCGACGTGCACGGAGCCGCCGCCCTCGAGGCGGAAGAGGTCGACGAAGACTTCGACGCGCTCGACGGCCGTGACGCGCACGACGGCCGTGAGGCGTTGCCCCGCGCGGCTCGTGATCCGGTAGCCCCACGCGGCCGCGGTCCCGGGCGCGAACACGCCCTCGGCGGCGAAACCCGGCTCGACAGTGATCGGTGATGCAAGCGCATGCTCCGCGGCGGCAAGCCATTCGCGGCCGAGCGCACTCTGCGTAAGGCGCGCTTGCGCGAGCGAGTGCCCGTAGGCTTGGTGAGCCGAGCGTGGCCAGTAGGAGCGCTCGATCGACTCGGAGCCCGCGGGATCGCAGGCGATCGGCAGGAAAGCGAGCGTGGTGCACCAGAGCGGCGCGCGCAGCCACCGGACCGCGCGCCCGCGCCGCGGAGCAGCAACCGTTGTCGCATCCGCACCCACGCGGCGGATCGTACCCCCGTTCGGACGAGGCTGTCGACGGGACGAATCACCTCGTTCCGGGCGTCGGCTTGACGCCGCAGAGACAGCTGGTAGCTTAGCTCGTCTGCCTGCGCGAGACTAAAGTCCATGTTAATCGGCGAAATCATCCTCGTTGCCTTCCAATCCATCCGCGCGAACCTGTTTCGCGCGATATTGACGATGCTCGGCATCATCATCGGCGTCGCCGCCGTCATTACGATGCTCGCGGCCGGTGCCGGAGCGCAACGCAACATCGACGAGCAGATAGCGGCCTTGGGGTCGAACATCCTCACGATCAACGCGTCACAGTTCTTCGCGCGCGGGATCTCGCGCAACCAGTTGACGCTCAAGATCGATGACGTCGCCGCGTTGCGCGCCGACTCGCGATACCTCGACTTGGTCGTGCCGGAGCTCCAGAACCGCGGCCAGCTCAAGTTCAACAACGTGAATGCGAACGCCCGGTTGGCGGGAACGACCGCCGAATACCGCGAGATATTCAATTACGACCTCCAAGCGGGGCGGTTCTTCACGGCCGAGGAGGACGACGCCCGCAAGCGTATCGTCGTGCTCGGCGCCGACATTCCCGAAAGGCTCGAAAGCGACGCGCCTACGCTCGTCGGCAAGACAATCGACGTCAACGGCCAGCCCTTCGAGGTCATCGGTGTGCTCGAAAGCGTCGGCGGGGGGTTCGGCAATTCGAACCCCGATCAGGGCGCCTTCGTGCCGTTGCGCACGGCCGAGCAGCGCGTGTTTGGCACTCAAAACCTGGAAAACATCAGCGTGCGCGTGCGCGACGGCATCGATATCGAGCGCGCGATGGTCGACATCGAGCGCGTGCTCAGAAAGGAGCACAAGATCCTGCCCGGCGAGGCGAACGACTTCGCGATCGTCGACCGGCGCGAGTTCCTCGCGACGCAGCAGGAGGCGCAGCAAACGTTCACGTATTTGCTCGCGAGCATCGCCGGCGTGAGTCTCATCGTCGGCGGCATCGGCATCATGAACATAATGCTGGTGAGCGTTACCGAGCGCACTCGCGAGATCGGCATTCGCATGGCGCTCGGCGCCACGCGCCTGACGATCCTCGCCCAATTCCTCGTCGAGTCTGTGACGCTGTGCATGCTCGGCGGCCTGCTCGGCGTCGGCATCGGCTACACATCCGCGAACCTCCTTTCGCGGTACTTCGAGTGGCAGGCGTTCGTGAGCTGGCAATCGGTCGGGCTCGCCTCGGCGTTCAGTGTCGGCGTCGGCCTCTTCTTCGGGATCTGGCCGGCGCGCCGCGCGGCGCGCTTGGATCCCATCGAGGCGCTGCGCTACGAGTAGCGCGGCTTGACATAAGCGCCGGCCGCGAAAATTCGGCTCTCCGTTCCTTGCTAGTCGCGCGCGACTGAGTCATATTCGGGCCGCTGTTTCAAGGTAAAGCTGGCGAAAGTCAGCGGCACAAAGCCACCGGTCTACGGGACTCGTTCCTATGACAGCGGGGTTGCCAGCAGGTCCTGCGCATTTCTGCGCGACGTGCTCTCGGCCCCAGCCATCGGCGGCCATTGACTCTGCGGAGAGCACGTATTCATGAATGCCGTCGCCGAGCGTAAGCGCACTCCAACCAGCGTTGCTCTCGGTCCTGCGGTGGTCGTGCAGCCCTCCTCGCCGAGCGAGATCGTCGAAGTCTTAGTCAACCTGAAGCGGTTCCCATCGCCCGTGCGACCCATGGGCGCCGGCAGCTCCGTCACGCGCTGCGTTACGGCGAACTCGGGCACGCTGCTCGATTTGTCGCAGATGAATCGCGTGCTCAAGATCACGCCGGAAAGCGTGACGGTTCAGCCCGGCATCCGCCTGTACGAGCTCGCCGAAACGCTCGCCAACGAGGGCCTCGAGCTCGTCGGCGGGTTCGAGTTCGCCAACCGCACGGCCGGCGGAGCCGTCTGCGGCGCCGGGGTAGAGGCTTCGATCGCGGGCGACGTGAGCCAGTTCGCCGGCCACGCGATACAGCTCAAGGTCATCGGGCCGCAAGGCAAGCGGTTCGTCGTCACGGAGAACACGAAGAGCCTGCTCGCGCTGATGCGTCTGAGCTACGGCCTACTCGGCGTCGTCTACGAGATCACGTTGCGCGTGCGCCCAGTGCAAGGGTTCTCGGTGCGCGCCGGCAAGGTATCGTTCAAGGATTTCGCGAAGCTCGGTACCCGGCTGGGTGCTGCGAGCGCAGGCGTCAAGCTGCACCTACTGCCGTTCAATGACACCGTGTTCTTCGAGCTCCGCGAGCACGCGGCCGTCGGCGACAAGCGCGCGAGCTACGCATGGCGGCTCAAGGATTGGGCTGTTTACTCGGCGCTGCCGACCCTTGCTCGCTCGCTCGCGCGGGCGATCCCGGTCGGGACCTTGCGTTATCCGCTCATCGACAAGCTCAGTGCGGCAACTCAGTCGCTCGCGGGCTTGAAGCCCTTGCAGGCGAGTAGCAACGCGGCCGAGCAGAGCGGCCGCTACCGGGCGCTCGGCGCCGAGCACTTCACGCACTGTACGTGGGCGTTCCCGATCGCCGAGATCAGCAACGTGGTCCTGTCATACAAGCTGTTCTGCAAAGAGCACTACACGCGCACGGGATACCGCTGCGATCTGCCGGCCGTCGGGTTTAGGCTCGGGCGCGACCGGACTGCGCTCCTGTCGCCATCGTTCGAGGGGCCCGTGCTCGCATTGAGCTCGTTGTCGACCCAAGAGGCCGGATGGGACGACTTCGTGCTCGAGCTTGCCGAGTTTGCGTCTTCTCACGGCGGCATCCCTATGCTCAATCAAACGAAGAACGCGTCACCGGAGCGCTTGACGAAGTGCTACGGCACGCGACTGACGTTCTTCAACAAGGTACGGCGCGAGCTCGATCCGCACGACCGGTTGCTCAACCAGTACTTTGCGACCTATTTGTCCGGCCTGGCCTAACCTAGCGGATGAAGCCGAGGCTCTCGAGCTTGACGATGATCCGGTGCGCGATGATGTCGGGCGTGAGATCGGAAGTATCGACGACCATCTCGGCGTTCTCGGGCGCTTCGTACGGATCGTCGATGCCTGTAAAGCCCTTGATGAGCCCCGCGCGCGCCTTCGCGTAAAGCCCCTTACGGTCGCGCGCTTCGCAGACCTCGATCGGGGTCGCGACGTAGATCTCGACGAACCCGCCGTTCGGCTCGATCATCTCGCGCACGAGCCGGCGCGTCTTCGTGTACGGGGCGATCGGCGCACAGATCGCGATGCCGCCGTTCTTGGTGATCTCGCTCGCGACGAATCCGATACGTTGGATGTTCAAGTCGCGGTGCTCTTTCGAGAAGCCGAGCTCGCTCGACAGGTGCTTGCGGACGACGTCGCCGTCGAGAAGCGTGACCGGCCGCCCGCCCATTTCCATGAGCTTGACCATGAGCGCATTCGCGATAGTCGACTTACCGGAGCCCGATAACCCGGTAAAGAACACGGTGAATCCCTGCTCGTAGCGCGGCGGATGCGTGCGGCGGAGCTCCGCGACGACCTCCGGGAACGAAAACCATTCCGGGATGTCGAGGCCTTCGCGCAATCGGCGCCGCAGCTCCGTGCCCGAAATGTCGAGCGTCCGGACGTTCTTGCCGACCTCGTCCTCGGGCTGGTATTGGGCGAGCTCCTCGACGTAGACCATATTCTTGAACGGCACCATCGTTATATCGAGCTCGCCCTCGAGCTCGCGCATGAGGTCCTGGGCAGCGTAGGGTCCGTAGAAGGGTTTGCCCTGCTTGTTGTTGCCGGGCCCCGCATGGTCGCGGCCCACGATGAAGTGCGTGCATCCGTAGTTCTTGCGAATCAGCGCGTGCCAGACCGCCTCGCGCGGCCCGGCCATGCGCATCGCGAGCGGCAGCAGGCTCAGCGTCGTCGTCTGCTCCGGGTAATGCTTGAGCAGATACTCGTAGCAGCGCACGCGCGTGAAATGATCGACGTCGCCGGGCTTCGTCATGCCGACGACGGGTTGGATCAGCAAGTTCGCTTCAACCTCTTTCGCGGCACGGAACGTGAGCTCCAAGTGCGCACGGTGCATGGGATTCCGTGTTTGAAACGCGACGACGCGGCGCCAACCGAGCTTCTGAAAGCGCTCGCGGATCTCGCGCGGCGAATCGCGCAGATGCTTGAAATCGTAGTGCGTCGGCGCCTCGAGGCCCGCGAGCCGGCCGCCGACGTAGACGGGGTTCGCGCGTGTCAGCAGATAGCCGACGCCCGGGTGGCTATCGTCGGCGGTGCCGAATACGGCTTTGGCTTCTCGCTCCTTGTCGGGACGGTAGATGCTCGAGATCTCCATCGTCGCGATGAGAACGCCCTCCGGGTCGCGCAAGGCGATCTTTGCGCCGACTTTGACCGATTGCGCAAACGCTTCGGTGACGTCGAGCGTGATCGGCATCGGCCAAATCGTGCCATTCGGCAGGCGCATCTTCTCGAGGACGCTGCGGTACTCCTGCTCGCCCTGAAAGCCTTCGAGCGGCGAGAACCCGCCGTTGAGCAAGAGCTCGATGTCGCAGAGCTGCCGTATCGTCAGGTCCCACGATGGCAAGTCGCGCGACCGGCGTTTCTCGTCGGCGACCGCAGCCTCCGGCAAATAGAGGTCCTTGAGGTCTCCGCCGTGCGGCTCCTTGAATGCTCCCATGCTGTCCTGCTCGATCCCTAGGCTGGTTTGGTCAGTTGCTCGGCCGCGGCGCGAATGCCGGCGGCGTTGATAGCGGGTAGGTATTGTGCCTCACGTTGCCGCCATTTCAAGGACTTCTTGACGATGCTCTCGAGATTGGGCCGCTTGTCCGCGGGCGCATCGCCCTTGCCAATGCCCCCGCCGATCTCGACGATCGTGGCCACACCCGCATCGATCGCGGCGCTCATGCATTCGACCCAACGAACGGTATGGAAGAGCTGGAAGAACAAACGCGAGCGGATTGCGCCAGAATCATCGACATGCGGCTTGCCCGTGTAATTCGAGAGCACCTCGACCCCGATCTTGCCGAACTCGGCGTTCCGCAGCGTCTCCCGAAACTTGAGCGCCGCGGCGATCATGTAATAAGTGTGAAACGCGCCTTCCGTATTGAGTTTTACGCCACGCTTACCCGGATGCGTCTTCGCGAGATCCTCGGCAAGGGCGTCGAGGTCGGCGGCGTCGCCGGCAATGACCGTCTGGTCCGGTAGGTTGCACCCGCCGATGCCGCAATAGTGCTTGTCGGCGAGCTCGCGCGCCGGCTCGAGCTCGAGCGTCGTCGCCAACATGGAGCCGCGGCCGTGCTCGGACATGAGGCGGCCCCGTTCGGCGACGAGCGCCAAGGCGCCTTCGAACGTCAATGCGCCCGCACAGACGAGCGCCGCGTACTCGCCGAGGCTGTGGCCCGCGGTCACGGTCGGAATTCCGCCGGCGCCGGTAAGCTCGCGGAGCACCGTGAGGCACGCGACCTCGTGGGTCAACAGCGCCGGCTGCGTGTATCGCGTCTGCCCGAGCTTACCCTCGGGGTCCTCGAAAGACAGCTTCGCGAGGTCATAGCCGACGACGGCGCTCGCCCGAGCATAGAGGTCGCGCGCGCTCGCGAACTCGCGCACGAGGTCTGACCCCATGCCTTTGTATTGCGATCCCTGCCCCGGGAAAATGTAGAAGATCTTGCGCGCGGACAAGGCACTCATTCCTCCTCCTCTGTCGCGACACCTTGGAGCAGGACGAGCCCGACGACGAAGAGCCCGACGACGATCGTCACGCCGACGCGCTGCGAGCCCGAGATCTGCGTGAGGAGCCCGAGCACGAACGGCCCGATGAAGGCCGTGAGCTTGCCGGAGAGCGCAAAGAACCCGAAGAACTCGTTGTGCATTCCCTGCGGTACGAGCCGGCCCATCAACGAGCGGCTCGCGGATTGGTTCGGTCCGGCGAAAATCCCGATCATGATGCCCGCGACCCAGAACCAGACCTTCTCGCCGGCCGCCATCGCGAGCAGCGTCGCGACGATGAGGCCGAGCAGCGAGATCGACACCGTGCGTTTCGCGCCGATGCGGTCGTCGAGATATCCCATCGCTATGGCGCCGGCACCGGCGAACACGTTGATGACGATGCCGAATAGGAGCACCTCTTCGAGCGTAAATCCGAACGTGCCTGCCGCGTAGATTCCGCCGAAGGCGAAAATCGTCACGAGCCCGTCGTTGTAGATCAGATGCGCGACGAGAAACCGCAGCACGTGGGTGTACTTGCGAATCTCCGTGAACGTGCGGCGGAGCTGCGTATAGGCCTCGCCCACGATGCGGCCCGAGCGCGACGCGCGCGACTTGTCCTCGTGCACCCACAGCATGAACGGCAGGCTGAATACCAAGAACCAAACGGCGACCAGCAAATTCGTCGCGCGGACATTCTCGCCGGCCTCGGTCGAGAAGCCGAACCAAGGCACGTCGGGCTGCACGAGCGTCACGAGCGCGACGACGAGCGCGAGCAGCCCGCCGACATATCCCAACCCCCAACCCCACCCGGAGATGGTCCCGATCCGGCCGGGCGGGGCGATGTCGGGCAGGAACGCGTTGTAGAAGACGGTCGTGAACTCGAACCCGACGTTGGCAACGACCATGATCGCGAGAGCGGCTACGACTTGTCCCGGAAGCACGGTATAGAGCGCCGTCGTCGCGCCGACGCAGATGAGCGCCGAGACCACCACGAAGAGCTTGCGATAGCCGCCGCGATCGGCGAGTGCGCCGAAGAGCGGGGACGCGAGCGCCACGATGATCGCCGTAATGGTCACGCCGCGCGACCACAACACGGTGCCCAAGTTCGGATCGGCGACGATGATCTGCGTGAAGTAGTACGGATACACAAACGTCACGACGAGCGTCGTGAACGGCGAATTGGCGAAATCGAACAATGCCCAGGACCCGATCGCCCTGGAGCGTGCGTTGATCATTCGCCGTAGCTCGGGTCACAGTCGTACGGGAACACGTACTCGCCGGGCTGCCGCGTCCAGGCCATGTAGCGCGCCGCCATCCCGATAAACGTGTCGGGATCCACGTAGAGCTGCGTCAACCACAGTGTCGTTCCGTCCGGGCTCAGGCGAAAGCGCTCGATCATGTGCAGGCCTTCGCTGTGGTTGAATCCGTTGTTCATGAACGTGCCTGCGGCCAGGTGCGTCGTGTCGACGACGAGTGTATCGCGCTCCCAACGACCGACGGAGTGCCCGGATTTCGAGTGCGGCGCGTCCGCGGGCGGATGGTTGCGGCCATCGAGGAACACGACGCGATACATGTCGAAGTATTCCATCTTGAACACGATGAGATCGCGCCCCTGGTAGATCTCCATCGGAAACGGCGCCTGCATATAGAACGCTGCCGATGGCGCCACGCAGGTGTTCTCGCGCTTGAGCTCGGCCGAGTAATCGTAGTTTCGAACCTCCTCGAGCGCGCGCGGGCTGAGGCGGAGCCCCGCGAAGTTCCCGGCCGGAAGCTCCCCGGCGCCGGTGTCGTCGATGAGCAGCGCACCGCGCGGCAGCTCGTCGATGAGCGCCTGCCCCGACGGCCGCGGCTCGAACTTCACGGTCCAGAAACCCTCGATGTTCGGCACGCCCTCTTGCGCGCCGCACGGCGCCGCGGCCGCCGCGACGACGACGATCAGAGGAATCGCGGAGGCGCGCAGCACCGTCGTCAATCCGGGTCGGCGGAACCCGGCGGCGGCGGGCGCTGCCCCGTGAGCTCGCGGCCGTCGGCGAAAATCAAGCGCGCTACACGCATCGAGCTCGAGCCGTCGCGCGCGGGGTAGCCTTCGATCGTCACCTCATCGCCCGCCTTGACCGAATCGGGCGCCCAGCCGCGGCGGCGCAGAATGTTCGGCGAATTAGTCTCGATGCGCCAATGCACGATCGTGCCGTCGTCGCGGGTCTCGTCGAGCATCACGAGTCCGTGTGGGTTACGAAACGTGAATTCCGTGACGACGCCGGTGACCGTGACGAGCTCGTCGCCGACGAAATGCACCGCGAAAGAGTGGTGTCCGAGCGCCGGCCGCGCCAAGAGCAGAGCGAGCGGCAGAACGGCGGCCGCGATTCCGCTGCGTAGCGGTGTTCCTCGAGCCTTCATAACAGCGACTTCCCCCCGAAGCGTTGCCGCCATTTCGCGACGGCAGCGACATTATAGACGTGCTCGGGGACGGTGCCGCGCAGCGCCGCGAGCAAGTCAGCCGTGGCCCACGGAATCGCGGGTCCGAGTGTCCCGCCGCGATTCGCCGCGACCGCATGCGGCGACAAGAGCACGCGGTTCCCGAGCGTGAGGATGCGCGCGCCCGGGTGCGGCGGTTCCTCGGGCAAGACGTCGAGCGCCGCGCGTAACCCGCGCTGCTCGATCGCATTGCAGAGCGCGTCGAGATCGACGACGGCACCGCGAGCCGTGTTGATGAGGACGGCTTCGCGCTTCATGAGATCGAGGCGCGCGGCATTGATGAGCCCGCGCGTCTCGGGCGTGAGGCTACAGTGCAACGTCACGACGTCGGACTCTGCGAGGAGCTCCGGAAGATCGACGCGGCGAGCGCCGTGGCGGCTAAAAACCTCGGCCTCGACGTACGGATCGTGGGCGAGCAAGCGCACGCGCCACGGCTCGAGCAGCTTCGCCACTCGCCGGCCTATGCGCCCCAACCCGACGATGCCGACCGTGATACCGGCGTAGCCGTCCTCGCGCGCGCCGCAGTAGATTCCCTCGAGGTCCGGCGAGCGCCAGCCGCCGGCCTTGACGTGTGCGTCCCGCTCACGGACGCGCTTGAGCAGCGCAAGCATCATTGCGATCGTGCCTTCGGCGACGCCACCCCAATTCGCCTCGGTCGGGCAATGCGTGACGAGGATGCCGAGCTCCGAAGCCGCCTCGACGTCGACGTCGTCGACGCCGATCGAATACTTGGCCACGATGCGCAGCCGCGGATTCGACGCCAGGAACTCGCGGTCGATGGTGCCGCCGGGAAACGTCGCGCCGAGGATTGCATGCGCAGCGCGCGCGCGCGCGAGGAGCTCGCGAGGACCGAGGCCGGGCTCCGCAATCGTGACGGCGCACCCCGCGCTCGTGAGCGCGCGGTGGGAGGCGCCCGACGTATCGACGGTGCGGTATACGAAAACTTCAGGCCGCGTCATCGCGAAGCCCACCCGACCGCGTGCAGCGCCGCGTTCAGTCCGCCGTCAGCGATTCGTAGAGCCCCGTGAGGAACCGATCCGGAGAGCCGAGGCCGGTGTATGCCGCCGCGGGCGTTGCCGCGATGACCTGCTCGAGCGTCATGCCCTGCTCGACGAGCGCGGCGACGCGATTCCTGACGTCGACGAGCATGTCGAGGAACTTCTGCACGTCGGCGCGCTTCGAGGGCGTGCCGTGCCCGGGCAGCATGATCGTATCCGGCCCGGCCATTGCGAGCGCCATCTCGAGGGCGTCGATCGTGCCTTGCGCCGTGCCGCCGTTCTGCGTGTCGATCACGGGGAATGCTCCCGTGCGGAACACGTCGCCCACGTGCAGCACGTCGGCATTCTTGAAGTAGATGAAGCTGTCGCCGTCCGTGTGCGCGGGCGGCACCTTGACGATCTCGATGTCCTCGCCGTCGACGTGCATCGCGAGCTTGTCGCCGAAAGTCAGAATCGGCCAGGCAGCGACGGGCTCGGGCGGACCGCCGCGAATGCCCTGCATCATGCGGACGCGCACGTTATCGTGCGCGATGATCGAAGCGCCGAGCGCCGCGAAATTCGCGTTGCCGCCCATGTGGTCGGGATGGACGTGGGTGTTGATGACGAACCGCACCTCCTCGTCGGTCAGCGTGCCGATCGCGGCCACGATCTTCTCCGAAAGAGGCGCGAATTGATCATCGACGATGACGACGCCGTCGCTGCCTATGAGCACGCCGATGTTGCCGCCGCGCCCTTCGAGGTAATGGACGTTGCCGGCGAGGTCGTGCACGACGATCTGGACGGTCGAGAAATCCGTCGGCGCCGGCGGCGGCTGTGCCTGCGCAAACGCCGTGCCGACCCCGAGCGCCATGAGCGCCATGGTCGCAATGGCTGAAACGACTCGCATGCGGTCCCCCTCTTTGCGGGCGCGAAGTGTCTTAGAATCGCCTAATTCAATCATAGGTTGCGCGCATGAGCACGTTTTTGCCGGAGCTCGAATCAGCTTGGCGCCAGGGAATCCCGCTGGTCGCGGCCATGGGCGTGGAGATCGCCGGCTACTCTGAAGGCGAGCTCGTGCTGCGCGCGCCGCTTGCGCCCAACATCAACGTGCACGGGACGGGTTTCGCCGGGAGCCTGTATGCGATCTGTACGTTGGCCGGCTGGGGCGCGCTATGGCTGCAGATGCGGGCCCGCGGCCGCGATGCCCATATCGTGCTCAGCGAATCCCAGATTGACTACCGGCGCGCGGTCGAGGAATCGATCGTCTGTCGTTGTCGGTTCGATGCGGATACGCAAGCGCCGAACCTGGCCCAGCTCGAGAGGACGGGCAGCGGCCTGTTTCCGCTCACTGCGACGATCGACTCGGGCGGCCGGGGTGCCGTGCGCTTCGAGGGCGAGTACGCCGTCAAGCTCCGTGTAGAGCCGAGCGCCGCACCGAGCACGGTAACGCCGTCGTCGTGAGCGCGCGCCTGCCCTTTTCGGCGGCCGCGTGCGCGCTCGCATTGGGCGCTTCTTCCGCTGGCTGCTACCGCCCTTCGATGGACCCTCTCGACGCCGAATACGTGCTCGATGGCCGCCGGATCCATCTCGTCGACGGCGCGTCCGAGATCGAGGCCGCACCGGGCTCGGCCGCAAAAATCGTCACGCGCTATTTCGGCAACGAGCTGCGCAAGGATTTGAACGGCGACGGCCGCGAGGACGTAGCTTTTCTGCTCACCCAGGAAACCGGCGGAACGGGAACCTTCTTTTACGTCGTCGCCGCGCTCGCGACCGACGGAGGTTATCAAGGCTCCCAAGGCGTGCTGCTCGGGGATCGTATCGCGCCGCAGACGACGGAATCGGGACGCGACCGGATCGTCATCGTGAATTACACGGACCGCGCGCCGGGCGAACCGTTCACTGCTGCGCCGTCTACGGCCAAGAGCATTTGGCTCCTGCTCGACCCTGCGACGCTGCAATTCGGCGAGGTCGCGCAGAATTTCGCGGGAGAGGCGGATCCGGCGCGCATGCGGCTCGATATGAAGACTTGGGGTTGGATCCGCTCTACATACGCGGACGGTCGCGAGATCGTCCCGCGCGAAGCCCAGCGATTTACGCTGACGTTCACCGGCGACGGCACATTCGCCGCAACAACCGACTGCAACACCATGCGAGGTCCCTATTCGGTGACGGCCGAAGCGCTTACTTTCGGCGCCGTCGCGTCGACGCGCATGTATTGCGCCGATTCGCAAGAGAGCGATTTCGCGGCCGTGCTCGCGGGCACGCGCGCCTTCCGTTTCACATCGCGAGGCGAGCTCATCCTCGAGCTCGAAGGCGAAGGCTCCGCCGTCTTCAGGTAATGAGACCGCGGGATCGCGCGCTAACCAGTCGCACCCATGATTTCCCACGCGCCGTCCCAAATCATCCGCAGCGCCACGTAGAAAATCACGGCGAGGCCGATGTACGCGATCCAGTGATACCGGTCGAGCAACCGGGCAATCATGACGGCCGCAAACCCCATGAATGCGACCGACAGCGCAAGGCCAAAGATCAGAACCCAGGCGTGCTCGCGCGCAACTCCCGCAACCGCGAGCACGTTGTCCAAAGACATCGAGACGTCGGCGATGACGATTTGGGTAACGGCGTCGCGCATCGTCTTGATCTTGCGCTCGGGCGCCCTCCCGTGCGCGCCCGACGCGTTGTCCGGTGATTCGATTTGTCCAGTGTCGAGCATCCGTGAGATGCGCAGCTCCCGGAGCTCGCGCCAGAGCTTCCAGGAGACCCAAAGCAGCAATATGCCGCCCGCGAGCAAGAGGCCGATGATCGTCAGGAGCTGCACGGTCAGCGAAGCGAACAAAATTCGCAGCACCGTCGCGGCGCCGATGCCGATGACCATGACACGGGCTCGCTGGTGCGTCGGCAGCCCAGCCACGGCGACGCCGACGATGATCGCGTTGTCGCCGGCGAGCACGAGATCGACGAACACGACCTGCACGAAGGCCGTAAACTCGGCTAACGAGATTAGGTTCAGAATCCCCGTCTCATCCATCCCACTCACCGAACCCGCCACACGGACCGCCGCGGCTATATACACGGCGGCGCGCCGATAGACAAGCGGCCCTTTTCGGGCTCGGGCGGGCCGTTTGCAGCGCCCCGGCCGCTAGGTCATCATACCCCGCTGTTGCGCCAACGCCGCGGACGAAAAAAGCATGAGCTCCAAGATCCGTTCGACACTCGCCCTGGGATTCCTGGTTCTCGTTGCGTCGCCGCACACGCATGCTCAGCCCCCGGCCGAAGCTCCGTCCGAGGAAATCATCGTGAGGGCGACCCGCCTCGAGAAGCCGCTCGAAACCGTGCCTGCCGCCATCACCGTTGTTGGGCGGGACGACATCCAGCTCGGCCGGCAGCAACTGGCGCTCGACGAGCCGCTGAGTCGCGTGCCCGGCGTCTACATGCAAGACCGCTTCAACTTCGCGCAGGACTTGCGAATCTCGATCCGCGGCTTCGGCGCGCGCGCGAACTTCGGTATCCAAGGCGTCAAGATCCTCGTCGACGGGATACCGGAGACGCTGCCCGACGGGCAAGGGTCCGTGGACAGCATCGATCTCGGCGCGACGAGCGAGATCGAGGTGCTGCGGGGCCCGAGCTCGTCGCTCTGGGGCAACGCTTCCGGCGGCGTCATCAGCGTGACCTCCGAGGTCGCTCCCGATGAGCCGTTTACGGAAATCCGTCTGACCGCAGGCGAAGACGACTTCGAGAAAGTGCAGCTCAAGACCGGCGGTCAGGGCGACAAACTGGGCTACTCGTTCAGCTTATCGGACTCCTCGTACGAGGGTTACCGGGCGCAAAGCCTCGCCGAGAATACGCAGCTCACGGGCCGGCTCAGCCTCGATCTCGGCCGCGACCGCGAGTTGCTGACGGTCCTCAACTACACGGACCAGCCGGTGTCCGACGACCCCGGCGGGCTCACGCTCGCGGAAGTGAACGCGAACCGGGCCCAGGCGCGGCTCGCCAACGTCACCTTCGACGCCGGCGAGTTTCTCGAGCAGTCACGCATCGGCTTCGTCTACAACACGCCGATCGGCGAGAAGGGTCATATATCCGCGCGCAATTACTATGCGTGGCGCGACTTCGGCAACAAGCTCGCGGGCGTTCCGGTCGGCGGCGCCATCCAGAGCGGCATCGTCGCTCTCGATCGCTTCTTCATGGGCGGCGGTGTCAATTACACGTATGACGGCATGCTCCGCGGGCGGCCGAATCAGCTGATCGTCGGCCTCGATATCGACGAGCAGGACGACGACCGAATCCGGTACGACAACTTACCGGGCGGCGTCCAGGGCCCCATGCGGTTCAACCAGAACGAGGCCGTCAGCGGCTACGGTGTTTTCGTTCAGAACGATCTCGCGCTGACCGATAACATCGACCTCAGCTTCGGCGTGCGCTTCGATAAGGTGGAGTTCGACGTCACGGACCATTTTTTCAACGACGCTTTGCTCGACCCCACTGACGTTGTGCCCGACGACTCGGGCGTCGTCGATTTCGACGACGCGAGCCCGATGCTCGGGATCGTCTTCAGCCTCACGGACAACCTCAGCTTGTACGGCACCTACTCGAGCGCGTTCGAGACGCCGACGACGACGCAGTTCGCCCGCCCCGACAACTCCGGCGGATTGAACACGGCGCTCGATCCGCAAGTCGCGACGAATCTCGAGGTCGGCGTCCGCGGCGGCTTCGGTGCGCACTCGTTCGAGGCAGCCTTCTTCTCCATAGACGTCGACGACGAGCTCGTGCAGTTCGAGTCGACGCTGGTCTCGCAACGCTTCTATTTTCAGAACGCAGGTAAGTCGGCGCGAGACGGCATCGAGCTGTCATTGACGCTGAACCCGACGGAGCGGTTGCGTGCGATCGTGAGCTACACCAATTCCGACTTCAAGTTCGACGAGTTCACCGATGGTGTCACGTTCGACTACTCGGGCAACGTCATTCCCGGCGTCCCGGACGAGCTATTGTTCGGCGAGCTCATGTACCGGCACGAGCGCGGTTGGTACGCGGGGCTCGATTTCGTTGCGACCGGAGAGCAGTACGCCGACAATGGTAATACCGTGCTCATCGACAGCTATACGCTCGTGAACCTCCGTCTCGGCTGGAACAAAGAGCTCGACTCGATGACGATCTCGCCGTTCCTCGGCGTCAACAACCTCAACGACGAGATTTATTACGGCAACATCCGGATCAATGCCGCCGGCTCTCGATACTACGAGCCCGCGCCGGGTAGCAACGTTTATGCGGGCATCGGCATCAGCCACAGGCACCGCTGACCGAGTTACGCGCTACTTCTTGCCTGCGCGCTGCAATGCCGCTCGATAGTCGCGAATAGCCTGGCTCGTCGTCGGTCGGTCGAGAAAGCTCGCGAGCTCCTCGAGATCGATCCCGGGCAGACGTTCGCGCCATTCGTAAGGCAGCCGACATCAGCCAATCCCAGTTCGCAAAGTTGATCGGCGTGAACCTACGCACTTTGCAGAACTGGGAGCAGCGTCGAACTCGGCCGACGGGTCCGGCGCGAGCGCTGCTGAAAATCGTGGCCTCCAATCCGAAGTCGGCGATCGAGGCATTGCACGCCTGAGCGCCGTCATTCCGGGCAGAGTCAAGCTGCCCTCTCCGCCCTTCTTGCCCTCGGCGCTCGCGAACTGCGAGAGGAAGTACTCGTAGACGCGGCCGAGCACGTCCTTCGCGCGGCTCGCCTCGTCGCCGATCTTGGCGCTCGATGCCGGCCATGGCGTCGTCGACGAGATGAGGCCCAGGACGACGTGCTTGTACTCCGCGGCATCCATGCTGCCGCGGAGCGCGTCGGCCATCTGCCAGAGCTCCGCTTCGTAGCCGACGGTGGCGGCGGTCGAGGGCTCGGGCTTGGCGCGGCGCTTTTTGGTCTTCGCCATGCGGGCGGCTCGGTTTAGCCCTCCGTGGAGGGGTGCACGCGCTCCGAAACC
>DATBLZ010000170.1:0-5249 GCA_036555065.1 Gammaproteobacteria bacterium
AGGCGATATTCGAGACGACGGAGGACATCGACCGCGAAACGTACGCGCGCATCGAAACAACGCTCGACGAGCTGCAGGCCAAGATCCAAGCTCAAGAAGAAGAGCTCGCGTTCTATCGCGGCATCGTGTCTCCGGGCGACGGCGTCGCGGGCCTGCGCATCCAGGATTTCAAGATCCTTCCAGCGGATTCCGAGCAACGCCACCTGCTGCGATTGATCCTCGTGCAGGCGATCGTGCAAAATCAGCGCGTCAAGGGCGCGGTCAAAGTTCGCTTGACCGGCGTGCTCGACGCGGCGCCGGCGGCATTCGATCTCGCCGAGCTCGTCACCGACGGCGAAGCTCAGGAAATAGCGTATGACTTTCGGTACTTTCAGAGTATCGAGCACGCGTTGGTCTTGCCGGCCGGATTCGAGCCGGCCACCGTCGAGGTCGAGATTTGGCCGCGCGAGCCGCGCGGCGAGCGGATTACGCGCAGTTTTGAATGGGCGGCCGTCACCGGCTAGGATAACGGGCCCGACTTAGGGAGAAGCAGATGTTCGGAAAGAAGCAACGCCACCAGCCCTCGATTCAATCGCTCATAGGCGCCGACACGCGTGTCCACGGCGATATAGAGTTCTCGGGCGGGTTTCTCGTCGATGGATATGTGAAAGGCAACGTCAAGGCGATCAAGGACGAGCGCTCGACGCTGAGCATCAGCGAGCGCGGCTGCGTCGAAGGTGCCGTCATGGTGCCGCATGTATTCTTGAACGGCACCGTCAAGGGCGACGTCCGCGCGACGGAGCGCGTCGAGCTCGGCCCCAAGGCGCGCGTTATCGGCAACGTGCAATACAAGCTAATCGAAATGGCGATCGGCGCCGAGGTCAACGGCAAGCTCATCCATGAGAGCGAGGGGAGCAGCGCTGCGGAGAAGAGCGGCAAGCGGCCCGTCGAGGCCGTCCGCTCGATCGGCGTCGTCGGCGAGTGAGCACGATGAACGAAGCTAGCACCACCGCAGCCGAGCCGCTGAGCTTCACGGATGCTGCCGCACGCAAGGTCGGTCAGCTCATCGAGAAGGAAGGCAACCCGGATCTGAAGCTGCGCGTCTACATTCAGGGCGGCGGCTGCTCCGGATTCCAGTACGGGTTCACGTTCGACGAAGAGGTACAAGAAGGCGACACGCAAATCGCGAACGGTGGCGTGATGCTCCTCATAGATCCGTTGAGCGTTCAGTACCTCATGGGCGCGGAGATCGATTACCGCGAGGATCTGTCGGGCGCGCAGTTCATCATTCGCAATCCCAACGCGACCACGACGTGTGGTTGCGGCTCGTCATTCTCGGTCTAGGGCAAGCGCGAAGCGCCATTGACCGGGCCCACGGCAGCAGCGGCGACCGATCCCACCGGGATCATGGCGGCCGTCGATCTCGGCTCGAACAGCTTTCACATGGTCGTGGCACGCGTGCATCACGGCCAGCTCACGATCATCGACCGGCTCCGCGAGATGGTGAGTCTGGCCTCGGGGCTCAGCGATTCCGGGTATCTCGATAATTCGAGCCAGGACCGCGCGCTCGGGTGCTTGCGGCGCTTCGGCCAACGTCTGCGCGACATGCAGGCCGACAAGGTCCGCGTGGTCGGCACGAACACGCTGCGGCGGGCGCGCAACGGCGCCACGTTCCTCGTCGCGGCCGAAGAGGCCTTGGGGCAAGCCGTCGAGGTCATCTCCGGAATCGAGGAAGCGCGGCTCATTTATCTCGGCGTGAGCCACCACATCGAAAGCAGCTCCGGTCGTAGCTTCGTTCTCGACATCGGCGGCGGCAGCACCGAGCTCATCATCGGCGAGGGGTTCGAGCCGCGGCGTCTCGAGAGCTTGACGATCGGCTGCGTGGGCTTGAGCCGCGAGTTCTTCCCGAACGGCAAGCTCAGCGCCAAGCGCTTCGAGCGTGCGCGCATGGCGGTGCGTTTGGAGCTGCGCCCCGTCGCAGCGGGATTTCGCCGCCTCGGCTGGACGACCGCGATCGGCTCGTCGGGAACGATACGCGCGGCCGGCGACATCGCGCACGAGCTCGGACTCATCGAGACTGCGATTACCGGGCGCGCGCTCGAGACGATCATCGAGCAGATGGTTCGAGCCGGCGACGTCGAGAGCTTGCGGCTGCCGACGCTCGGTCCGGAGCGGGCGCCCGTTTTTCCCGGCGGCATCTCGATCCTCGTCGAGGTGCTCAAGAACCTCGGGATCGACAGCATGCTCATCAGCGAGGGCGCGCTCCGCGAAGGCCTTCTCTATGACATGCTCGGCCGGCTGCAACACGAGGACGTGCGCGAGCGAACGATTCGCGCGATGCAGCTGCGCTATCACGTCGACGACGATCAAGCCGCGCGCGTCGAGTCGACGGCCCGCGCGCTGCTCGAGCACGTCGCAAAACCCTGGGGGCTCGACGGCGACAAGTATCGGCAGCTGCTCGAATGGTCGGCGCGGCTCCACGAGATCGGCCTCGACATCGCGCATGCGAAATACCATCAGCACGGCGGGTATCTGCTTGCGAACGCCGACATGCCGGGATTCGTCCGTGTCGAGCAGCAGCTGCTCGCAACGTTGGTGGGGTTCCATCGGCGCAAGCTCGATGAGCTCGCGTTGGACTCGTTGTCGGAGAATTGGCGTAAACCGCTATTCAAGCTCATCGTGCTGCTGCGTCTCGCGGTGCTGTTGAACCGTGCTCGCAGCCCCGACGAGCTTCCGCCGCTCGCTTTGAGCGGGGGTCCCAACCGCCTGACGGTCAAGCTGCCGCGCACGTGGATTGCCAACAATCCTCTGACGCAGGCCGATTTGACGCAGGAGCAGACGTTTCTCGAAGCCCGTGGGTTCGAGTTGCGGATCGAGACGCGGGACTAGCTCACGATGATTCGGCGAGCTCGCGCAAGAGCGCGGATTGCGCCGTTACGGGCTCTTCGCCTTCGGCCGGGCGTATTCGCCGGTAGCTACCATCGGCACTGAGCTCCCAAGCTTGCGTGTTGTCCGCAAGCGCGGTATCGAGATCGCCGATGATCCGCGTCTTGAGCGACTTCTTGCGGATCGGGAACATGACCTCGATGCGGCGGAACAGGTTGCGATCCATCCAATCTGCGCTTGCGCAGAATACTTCCTCGTCGCCGTTGTTGTGGAAGTAATAGACGCGTGAGTGCTCGAGGAACCGGCCGATAATCGAGCGAACACGAATCGTCTCCGAGATGCCGGGAATACCCGGGCGCAAACAGCAGATGCCGCGTACGATGAGATCGACGTAGACGCCTGCCATCGATGCTTCGTAGAGCGCGCGGATCACTTCGGGCTCCACGAGCGCATTGAGTTTCGCGATGATGTGCCCCGTGCCGCCCGACGCTGCATTCGCAGTTTCGCGCCGGATGAGATCGAGCAGCCGCTCGCGCAGATCGAACGGGGACTGCGACAAGAGCTTGAGCTTCGGCGTGCGCATGAGGCTCGTGAGCTGCATGAACACCTGGTGCACGTCCTCACCCAAGTCCTCGTCCGCGGAGAAGAGGCCATAGTCCGAATACATGCGCGCCGTTTGCGGATGGTAATTACCCGTGCCGAGATGAACGTAGCGGCGTAGGCGGCCGTTCTCGCGGCGCACGACCAAGATCATTTTGCAATGCGTCTTGTAGCCGACGACGCCGTACACGACGTGCGCTCCGGCTTCCTGAAGTTTCGTCGCGAGCTCGATGTTGGCGGCCTCGTCGAAACGCGCGCGGAGCTCGACGACGACCGTGACCTCCTTGCCGGCCCGCGCCGCCGAGACGAGGCTCGCAACGATAGGCGCGTCCGGAGTCGTGCGGTAGAGCGTCTGCTTGATCGCGACGACGTCGGGATCGTTGGCGGCGCGATACACGAAGTCCGTGACGGGCGCGAAGGACTGGTAGGGATGGTGGAGCAGAAGATCGTGCTTCGCGATCGCCTCGAAAGGATTCTTCGTCGCGAGCTCCGTCGGCAAGCTCGGCGTGAACGGCGGGTACTTCAAGTCGCTGCGGTTGACGAGCTCGTAAACTGCCAGCAATCGATTGAGATTGACGGGCCCCGGAACCTGGTAGAGGTCGTCGCGCGTGAGTTGGAAGTGCTGCAGCAGATACTCCGTGAGCTCCTCCGGGCAGTCGTGCGCGATCTCGAGCCGGACCGAGTCGCCGTAGCGCCTTTCGAACAGCTCGCCTTCGAGGGCATGGAGCAAGTCGTCGACGTCCTCGTCGTCGATGTAGAGGTCGCTATTCCGCGTCACCCGAAACTGATAACAGCCGTTTATCTCGATGCCGGCGAAGAGCTGGTCGACGAATGCATGGATGACCGACGACAAAAACACGAAGTCGGCGACGTCTGGCACGCCGAGCTCTGCGGGCAGCTGAATGAGTCGCGGCAGCGAGCGGGGCGCCTGGACGATCGCGCGGTGGGTGCGCCGGCCGAAAGCATCGCGCCCGCGCAGCCCGACGATGAAGTTCAGGCTTTTGTTGAGAATTCGCGGAATCGGCCGCGTCGGGTCGAGCGTCGTCGGGCTCAACACCGGCACGATCTCGGTCTGGAAGTAGTTCTCGAGCCACTGGCGTTGCGCGCTCGTCCAGTCGTCGCGTCGGACGAAGTTGATGCGTTCATTGCGCAGCGCCGGAATCAGCTCCTCGTTGAGCAGCCGGTATTGCTCGCTCACGAGCTCGCGCGCCGCTGTCGTGATCTTGCCCAACACTTCTGCGGGGCTCAGATTATCGGGCCCCATCGGGGCCGAGCTCGCCTCGACGCGTTGCTTGAGGCCGGCGACACGAATCTCGAAAAACTCATCGAGATTTGTAGACGAGATGCACAGGAACTTCAGCCGCTCGAGCAGTGGAAGGCTGCGATCTTTGGCCTGATCCAAGACGCGCGTGTTGAAATCGAGCTGCGATAGCTCGCGATTGATGTAGTAGTCAGGCAGTCTTAGGTTTGGCGCGTCCACTGCGGAATCCGTCTCGTCGCGCGAGCCGAACGGGCTCGCCGCCGTAGTATACGCCGCCGAGTATTGCGGTTTGGCGGGCACCGGTCACAGTGGGAACGTTGCCCGCTGTGCCCTGCAACCGCGCGCGCGGGAGCCACGCGAACGCGGCAGCTTCGACGTAATCAGGCGGCACGCCGTGGGCGGCCGTCGTCTCGGGCTCTCGGCCGCTCAGCCGCGCGAGCCTGAGCAACAGATCGCCGTTGCTTGCGCCGCCGCCGCACACGATCAGGCGGTACTTGCGCAAACCCAAGTTCTCGATCGCGGC
>DATBLZ010000172.1:0-3447 GCA_036555065.1 Gammaproteobacteria bacterium
AATTTCCGGAGAGCCGGAATCCACGCCCACGCCGAAAGGCTCGGTCGTGATGAAAAACGGCCGCAGGGTCTCGAGCTCGAGAATGTCGGCGCCGGTCGGCGCCACGACGTTGAGCGCGAGCTCCTGGACGGCGAACCGGCCCGATGCGGGTTCGAGCTCGGAGCGTTGCCGGAACCGTAAGGTGTTGAAACGGGCGCCGTAGCGTTCCGCGAACCTGCGAAACTCGCCGTCGAGCGCGACCGAAATGGCGATCCGCTCGGCGGCGGCCGGCGCCTCGACGCGGATCTCGCCCGTGAGTCTGCCGCCGTCCGGGGCCTCGATGCGGAGGTCCTCGAGCGCGAACGAGCTCAACGCATTCGAGAGCAGCAACCGCGGGCGCACGGTCGCCGTGAGCGTTTGCCGCGCCTCCATTCCGCGGAAGATGGGCAAAGCGTTCGCGATCACGATCGGCTCCTCGACCGTAAGAAGCACACCCTGTCCCCCGCCGCCGGCCAACGTGAACTCGCCCGAGGCCTCGCCGCCGCGGAACTGGAGCTCCGGCATATAGGGGCTCAGCCAGTCGATGGGCATACCATCGAGCTTGAGCGTGAGTGTTTGTGGACTGAACGCGTCCCAGTCGGCCGCGAAATTCGGCACTTGCAACGTAAGTGGCTCCTGGCTCGACAAGTCCGCCGCGAGGAGCTCTCGTCCGTCGCTCGCCTCCGCGCTGACCGCCGCCGCATCGATCGTCAGCAGCATGTTGCGGAAA
The DNA here is from genome assembly GCA_036555065.1 of Gammaproteobacteria bacterium. GTDB lineage: Bacteria > Pseudomonadota > Gammaproteobacteria > Steroidobacterales > Rariloculaceae > DATBLZ01. The sequence continues at coordinate 749 of DATBLZ010000172.1, forward strand.
TCGAAACGCATGCGCGTCGTGCCGCGCACGCGGTCGAGTTGCGGCACGATTCTTTGCAAACGCGGCAGGTGCGCCGAGAGCGTGCCCTCGAAATCCGCGATCGGCCAGTCGGTTCGCGACGTCGTGCCACTCCCCTCAAACTGCAACTGGAACCCCGTAGCCGCCGTCATCGTGAGCTCTTCGATCTCGGCCTCGAGCGCGCCATTTTCGAGCGTCGCGTGCGGCACGATAGCCAGGTCGAAGGCCGGGAACGCAACGCCTTCCACCGGTTGCAGCTCGACGCCGACGGCCCGCAACGGCTCGGTGACCACGATGCGCGTGCGCCGTTCCTCGTCGCGAATGAAGTCGATGGCGCCACTCAATTCTCCGCCTTCGAGATTGGCCGCCGGGCTGAAGGGCCTAAGCCACTGCAGCGGCAGCGCTTTCGCTTGAATGCGCAGCGCCGGCTCGCCCCAGGTCTCGGGATCGACGAGCCAATTGCCCGTCTCGTACCGAAGCGGTTGCAAAGTAGCGATGCGCAACATCTCGCCGCGCGTCGCCGACGCGACACTGAGCACGATGCTCTCGGCGTCGACGACGCCGGGCTCGAGGGTCGCAGCGACCGCAAGGTCGAGCTCGATCGTACCCAAACCCGCGAGCCGCGGATCGAAAGCCTCCCAGCCGCGGCCCTCGCCTTGCGCCGTGGCACGAATCGCCATTCGCCGATTCGCCCGATCGAACGCGATTTGACCCGTCGACGTGCCCGACAAATCCGCGACCGAGCGGCCGCGCGCAAATGCGGCGACGACGCCCGGGGTCACGTTGGCTTCCCAGCTGCCTTCGAGGTTGCCGTCGGGCGTAAGGACGCCCTCGGCGTGCACGAGACGCCCGGCCACTCGGCCGTCCAAATCGAGCGTGTAATGCTCGCCGGCGGCATCGAACGCCAGCGCGCCCGCCGCGTGGAGGCCGCGTTGATCGTCCTCGGCGGGCCGAACGTCGGTGTCGAGTGCAAGCTCGAGAATCTGCGCATCCGCGTCGATTCGCGCGGTCGCGTTCGCGTCGACGCGGCTCGCTGCGAGAACCTCGCCCGCGCGGCGCGTATCGAGTGTTGCCGTGAGCCGCGCGGAGGCCGTGGACTCGGCCGTGACCCCACTGACCTTGAGCTCCCACGGTCCCGACGCGTCGATGTCGCCGCGCGCCGTGCGCAATGCGACGTCGCCCGCAGCGGCGAGGTCGCGAAGCACAAGCCACGACGGGATCTTCGCGACCGCCTTCAATCCCGCAAAGGCCCGCTGCTCCGCATCGAGCTCCTCGGGTCGTAACACCGAGCGGTCGAGAAGCACATCGACGCCGCCAAGCTCCGCCGCTTCGATATCGAGCCTCAAGCCAGCGAGCGATGACCAGAAAGCGAAGTCAATGGTGGCTTCTTCGACGGTCACCTCGAAGCCGGGCCTCTCGATACGCAACGCCCCGATGTCGATGCCGTTCGGTCCCGCCCAAAGAGAGCCGAGCTCGACCGTGACGCCGGCGAGGTCACCGATGAACGCGCGCGCAAGCCTGACTTGGATCGGCGGCAGTGCAAGCAAGACGCCGAGACCGGCCACGACGATCAGTGCGATGAGTGCTCCTTTGCGGAGCCTTCTTTTTGTGTCCATGGAGGTTCCTCGCCGCTAGAGCCCGCCTCCCCACCGATACTGCCAGTACGCTCCGATCGTATCGAAGTCGGTGCCGGTTCGCGTCGAAACGCCGCTGCTCGTGTTGATCTTCACGGATTGCCTCGAGTTCACGGGCAGGGACAGCGTGAGGCCCAGCCGCTCGTTCGACTGAAAGTCGCTGTTGACCGTTCCGTTCGTCGTCGTCTCGCCGCCGCGATAATGGTTCCAGTCGAGCGCGAGCCAGACGCCCGACTTGAAACTCCGCACAACGTGCGCTTGCAAGGAATAGATCGGGTCCTGCTCGCGCGTGCTGCCGCCGAAGAACTCGTCGTTGGTCTCATGAAACGTGCTGGCGAGGGCGATCTCTAGCGTCCACGGGCCCCGGGCTTTCGAGACGCCGAGCTCGGCCTTCGTGGCCCAACGATTCGTGCCGATATTCGCGAGCCGCGCCGGATCGTAGTCGCCGACGGGCACCGCGAGCTGCAGGCTCGCGCCGACGACGAGATTTTGCCGATTGCCGGCGAACTCCTGCATCGTCAGCGCCGGCGCGCCGATGAAGTTGATGCCGACGCGCACCTTCGCATCAGTCAACCCGCAAACGTCGCGCGTATACTTCTGGCCCTGATAGTCGGCGGATCCGGACAGGCACACGCGCGCGACGCCCATATCGATCTTGCCCGACATGCCACCGAATGCGAGCGAGCGAGCGTAGCCGACGGCGGGACCGTCGATCGAAAGGTCCGCGTTCTCCAAGAGCAAGGCCGGATCGAAGAGCACGCTGCCGGCCTGGTTGACGTACCCGGCGACGAAGAAGTTGAGACCGATAGGCGCGTTGGAGTACTGCCGCGGCTCGAGGTCCTGCGCGTCGGTTTCGCCGACGCCGCCGATGGCCAAGAATGCAAAAGCTATCGCGCGCCTATCGAGCATGACTGTTTTTCTTCTTCGCGTATTGCCCGCCGGCCTTTTGCTCTAAATCGCGAGCGCCCCCGTGCTGTCGCCGAGCATCGTTGCTGGAACAGCGACCGCGGCGAGCAGGCTCAGGAGCAAGTTCGTCATCGGCGTCTC
>DATBLZ010000038.1:0-16732 GCA_036555065.1 Gammaproteobacteria bacterium
GGGCACGCTTTGGGGGAAGCAGAACGAGCGCTATCAGAAGACCAGCCCGGGCCTCGGCATCGCCGCCGCCGAGTGGCTGGCGCGGCAGGATCCCATGCTCGTCGGCGCCGACAACTCCGGCGTCGAGGTGGCGCCGCCGTCCGACGCGGATCTGGCCGGGCCGGTGCACCAGATCCTGCTGGTGGTCAACGGCATCCACCTGCTGGAGAACCTCCGGCTCGAGCAGCTGGCGGCGCGGCGCGTGCACGAGTTCGCGCTGATAGTGCAGCCGCTCAAGATCGAGGGCGGCACCGGCTCGACCGTAGCGCCGATCGCCATCCGATAAGCGGCCGGCAAGGCCGCGGGTGCTTGGGCGCTGTGACGGCCACCCTTTCGGAATCCTGCGAAATGTATATAGTGCGCGCTTTGCCGGGCCAGGCCCGGGCCAATCGGAACGCGAATCATGCCGAGAACTAAGGACATCAAGGTCTACCGAAACATCGGGATCATTGCCCATATCGATGCGGGCAAAACCACGACGACAGAGCGCGTGCTCTATTACACGGGCAAGAAGCACCAAATCGTCGAGGTGCACGACACGAAGGACTTGAAGTCGAGCACGACGACCGACTACCTCGAGCAGGAGCGCAAGCGCGGGATCACGATTCAAAGCGCGGCCGTGACGGTGGAGTGGAAGGACCACCAGGTCAACATCATCGATACTCCGGGCCACGTCGATTTCACGATCGAGGTGAATCGAAGCCTACGCGTGCTCGACGGTGCGGTCGTCGTGTTCGACGGCGTCGCGGGCGTGGAGCCGCAAACCGAGACGAATTGGCGCCTCGCGAACCAATACAACGTTCCGCGCCTCTGCTACATCAACAAGATGGATCGCATCGGCGCTAACTTCGGACACTGTGTAACCGGCATTAAGGAGCGGCTCGGCGCGAACGCGCTGATCTGCCATGTTCCGTTCGGGAGCTCCGACGAGTTCGTCGGCATGGCCGATCTCGTCGCCAACGTCGCCTATATCTGGAGCTCCGACGACAAGGATGCCGAGTGGGAAACCGTGCCGCTCGAGCAAATCAAGGGCCGCTTCAATTTCGCGACGACGCGTGACAACGAATGGGTTGCGCGCATCCCCGAGCTGCGGCAAGAGCTCCTCGAGCACGCGCTCGCCGAGGACGAGGAAGCATTTCTCGAATTCGTCGAATCGGGCAAGTTCGATCCGGCGACGCTCAAGAAGTGCATTCGCAAGGGCACGGTCAGCGGCAAGCTCGTGCCCGTGCTCTGCGGGTCCTCGTTCAAGCACAAAGGCGTGCAGCAAATGCTCGACGCCGTCCTCGACTATCTACCGTACCCCGGCGAGAACGGTGGCATCTCGATCGTCGATGAGAACGGCAAATCCATCGGCACGCAGGAGGTCAGGGACGACGCCCCGGCCCGCGCGCTGGCCTTCAAGGTCATCAACGATCAGTTCGGCACGCTCACGTTCGTGCGCGTCTACTCGGGCACGATCAAGAAAGGCGATACGTTGCTCAACGTCACGCGTGATAGGAAAGAGCGCATCGGCCGCATCGTCGAGATCCACGCCGCCGACGTGACCGACGTCGACGAGGCGCGCGCCGGCGACATCTGTGCATTCGTCTCGATGAAAGAAACCGAAACCGGCGATTCCTTGTCGGACCTGCACAAGCCCGCGTTGCTCGAGCGCATGCGCTTCCCCGATCCCGTCATCAGCGTCGCCGTCGAGCCGAAAGCGCGCGCCGACGTCGACAAGCTTTCGACGGCTCTCTACAAGATGGTCAAGGCAGATCCTTCATTGCGCCTCGAGGTAGACCAGGAGACCGGGCAAACCCTGCTGCGCGGCATGGGCGAGCTGCACCTCGAGGTCACGATCGACCGCATGCGCACCGAGCTCGGCGTCGAGGCCAACATGGGCCGGCCGCGAGTGAGCTTCCGCGAGTCGTTCGGGAGCGTCGTCGAGAGGACGTACACGCACAAGAAGCAAACCGGCGGCGCAGGACAGTATGCGGAAGTGAAGATGGTGTTCGAGCCGCTCGGCGCCGGCAGCGGCGTCGAGTTTTCCGACGAGGTCGTCGGCGGCCGGATTCCACGCGAGTACATTCCGGCAGTCGAAAAGGCGATTATGAGCGAGTGTAAGCGCGGCCAGGTCGCCGGCTACGAGGTCGTCGACTTCAGGGCGCGCTTGCTCGACGGCAAGTACCACGACGTCGACAGCTCCGCGCTCGCGTTCGAGATCGCGGGCCGCGCATGCTTCCGCGAATCCCACAAGCTGAGCGGGCCGAAGCTGCTCGAGCCCATCATGAAGATCGAGGCGGTCAGTGAAGCGGAGTTCTTGGGCACGATCATCGGCGACATCAACCGGCGGCGCGGCCAAGTGACCGATCAAGGGCAGAAGGGGGCCCAAGTTTACGTCCAGGGCTTCGTGCCGCTGTCCGAGATGTTCGGATACATCAATTTTCTGCGCTCGAGCACGAGCGGGCGCGGCACGTTCACGATGGAGTTCGACCATTACGCCGAGGTGCCGCCGGGACTCGTCGAAAAGCTCATGGAGGCCGAGAAGTGACGTTGGCGCCGCAGCGCGGCGAGCGTGCGCCGCAGAGCGTCGAGCGTGATCCCCGTGAGCGCGCCTTGATTGCGGTCATCGACGGCCTCGAGGCGGAGCTGCGCCGCATGGATCTTTGGGAGCTTAGCCCCCCGAGCCAGCAGATGCTCGCGAGCACTCAGCCGTTTTGCTTCGATACGCTGGCGCTGTCGCAATGGCTGCAATGGCTGTTGATTCCGCGTATGCGGTGCATCTTCGCGGGCGAGGGCAGCTTGCCGACCGAAAGCGCGATTCATCCGTTGGCCGAGGACTGCTTCAGTCACCTCGATGACCCGAGCGCGCTCTTGACGCTCATCGAGCGCTTCGATCGACTCATCGGCGGGGAGCAGCCGGCGCTCGCGCATTGACGCTGCGCGCGAGAATCGCGAGCACGGGCAACGCGAGCGCGATGAGCGCAATCGCCGCCGTACGCACGCCGCTCGTAAAGGCTGTGAACACGGTTTGTCCGGCTGCCTCGTCGATGGCTGCAAGTGACGGTGGCATGCCGGCGCGCGCCATCATGAGCGTCACGACGGCCGTGCCGAACGCGATGCCGAGCACGTTCCCGGTATTTCGGCAGAGGTTGACGAAGCCGGCCGCGAGCCCGTGAGAATCGGCATCGACGGAGTTGATGATAGAGGCCGAGTTCGGCGCGCTGAACGCCGACATGCCGAGCGCGAGGATCATGAGGCTTCCGACCATGAACCACGCGGGCGTCGCCGTATCGAGAACCGCGAACGCGAAGAGGCCCGCCGTCGTCACGCCGAACCCCACTGTCGCGAATAAGCGCACACCGAAGCGGTCTGCGAGCCGGCCCGCGAACGGCGAGGCGACGGCCGTGACGACTGCGCCCGGCAGGAGCAACAGGCCCACCTGCGCCGGGCTGAAGCCGCGCACCGACTGTAAGAAGAACGGCGCGAGGAAGCGCATTGCCGAGATGCCCATGAACACGACCACGGCGCTCAACGAGCCGAGCGCGAACGTGCCGTTTCTAAACAGTGCGAGGTCGAGCATGGGCTCACGCTGCCGCCGCTCGACGACGATGAATGCCGCGAGTGCCGCGGCGCAAAGGCCGCTTCCACCGAGCGTCTCGATCGAGAGCCAACCGGCCTCGGGCGCATGCGTCAACGTCAGCAGTCCCGCTGCCAGGAACGTCGAGAAGAGCAATGCGCCGCGGAAATCGAACACGGGGCCTGTTTGCGGCGGACGCTTGGCGCGGCGTTTCAACGTCCGCTGTGCGGCGATTGCGATCACGAGCATCGTGATTGCCGTGATGACGAAAAGCGCCCGCCAACCGGCCGTGCCGACGATGAACCCACCGAGCGACGGTCCAGCGATAGCGCCTAAGCCCACGCCCGTCATCTGCATGCCGAGCACGCGCGCGCGTTCGGTCACGTCGAAGTTGCCGATGAGAATCGCCGTGGCCGTGCCTTGCGTCATCGCCGAGCCGATACCGACGAACACGCGCGCACCGATCAGCGCGTAGATCGAGCTCGTGAAAGCTCCGAGCAGCGCGCCGAGCGCGAATAGGCAACAACCGAGCACGTAAATGCGTTTGCGGCCGATGAGGTCGGACAACCGTCCCATTGGCACGAGCAGCACGGCAATCGTGAGCGCATTGCCGAGAATGACCCACTGCGCAGTCGGCAAGTCCGTCGCGAGCTCGGCCGCGAGCGTCGGCAGTGCCACGATCGACGAGCTCGTGTCAAAAACGGCGATGAAGATGCCGGCAGCGCACACCGCGAGCACGCGGTAGCGGTGGTCTAGTCGGCCGAGCGGCATCGCCGACTTGATCTATTCAGCCAAGTCCGCTTTGAGCCCGGCCTGCTCGATGCCGTGGGCGCAGATGGCTTCGTCCTCATCGCCCGTGCCGCCGCTTGCGCCGGCCGCGCCGAGGATCGTGCCGTCGGCGCCGCGGATCAGCACGCCGCCGGGCTGAGGCAGGAACTTTCCCTGCGCCGTAGCTGCGAGCGTGACGAAGAAATTGGGGTTGCCCTTCGCGCGATTCGCGAGCGCCCGGCTCGATGCACCCATCGCCACGGTCGCCCATGCCTTGCCGAGCGCGACGTCGAAACGGAACATGCTCGCGCCGTCCTCGCGCTGCATGGCCTTGAGGTGGCCGCTCGCATCGAGCACGACCACGCTCACGGGTTTGATGTTCATTTGACGCGCTTTTTCAAAGGCTTGCGAGATGATCTTGTTTGCTCTCTGAAGATCGAGTCCTGGCATCGGGTGGCTCCGAACCGCACAAGGCTCGGAAGAATAACGCAAAAAAAAGGCCCGGCGAGATCGTCGCCGGGCCGAGTCTTCAGGGGGAAAACGAGAGGAGCACAACTCCTGGAACTGGGCTGCATTATGACGACCGCGCTCCTCTGCGGACTGCGACCCACCTCACAGTTTTGACATAAGGGCCGGGCGCCGGAGCCTCGCGGCGCACCTGCCATCGACACCGCTGCCATCGGGATGCTGCAGGTGCGAACGAACGGTCTTTTGCCGTGTCTCTATCGTTTACGACGTACGGCGCGGGCGGCGCATTCGCGCCGTCTCGCGATGTCTCGCACCGCCGCAAGCGTGGAGAAACGCGGCCTCGCGCGGTATTCTTGTTAAGTTCGGCATACGCGCGCGGGCGACCGACCGCAGGCGCGAGGAGACGAGGTGGGAGCCAATAGAAGCCTGATTCTGGGGCCGGCAGCCGTGGCGCTGCTCGCCGGATGCCAGCCTTCGCGCGACGAGCTCGTCGCCGAGCACGGGTCGACATTGCGTGGGTTTTGCTTCGATTGCCACAACGATGACGAGCGGGTCGGCGAGCTCACGCTCGAGCACTTGGATCTCGGCGCCGTTGCTGCCGAGCGCGCGACCTGGGAGAAGGTGGTCCGTAAGCTCCGCGGCCGCATGATGCCTCCGCCCGACGGGCCGCGCCCGGACCTCAAGACCTACACCGCGCTGACCGAATGGCTCGAAGGCGAGCTCGACGCGGCCTACGAGCCGACGTTGCCGCCTCCGGGCCTGCATCGCCTCAACCGCGCCGAGTACCAAAACGCGATCCGCGATCTGCTCGCGCTCGAGGTCGATGCGGCGAGCTTCCTGCCGGCTGACGACTCGAGCCGCGGTTTCGACAATCAAGCCGGCTCGCTCGCGCTCTCGCCGGCGTTGCTCGAGGCCTATCTCGGGGCCGCGGGCAAGATCAGTCGGCTTGCGATCGGCGACGTCAATACGCCGACGCAGACGATGTATCGCGTCGCTGAAGACACGACCCAGAACTACCAAGTCGAAGGCCTGCCGTTCGGCACGCGCGGCGGGATCTTGATCGATCACTATTTCCCGACTGACGGCGCCTACAACATCAAGATTTTCTCGGTGAACCTCGGCAACATGGGCAACTTCCGCCCGTTCGGCGAGGTGCGCGGCGAGCAGCTCGAGGTCCTGCTCGACGGCGAGCGCGTGCAACTCTTCGATTGGGACAAGGAGTTCAACATCGGCCGCGGCTTCGGCGGCGGCGACGGGCAGTTGCAGACGCTGGACGTCCGTTTGCCCGTCACGGCCGGCCCGCACAAAATCGGTGTGACGTTCCTTGCGTCGAACTTTGCGCCGCTGCTCGATCTCAACGATGACTTCGAGCGCAGCACGATCGAGACCGGAGGCTTGCCCGGTTTCACGTTCTATCCGCACGTGGGCCGAGTCCGGATCGACGGTCCGTATTCGGCCGCGGGCGCGACGCGCACGCCGAGCCGCGACAAGATTTTCGTTTGCCGGCCCCCGAGCGCCGGCGAGGAGCCCGCGTGCGCGGAGCAGATCCTGCGTTCGCTCGCACGGCTTGCCTACCGCGGTTTCCAAACCGACCACGACATAGCGGAGCTCCTCGAGTTCTACGGGCTCGGGCGGGAGCACGGCGGTTTCGAGAGCGGCATCGAGATGGCTCTGCAGCGCATGCTCACCGACCCGAAGTTCATCTATCGAGTCGAGGCGGAGCCCGCCGAAGTCGCCGTCGGCGACGTCTACGCGCTCGGCGATCTAGAGCTCGCGGCGCGCCTGTCGTTCTTTCTTTGGAGCAGCATTCCCGACGAGGAGCTGCTGACCCTCGCGGAGCAGGGCCGGCTCAAAGACGCAGCCGTGCTCGAGCAGCAGGTTCGCCGCATGCTTGCGGACCCGCGGTCGGCGGCGCTCACGAAGAACTTCGCCGGTCAGTGGCTTGCGCTGCGGAACCTCGAGGGTCACGCGCCGGTCGTCGATCAGTTTCCGGATTGGGATGACAACCTGCGCCAAGCGTTCCGCGAGGAGACGGAGCTCTTTTTCGACAGCATGATCCGTGAGGATCATCGCGTGCCCGAGCTCCTAACCGCCGACTACACGTTCGTCAACGACCGCTTGGCGAAGCACTACGGCATACCCGGCGTGCAAGGCAGCCGCTTCCGCCGCATCGAGCTCACGGACGACCTCGACGTCCGGCGCGGCTTGATCGGCAAAGGCAGCATGCTGACTGTGTCCTCGCAGCCCGGACGAACCTCGCCCGTGATGCGCGGCCAATGGATCATGGCGAATATCATCGGCATCCCGCCGCCGAACCCGCCGCCCGATGTGCCGGACCTCAAGCCCCCGGTCGAGGATGCGGCCGGCAACGCGCGCCAACCGACGATGCGCGAGCAGATGGAGGAGCACCGTAAGAACCCGGCTTGCAGCGGTTGCCACAATCTCCTGGATCCGTTCGGCTTCGCGCTCGAGCAATTCGACGCCACCGGGCGCTGGCGCGCGGATGACGGCGGCAGTCCGATCGTTGCGGACTCGGTCATGTACGACGGCGCGAAAGTCGCGGGCCCGGCGGACCTGCGTGGATGGCTCATGACTTACGATGAGCAATTCATGCGCAACGTTGCCGAGAACCTGCTTACGTATGCGCTCGGCCGTGGCGTCGAGTATTACGATATGCCGGTCATCCGCGATATCGTCCGCAAGGCCGAGAAGGGCGACTATCGGTTCTCGGCGTTGATACTCGCGGTCGTCGACAGCGATCCATTTCGCATGAGCCAGAAGACGGGCACGGAAGCGACGCGCGTCGCGCTCGCGGGCGACTGACAGGAGGCTTAGGGGCCCATGTTCATCACAAAGAAGTGTTTGCCGCGCCGCACTTTCCTGCGCGGCGTCGGCGCGACCGTCGCGCTGCCCTTTCTCGATGCCATGGTCCCCGCGATTGCCCCCGTCGCACGCGCGCAAGAGATCACGCCGACGCGGTTCACGGGCATATTCGTGCCTCACGGCGCCGCGCCGGGGTATTGGGTTCCGGAGAGCACGCAGGGCAATTTCGCGTTTCCTTATATATGGGAGCCGTTGGAGCCCTACCGGCGCCACGTCGTGTTGACGAGCGGCCTGTGGTCGCAATCGGCCGAGAATCCGCCGGGCGTGACCGGCGCCGACCATTTCGTCGCCGCCGCATACCTGTGCGCCGTGAAGCCGCGGAAGACCACGGGCGCCGACATCGAAGCGGGCCCAACGGTCGACCAGGTGATCGCGCAGCATGTCGGTCAAGAGACTCTAGTGCCGTCGCTGCAGCTCGCCGTCGAGGACCCCGGCGCGAACTCGAGCAATTGCGGCGAAGGGTACAGCTGCGTCTACACGAACACGATCTCATGGCAGACCGCCACGCGGCCGTTGCCGATGGAGATCAACCCGCAGGTTGTGTTCGAGAAGATGTTCGGCGATGGCGGCACGCCCGAGGAGCGCGCGGCGCGCCGCGAGCAGCAACGCAGCATCCTCGATTCCGTCACGACGAGCCTCGCGTCTTTGGAAAACGAGCTCGGATACGGCGATCGCACGCGCCTCGAGCAGTATGCCGAGGACATTCGCGAGATCGAGCGGCGACTTGCGATTGCCGCCAAGGCTTCGACCGAGGTTCCGAGCGTCGGCATGCCGTACGGCGTTCCCGAGCAGTTCGATGAGCACATCAAGCTGCAGTTCGACTTGCTCGCACTCGCGTTCCAGGGCGATATCACGCGCGTCTCGACGATTCTGTATGCACGCGACCTTACGGGCCGCGTCTATCCGGCGAGCGGCACCAACATCAGCTTCCACGGCGGCTCGCATCATGCCGAGGACCCCGGTCGGATTGCTCAATATGCGCGACTCAACCGCTACCACGTTGCGACATTGGCCTATTTCGTCGAGAAGCTTCGCTCGATCCCCGACGGTGATGGCACGCTGCTCGACCACTCGCTGGTTCTGTATGGATCGAACATGGGCAACTCGAACCAGCATCTGCATTACGACGTGCCGCATGTGCTCGTCGGCGGGGCTTCGGGGCGGCTCAAGGGGAATCGGCATCTCGCCTACGAATCGAAGACGGTGCCGACCGGAAACCTATTGTTGAGCATCCTCGACCTGTACGGCCTCGAATACGACAGCTTCGGCGACAGCACGGGCCGGCTCGCGGGGATCTGATCCCGGCACTCGAGAGAGCGCGATGTCGCGACGCCTGTTTGCCAGCACCTTGACGATCGGCCTTGCTTTCGCGGTGAGTGCCGTGCACGCGGCGAGCGAGATTGCCGATGCTGCAATGCGCGGCGATGCGGCGAAGGTCCGCGAGCTGCTCGGCGCAGAGTCGAATGTTAATGCGCCGCAACCCGACGGCGCGACGGCCCTCCATTGGGCCGTCTATCGCGACGATGTCGGGCTTGCAGATATCCTCATCGATGCGGGTGCCGACGTTGCGGCCGTGAACCGCGAAGGTGTTGCGCCGCTCGCGCTCGCTGCCGTCAACGGCAGCGCCGCGATGATCGAGATCCTGCTCGATGCCGGCGCCGACCCGAACACGATGCTCGCACATGGCGAAACCGCGCTCATGCTCGCCGCGCGTACGGGCAGCGTCGCGGCCATCGACGTGCTCATCGCGCGCGGCGCCGAGGTCGATGCGCGCGAGGCGTTGCGCGGCACGACGCCGCTGATGTGGGCGGCCGCGTACGCGAACCCGGATGCCGTACGGGCATTGCTCGCGCACGGGGCGGATTTCAGCGCTACGTCCGGCGTAATCCCGCGCGGCCGCCGGCCGTATCTCGCGCCTTCGGCGCGCTCGCGAATCGACGCGTTTGCGGAAGGTGTGGGCCAAGCGGGCCGCGCCATTCCCGTCGACCTCGACGGAGCCGACGATACGAACACCACCGATGCCGATTTCGCCGATGCGGCCGAGGAGCGGCCGACGCGCGCGCCCGCGCTGAGCGCGGCCGCAGCAGGCGCGGCCGACGCGGAGGACTTCCCCGAGTTCGAGCGTGTCGAGCGGCCGCGGTCGGCGGATCCGCCGCCTTCGGCACAGGGTCCGCGGCGCGCCGGGGAGCAGACGACGGGCACGGGCGAGGTCGTGCGCCCGACCGAGGAATGGGGCGGGTTGACGCCGCTCGTGTTCGCGGCGCGTGAAGGCGATCTCGAGTCGGCGCGCAGTTTGCTCGATGCCGGCGCCGACGTGAACCAGACCACGGCTTACGGTTGGACCGCGTTGCTCACGGCCACGCAGAATCGTTATTACACGCTCGGGAAATACTTGCTCGAGCGCGGCGCGGACCCGAACATCGCGAACAAAGGCGGCTGGAGCCCGCTCTACATCGCGACCGACAACCGCAACATCGAGGGCGGCGACTATCCGACTCGCAAGCCCGATATGGACCATCTTGCGTACATCACGCTGCTGCTTGATCACGGCGCCGACGCGAATCTGCGCATGAACTCGAGCACTGAAACGCGCACGATCTTTACGCACCAGTGGCTCTACGAGGAGGGCGCCACACCCTTTTTGCGTGCTGCGCAATCGGGCGATCTCGTGCTCATGAAACTCTTGCTCGAGCACGGCGCGGATCCGAATCTCGCGACCTACGACAACGTGACGCCGCTCATGGTTGCGTCGGGCATCGGTTGGGTCGAAGGCGTGACGTTCGAATGGTCGCCCGCGCAGACGCTCGATGCGATCGAGCTGCTGCTGACGCTCGGCGCCGACGTCAACGCGAAAGACACGCTCGACTACCGCACCGCCCTCATGGGTGCTGCGCACAAGGGCCGAACGGACGTAATCGAGCTCCTCGTTGCCCACGGCGCGGATCTTGCGGCGCGCGACATCGGCAGCCGCGACAGCATCCACAACCTCGCGGGACTCACGTGGCAGGCGATCGACTATGCCGACGGCCTCGTGCGCGTCGGCGTGCAATCGGCGATCGCCCACCCGGAAGCTGCCGAGTTGCTGCGCACGCTCATGACCAACGCCGGCTTGCCGGTGCCGCCCGCGGGCCGCACGCTCGAGTCGATTTGCATCACCGAGCTCTGCCGCTGAATGCTCCTAATTAGGAAGCGATGCTCATGACGCAGCTCGTTGTCGGGATTCTCCTGTTTCTAGGGCTGCACTCGATCTCGATCATCGCCGAGGACTCGCGGAACGCGCTAGTGGCGCGTATCGGCCTCGTCGCGTGGCAGGCGCTGTACTCGATTCTTTCGTTGGCGGGCATCGTGCTCATCGTCCGCGGATACGCGGCGGCGCGGGCCGACTCCGTAATTCTCTATGTGCCGGCTTTATGGATGCGGCATTCGGCGATGTTGCTCATGATGTTCGTGTTCCCGCTGCTGCTGTCGACCTACCTCCCAGGCAGGATCAAGACGGCGTTCAAACATCCGACGCTCGTGGCCGTCAAGACTTGGGCTTTCGCGCATTTGCTCGCGAACGGCGGGCTCCACGACTTGATTCTATTCGGCGCTTTTCTCGCGTGGGCCGTCGTCGATCGGATCTCGTACCGGTACCGCGCGCCGCGTCCGCCCAGAGAGTTTCCGCCGTCGCGGTGGAACGACATGATTACGATCGTCGGCGGGCTTGCGATCTACGCGATCTTTCTTCGCGGCGGCCATGCGTGGCTCACGGGGATGCCGTTGCCGTGGGCTTTGCCGTAAGGACCGCCCGACGCATTTGGCTCAGGGGGCTGTGCGCGCCTTAGGGTGCTGCGGCTCGTCGTCCTTGGCCTTCTCGTCGCGCTTGCCGGTCGCAAGCGCGAGAGTCGCGGCGAGCTTGTCGAGCTCGGCGTCCCCGAACAGCGTTTCGGCCATGGAGTTGCTGATATCCTCGAGCGCCTTCGCGTTGGCGAGCGCCTCGAGGTTCGCGAGCTTGTGCTGAGTTTCCTCGTCGAACTCCATGAGCATCGAGTCGTCGGCCGAAGGCTCCTCGCCGGCCGAGTCGATGGACTCGGTCAGCACGGGCACATCGGTCAGATCCTTCCCGAGAACCGTGTCGATTTCGCCCGCGCTCAACGCAAGATCGAACGAGAACTCCTCATCGCCGTCGGCAGCCACCTCCGGCGAGGACTCGAACTCGACTGTAAGAACGGGGACGTCGGCCGCGGGTCTTGCGCTCGGCGGCGGCGGCGGAGGAGGAGGCGCGGCGCTCCGGGCGGGCGCGGGCGTTGGTGAGGGCGTCGGCGGCTTGGCCGCAGGAGCTGTGCTCAGGGGCGCCGGTGCCGGTGCGCGGGCCGGGGACTTGGCCGCGGACGGCGGAGATTTCATCGCCGCGCCGCCCGGTGCGGACGCGGGGCCCCGTGCGGGCACGGGGGCCGGTGCAGCGGCCTTCGGGCTCGGCACGGGTCGCGGTGCCGGTGCGGCAGCCGTTTGGGCAGCGCGCGTGGCGGCGACTCGCGCGGCCAGCGACTGCGCGGAAGTCAGGGTCGGCGTCGGCGCGGGGGCCGGCGTTGCGGCCGGAGTCGAGACGGCGGCCGGTGGCGGCACAACGGCTCGCGGAGGCGTCGGTGCGGGCATTACGACCGGCGGTGCGGGAGCAGTGGGCGGTACCGAAGCGGCCGGAGCCGGCGGCTCGACCCTTAGCGACGACGCGGCAGATGATGGCCGTGCGACGACCGGCGTCGGCGCGGCCGGCGCGGGTGTCACCACGGCGCGCGGCGCAGCGGATGTCGGCGCTGGCGCTGCCGCGGGCGAGGGCGGCGCGGCTGGCGCTGATGCAGCTTTCGGGCTCGGCTCGGCCTGAGCAACCGTCGGCCAAGGTGTCCCCGCGACCGCAGGCGCCGGTCCCAACCCAAAGACGTCGACCGCGACTTGAGTGATCAACGGCGCGTTGACCTGCGGCTCGCGCGCGGAAGCGGCGAGCGTCAGCGCCGTCGCGCAAAGATTGTTGGCGGTCCGGATGATCCCGCCCGAGTATTGATGCAGGGCATCGATCGCCTCATCCGTGAATAGCTTGAGCGTCTTGCCGCCCGCCGCCGTGATGCAGTGGATGAGGTAGTCACGGAGCTCCACGCGCGTCAGCGGCTCGAGGTTCCAGCGCAGCCGCGTCCGTTGCCTGAGGGCGGCCAGCGCGGGCTCGGCGAGAAGCTCCGCGAGTCCCGTGCGTGATGTCAGCACGACATTCGCGCCGGGACAGCCGTTCGGATCCGCAGCCGTCAAAGATTCGAGCGCGGCGAGCACGTCGGATTGAAGGTTCTCGGCGCTCTCGACCAAGACGCAGACACGCGTATCGGTCGCGCGCATCTCGTTGAGATACTGGCGCCACATCTGCAACCGCTCGACGCGACTGTTTTTGTACGGGCTGAAGCCGAACTCGGTGAGCAGCATCTCGAGGAGCTCGTGGCCCGTCACGGGCGCTGTGCCGACCCAGCCGAGCGCAAGGCGCGTCGTGAGCGCGCGCAGCGTATGCGCGGCGAGCGTAGTCTTGCCAACGCCGGATGGTCCCGTCAGCAGGGCAACGGAATCGCGCAACGTCAACGCGACGCCGAGGTTCGTGACGGCGAGCTTCTGCGGAGTGCCGAGGAAAACGTCTACGCCTTGGGCGATTCCTTCCTCGAACAAATGCCGCTGCAAGCCAAAGTGGTCTTGATACATTTCGAAATAGGGCCTTATGCCGTCGGCTCGGTGCCCACGAGGACGTCCAGTTTCCTTAATATCGGCGCCGCATTCCGCTAGCTCTGTCACAGTTAACGGAACGCCCGCATAGACCTCGGGAGCCAAAGCAGTTAAGCTCGCGGGCAACGAAGGGGGGCCAGGCGCCATTTGGGGCGCGCGGGCGGCTTACGCCCGCAAAGTGAGCGCTGCGTCACGCCCCAGGAGTGACAAGGGCGGCAGCGGTCCGGGTAGATCCCGAATACGTTAGCGGCCGAATTGGGCTGCAAGAGGTAGCGCGTTTATGGTGTTTGACGGGCTCTTAGAGCTCTCCGTGTGGGGGTATGTCGGCGTCACGCTGCTGCTCACCCACGTCACGATCGCCAGCGTCACGATCTTCTTGCATCGGCACCAAGCGCATCGCGCGCTCACTCTGCACCCTGCGATCAGCCATTTCTTCCGCGCCTGGCTCTGGTTTACGACCGGGATGGTCACGCGCGAGTGGGCCGCCATTCACCGCAAGCACCACGCGCGGTGCGAAACCGCCGAGGACCCGCATAGTCCGCAGCAACGGGGCCTCAACGCCGTGCTCTTCGGAGGCGTGCTCCTCTATCGCAACGAGGCGCTCAACAAAGAGACGCTCGAGCAATATGGAGCCGGCACGCCCGATGATTGGCTCGAGCGAAACCTCTACAGCCGTTACCGCTATACGGGCGTCGGCATCATGCTCGTGACCGACGTTCTGCTCTTTGGCCTCGTCGGGCTCGCGATCTGGGCCGTGCAAATGGTCTGGATTCCGTTTTGGGCCGCGGGGGTCATCAACGGCGTCGGCCACTTTTGGGGATATCGCAACTTCGAGACGCAGGACGCGTCGCGCAACATCGTTCCTTGGGGAATCCTGATCGGCGGCGAGGAGCTGCACAACAACCACCACGCCTATGCCGCTTCGGCGCGGCTCTCCAACAAATGGTGGGAGTTCGATATCGGCTGGCTCTATATCCGCATTCTCGAGGTTCTCGGGCTAGCGGGCGTGCGCCGCACCGCGCCGCGCACGGCGTTCGAGCCGGGGCAGCGCGGCATCGACATCGACACGCTCAAGGCCGTCGTCACGAATCGCTTTCACATTCTCAAGCTCTACGGCAAACAGGTCGTAGCTCCCGTGCTGCGCGCACAGTGCCAAGACGCCCAGTGCTACGGCGTCAGCGGGGCAGCCCTGCGACGGTTGCGACGCATCGGCAAGCTCGTCGCATCGGAGGCCGCGGCGCTCGACGCGAAAGCCATGGCTCGCCTGCGCGAGGCTTTGGAAACCAACCACGCGCTGCACACGATATTCGAGTTCAAACAGCGCCTCAAATCGCTGTGGGGCCAGCATACCCGCAATCACTCCGATCCTTTGGCGCGCCTCCAGGCTTGGTGCGCCGACGCCGAGGCGAGCGGCATAGCCGCATTGCAGGAGTTCGCGCAACAGCTGCGCGGGTATCGCTCGCAGTTCGCCTAGCCGCTTGCTCGGGCAGGCAAAGGCTGTAAGAATCGAGACTCAGTCTACCGGGCCGCCGGAGGGCCCGGATGCAGTCGAGTGAGTCGGGGAAGCCTATGCGAATAATGGCAGGAGCCGGCTGCGCATCCGCCGTGGCGGTTGGCCTTTGGCTCGCCGCAGGCGCGGAGGAGTCGGCGCCGTCAGCCGCTGCCGCGTTTTCGCCCGAAGGCTTCATCGAAGCCAACTGCATCAAGTGCCACAACCAAGAAGCCTCGACGGCGATGGCACTCTTCTCGGGGCTCTTTCTCGACCGCGTCGACGTCCACGCTGTCGCGCGCGACCCGATGGTTTGGGAAGAGGTCGTGTTGAAGCTCCGCACGGGCATGATGCCGCCGTCGAGCGAGCCGCGGCCGGATTCCGTTGCCGAGGAGCGTTTCGTCACGTATCTAGAGCGTGAGCTCGACACCGCGGCGAAAACGCATTCGAATCCAGGCCGGCCGGCGCTGCATCGGCTCAACCGAGCCGAATACGAGAATGCAATTCGCGACCTTCTCGCGCTCGACGTCGATGCCGAGAGCTTGCTGCCGGTCGATGACGCCAGTTTTGGCTTCGACAACATCGCGGGATCATTGGGCGTCTCGCCGGTGCTCGTCGAGCGCTATGCGGACGCAGCGGCAAAGATCAGCCGTCTCGCGGTCGGCGATATGGCGATGACGCCGGAGCTCCAAACGCACTACGTGCCGAACTTCCTCATGCAGGGCGAGCACCTCGAAGGTCTGCCGTTCGGGACGCGCGGCGGGATTCGTGTCGAGCATTTCTTCCCGCTCGATGCCGAGTATCTGATCAGCGTCGATCTCATGAGCGCCGTCAACGGGATTCACATCGGCAACGGCGTGCCCAACGAGCAGCTCGAGATCGCCCTCGATGGCGAGCGCGTGGCGCTCTTCGACATCTCGAAGCCGCCGCCGGCGCCGCCCGCCGAGGAGGCCGAGGTCGCCGACGAGGCGGAGGAGGCCGCGGCAGTCGAGGCCGAGGCTGAAGCAGCCGACGAGCCCCGAGCCCCGGAAGCGGAGACCGAGGAAGAGGCAGCGCCCGCGCCCGAGTACGATGAGAAGGAGGGCCCGAAGTGGGAGGTCAGGCTCCCGGTCACGGCCGGCCCGCACGAGCTCACGGCGGCCTTCATCAAGAAGAACTACGCCCCGATCGAGGACATCATCGCGCAGCCGAGCAACACGCTGCTCGACCCGCTGTTCAACGGCACGCCCGAGGTGACGATGATCGCGCACGTCGGCAGCGTCACGGTCGATGGTCCGTACAACGCTCTGCGCCCGGGTGATACGCCGAGCCGCCGCAAGGTTTTCACGTGCGAGCCGCAGGCGCCGAGCGAGGAAGAGAATTGCGCGCGCGAGATTCTCAGCACGCTCGCGTACCGCGCATACCGCCAGCCCGTGAGCACCGAACATATGTCGACGCTCATGGATTTCTTCGACCGCGGCCGCGCCGAAGGCGGGTTCGACAAAGGCATCGAGTTCGGACTGCAGCGCATTTTGTCGAGCCCGCAGTTCGTTTTCCGGTTCGAGCGGGATCCCGGCCGTGCCGTTGCTGCCGAGCCTTACCGCATCAGCGACAACGAGCTCGCCTCGCGGCTCGCATTCTTCCTTTGGAGCAGCATCCCCGACGATGAGCTTCTCGATCTTGCCGCGCGCAACCGGTTGAGACGCCCGGCGACGCTGCGCGCACAGGTCGAGCGCATGCTCGCGGACCCGCGCTCGGCGGCGCTCACGCAGAACTTCGCAGGTCAATGGCTTTACTTGCGCAACCTCGATATC
>DATBLZ010000051.1:0-5485 GCA_036555065.1 Gammaproteobacteria bacterium
TTTCGGCTGCAAAGTTCCCGCGATCCATTGCTTGCGGGCCGCGTGCGGCGTCGCTTGCGGCAAAAACCACGTCGCGCGCGCGCCGGCGAAGAGCGCGGTGATCGGCCGTTGCACACGGCCGCTCGTGATCGCCATCGAGCATCCGGCCCCGAGCGCGATGCGCGCGGCATCGAGCTTCGTGCGCATGCCGCCCGAGCCGTGCTGCGACCCGGGTCCTCCGGCCATGTCGAGGATCGTGGCGGTGATCTCGCGAACCTCGGGCACATGCTGCGCGGACTCGTCGCGTTGCGGATTGCCCGTATAAAGACCATCGACGTCCGACAGCAGCACGAGGCACTCGGCGCTGATCATCTGCGCGACGCGCGCGGCCAAACGGTCGTTGTCGCCGTAGCGAAGCTCTTGGGTCGCGACCGTGTCGTTCTCATTCACCACAGGGACGGCGCCACAACGGAGCAACGTCAACAGCGTGCGGCTCGCGTTCAAGTAGCGGCGGCGGCTCTCGCTGTCGTCGAGCGTCAGGAGCACCTGTGCGGCCTTGATGCCGAACTGGCCGAGGGTCTCTTGATAGGCGTGTGCGAGCAGAATTTGCCCCGCCGCGGCTGCGGCCTGCTTGTCCTCGAGCTGCGCGCGGCGCGGATCGAGCTTGAGCTCGCGCGAGCCGAGCGCGACCGCGCCCGACGACACGATCACGACCTCGGCGCCGGCCTTCTTGAGATCCGCAACGTCCTCACACAGGCCGATGAGCCACTTGCGATCGAGCGTCCCGGTTTCCTGATCGACGAAGAGCGCCGAGCCGATCTTGATGACGACGCGCACGGCCTTGCGCAGCCGTTCGGTATTGGCGTCGGGTGAGTGAGCGCTCACGGTCGATCATCCGGGCTTCAAAACGCAGCCTATTTAGTCGCGCGCCCGAATACGGGCGCCCCGCGCGCCACGGCCATCGCGCCGCCGCGAACAACGGTCGTGAGCTCGCCGACCGCGGCAATGCGTTCCATGACGCGATCGACGTCCTGGCTGCCGCCGATGTATTCGACCGTATAGTGCTTGTTGTGGTCGTCGAGGATTCGTGCGTTGGCCGCGGCCACGACGCGCTCGAGCTCCTCGAGGTCGTGATCGGCCATGTTGACCTTGAAGAGCGCGAGCTCGCGCTCGATGTGGTCGAAGCTCGTGAGATCCGTGACGGCGACGACGTCGATGAGCTTGCCGACCTGCTTCGTGATCTGCTCGATGATCTCGTCGGAGCCGCGCGTCACGAGCGTGAGCCGCGAGACGCTCTTGTCTTGAGTGGGCGCGACGTTGAGGCTCTCGATGTTGTAGCCTCGCGAGGCGAACAGGTTGGAAGCGCGCGACAACGCGCCCGCTTCGTTTTGCATGAGGATCGAAATGATGTGTCGCATGGCCGCTTTCCGACGCGCTGTCCTTAGCCCATCGATGTTACACTGAAGACGTCATGAAGACGCAACGAAAAATTCCGGCCGAAGGTGCGCACCCGCTCGCGGGCACGCGCATGACCGGCGCCGACATGATCGTGCAAGTCCTCGCCGACGAAGGCGTCGATACGATCTTCGGCTACAGCGGCGGCGCGATCTTGCCGACGTACGATGCGGTCTTTCGTTACAACGAAGCGCACACGAAAGGCGGCGTCGAGCCCATGCCGTTGATCGTTCCCGCGAACGAGCAAGGCGCAGGATTCATGGCGGCCGGCTACGCGCGCGCAAGCGGCCGACCCGGTGTCGTGCTCGTGACGTCGGGCCCGGGAGCGACGAATTGCGTCACGCCCGTGCGCGACTCCATGGCCGATTCCGTGCCGATCGTCGTCTTGTGCGGCCAAGTGGCAACGTCATCGATCGGCACCGACGCGTTCCAAGAAGCGCCCGTGAGCGCGATCATGGGCGCGATCGCAAAGCACGTGTTTCTCGTCACGGATCCCGAGCGCTTGGAAGCGACGATGCGCACAGCGTTCGAGATTGCGCGCACGGGCCGTCCCGGCCCGGTCGTCGTCGACCTGCCGAAGAACGTGCAGAACTGGGAAGGCGTCTTTCGCGGCTCCGGTGGTCTGCCGATCCCCGGATACCGCGCGCGGCTCGCCGAGATCGAGACGAGCGCGCTCGGTGACGCGAAATGCCAGCAGTTCTTCGAGATGCTCGGAGCGAGCAAGCGGCCGCTCGTCTACGCCGGCGGCGGAGTCATCAACAGCAATGCAAGCGCGGCGCTGCGCGCCCTCGCGTCGGCGTACAAGATCCCGGTGGCAACAACGCTCATGGGCCTCGGCGCGGTCGACACGAAGGGGCCGCTCGCACTGCACATGCTCGGCATGCACGGTCTCGCGAGCACGAACTATGCGGTCGATGACTGCGATCTCTTGATTTGCGTCGGCGCGCGGTTCGATGACCGCGTCGCCGGCAACCCCGCGAAGTTCGCGGGCAAAGCGAAGCGTATCCTGCATTTCGATATCGACCCGTCGGAGATTCACAAGGTCAAGCCCGCGCACTGGCATCACGTCGGCTTGCTCGCGCCTGCGCTCGAAGCGCTGCTCGCGTACGGGCGGCGCGTCAAGTTCAGCGCCGATTTCAGCGCATGGCACGCGGAGCTCGCGGAGCTCAAGGCGAAGTACGGGCTCAATTACGACCGCAAGAGCAAGCTGATTCAGCCCAACTACGTCATCGAGACGATCAATAAGATCACGAAGGGCGAAGCCATCATCTCGACGGGCGTCGGTCAGCATCAGATGTGGGCCGCGCAGTATTTCGATTTTCGCGAGCCCCGTCTGTGGCTGACTTCGGGCAGCATGGGCACGATGGGCTTCGGGCTACCGGCCGCGATCGGCGCCCAATTCGCGCGCCGCGACAAGCTCGTCATCGACGTCGATGGCGACGCGAGCATTCGCATGAATCTCGGCGAGCTCGAGACGGTCACGAGCTACGACTTGCCGATCAAAGTCGTCGTCCTCAACAACTTCGGCGACGGCATGGTCATGCAATGGCAGCGGCTCTTTTTCAAAGGCCGGCTGTCCGCGAGCGACAAATCGCTGCGCAAAAAGGATTTCGTCAAAGCCGCGCTCGCTGATGGCTTCGGCTACTCGAAGCGTCTCAAGAGCAAGAAGGACGTGCCGCGCGTGCTCGAGGAGTTCCTGGCCTACGAAGGCCCCGCGTTCCTCGAGGTCATCATCGACCCCGAGGCCGGCGTCTATCCGATGGTGCCGGCGGGACTTTCGTATCGCGACATCGTGACCGGCGATTTCATCCCGAACCGCTACGCGGGGTCCGCGCCCGCCGAGCCCGACGCGTCGGAGCTGTTCTAACGGCGCCGCGACAGGTAGTAGGCGCGCGCAAGGCCCCTCGCGCCGACGCCTGCGCCTCGCTATAGGCTGTCGTCGACTACTACGCCTCGACGGCCTTCGACCAACGTTTCTGCATCTCCTTCGTCGAGACGTCCTCTTTGTGGGTCGCGATCAGCCATTGATGCCCGAACGGGTCCACGATCGTCGCGTTGCGGTCCCCGAAAAACTCGTCCTTCGGCTCGCGCAGCACAGTCGCGCCGAGCTTGGCCGCCCGCTTAACGACGGCGTCGACATCTTTGACATAGGCGTGCAAATACACCGGCGTGCCTCCGACGGAGGCGGGCGAGAGGGCACCCCAATCCGGATGCTCGTCCGCGAGCATGAACCAACCGTCGCCGAGCACGAGGTCCGCGTGTCCGATCTTGCCGGTAGTCGGATCGACTAGACGCGATTCTTCCTTCGCGCCAAGGCCCTTGACATAGAACTGAATCGCCTTCGCGGCATTCTTGACGATGATGTACGGCGTCACGGTGAAGTACACCTTCTTCGTTTTTCGCCTGGCTTTCATCCCGGCACCTCGATGGTTGCATTTATGAAATACGTTACGTATCGTTTCGTAAATGCCGAAGCTTGTCAAGCACGATCCCGTTGCACCGCCGGCGGCGCGGCGCAGGGGACGGCCGCGCAGTGACGAAGCGCGCCGCTCGATCCTGCGCGCAGCCCGCGAGCTGCTCGAGGAGAACGGCCCCGCGGGTGTCACGATCGAAGGCATCGCGGCACGCGCGGGGGTCGGCAAGCCCACGATCTACCGCTGGTGGCCGGATCGGCACGCCGTCGCGATGGCCGCGCTGATGGAGAGCGAGCCCGTTGGGCCCGGGCCGCGCAAGGCAAGCGCGCCGCTCGATTCGTTACAAAGACAGCTCAGGCATGTCGTCGCCGTGTTCGGGACCCCGGTGGGGCGCACGGTCGCCGCGATGATCGCCTCAGCCGACACGGACTCGGAGCTCGCGAAGTCGTTCCGCAACCATTTCATCCTCGCGCGGCGCGCGGAGGGGCGCGAGCTGCTGCGCGAGGCGATCGCGCGCGGCGACGTGCGCCCTGACGCGAACGTCGAGATCGCGCTCGATATGATTTACGGCGCGTTGTTCTTCCGGCTGCTGATGGGGCACGCGCGGCTCGATGACTCGCTCGTGCGGCAGATCCTGAAGGAGTCGCTGCGGGGACTGCGAGCGTGAACGCAACCGGACCTATTCTCTCCGGTTAAGGACCCGCGATCTCGGGTCCTGTCGTCGGGCGTCCGCAAGCGGCAGGATACGCGAGTCCCAGACCGCAGCGGTTCGATGCCCAACTCCTTTCAGATAGCCCTCGTTCGATGCGAATGACAAGAAGTCCTCGAGTGATTTCTGGCGCACCATGATCACAAGGTCCCAACCCTGACCTTCAGGGCCGATCAAGTAGTTTCCCCCAACTCCCATATAGAAAACTTCCCCGCCGGTCGCACCGAGATAAGGCAGGGTGTGTTCGATATACCTGTCGTATGCATCTCTGCCGCTGATCGGAGTTATTGGGGCTAAGCTCGGGCTTCGTGAGTAGTCGGCGGTCTCGCGCAAGCGGAGCAAGTTGAGCATCGTGATCGGTCCAGAGATTTGACGGGCCATCAGAGCTACGACGTTTCGATCCGACGGGTCTAAAAATATGTCGCTATCTGTCGGTGTCATGAGCCTTACTCATCTCGAAAATGAACCCTCGGCAAGAATCCGTCACCGGGCGCGGCGCTTCCGCGCGCATCTAAAGTCTGCACGCCATCGAAGAGCATCAATTTGTTGGTCGTAGTTTCGAGGTCCGCTTTCGGCCTGGTAGTCCGGCACCCGTCAGGTACGAAGGGAATCCAGCAGACTTGATATGCTGTTTAACTTGGTCGAGAGCTTAGGTGCACGCTTCAGGTTTGAAGCAACAGTGTCGTCAACGATGCCCGATGCTTCGTTGATCAAAGCCTGACCGGCAGGCGTCAGTTTCGCCATTGCGAGCCGAGCATCTCGCTTGTTCTTTACAGTCGAGACTAATCCGATCTTTTCCAGCGGACGAAGTGCCCGCGTCACTCCGGACGCGGTTAGTCCAATGCTACGCGCAGCGTCAATCCTGCTAGCTTGCCCGTTAGGTGCCTCTGACAAAGCGCGCAATAGCCGATACTCCGCAAAACTGACG
>DATBLZ010000056.1:0-38592 GCA_036555065.1 Gammaproteobacteria bacterium
GGACGTCGATATCGTCGCCGAGACCGGGCTCGTGGATGCGCTCCTCGTGCCCGACGTCGACGAGGTCTATCCGTATGGTGTCGAAGCTGCCGTGCGCTTCGTGATGCCGGAGCTCGCGCGCGAGCTTTGCGGCGCGAAGCGACCCGGGCATTTCGATGGTGTCGGCAACGTCGTCTGCCGCTTGCTCAACATCGTCGGCCCCGACATGCTCGTGCTGGGGCGCAAGGACTATCAGCAAGTCGTATTGCTCGAGCGCATGATTGCCGACTTGCGCATACCCGTGCAGGTGATCTCGGGCGAGACGCAGCGTGACGACGACGGTCTTGCGATCAGCTCGAGGAACCGCTATCTGACGCCTGCCGAGCGCAAGCGTGCACCGGCGTTGTACGCGACGCTGATTCACGTCCGCGATGCGCTCGTAAGCGGCGATCGGGATTTTTCGGCGCTCGAGGGCACAGCCGTTCTCGCGCTCGAGGAGGCCGGCTTCAAGCCCGATTACGTCGAGGTCCGCCATGCGCGGGATCTGTCGAAGCCGAACGGCCGCTCGACGACGAAGGATCTCATCGTGCTTGCGGCCGCTTGGCTCGGCAAGGCACGGCTCATCGACAACGTGCGGGTCTGAGGCGAATCGCGGCTGAAGCCGCTCCTACTTCGCGACGACGCGGTTGCGACCGGCCGCTTTGGCTTCGTACATCGCAGCGTCGGCGCGGTGAATCAAAGTATCGAGATCGTCGCTCGCCGCGATTGCGGTGATGCCGATCGAAACGGTCACGGGCGTCGGCAGCGTAGCCGGGGAGATCTTCGGGACTTTCTCGCGGAGCCGCTCGGCCGTTCGCAGCGCCTTTTCGGTTAACACTCCGGGCAGGAATGCCGCGAACTCATCACCGCCGAATCTCGCGATCAGGTCCGTAGGCCGCAAATGCTTGCGCATCACCTTCGCGACTGCGCTAAGCACACGATCGCCGGCAATGTGCCCATATTGATCGTTGAAGCGCTTGAAGTTGTCGATGTCGATCATGATGACGCAGCCGGGCTTACGGTCCTTGAGCGCGCGTTGAAGCTCGCGCTTGAAGACGTCTTCCATCCAATGCCGATTGCCGAGCTCGGTCAGCGCATCGGTTATCGCGTTGTGCTTGGCCTCGCGGAGCACATCGAGACTGCTCGCGATGAACGCGTTGTCCGAGCGCACGCGCTCCGACAACACGATGAGCAGATTCTTGGCGAAGGCATGGGAACGCTCGACCATGCGCCACAGCAAGCCGTGGCTGATCACCATGAGGTGCGAATGCTCCTCGGCCACGACGTACGCGGACGGATCCTTGTCCTCGATGAGGGACATCTCGCCGGCGCAGCTGCCGGGGCCCAAGTCCACGATTTTCGCACCGTCGAGCGCGCCGACATGGACTCGTAAAGCGCCGCTCAGCACGATGTAAACACAGTGGTTCGGCCTCTCCGGCGAAAGCAGGGTGCTGCCCTTCTCGATGTCGATGCGTCCGCAGCTCGAGAGCAAGTCCGAGATCTCGTCGGGCTCGACGCCGCGAAAGAGCGCGATGCTGTGGAGCAGCGAGCGCTTGAAGTCGGTATCGATGACGCTCGGGGCGTCGGGTGCAGTGCGCGCCACGCTCATGGGACCCATGCTTAGGCACGCGATATTTCCTGTCAGTGAACTAGTCGGCAATCCGGACAAGGCCGCTGCTCAGTCGCGGAGCGCGCGGCGCGCTGCTTCGAGGCCTTTGGTGTGGTCCTCGCTCAGCGTCGGAAAGTCGATCTTCAACTGGCTCAATGAGTTACAGATGATCTCCGCGACCTGATAACGCATGAACGGCTTGTTGTCGGCGGGCACCGCATACCAGGGCGCCCACGGCCGAGACGTCGCATTGAGGCAAGCCTCGAAGGCGCGCTGATATTCGTCCCAGTGGTCGCGTTCCTTGACGTCTTCGGGGTTGAACTTCCAGCGCTTGTTCGGCTCATCGAGCCGCTTGAGTAGGCGCTCGCGCTGCTCTTCCTTCGAGACGTTGAGCCAGAACTTGAGGATCACCGTGCCCGAGCGCGCGAGGTGCTCCTCGTGCGCGGCGATGCTCTCATAGCGGCGCCTCCAGAATTCGGGCGAGGCATCGACATCGAGCCGCTGGGTGGAGAGAAACTCCGGGTGGACGCGCACGACGAGGACTTCCTCGTAGTAGCTCCGATTGAACACGCCGATGCAGCCGCGCTCGGGCAAGTGGTGTGTCGTGCGCCACAGAAAATCGTGCGCGCTTTCGACCGCGGAGGGGCGCTTGAAGGAAACAACATGGAGGCCGGTCGGGTTGACGCCCGTGAGCACGTGGCGGATCGTGCTGTCCTTGCCCGCGGCATCGAGCGCCTGGAAGATCAAGAGCAGCGCGTAACGCTGATCGGCGAAGAGCTTGTGCTGCAGGCGGCCGATTTCCCGTTTCGCTTCTTCGAGGCGCTTTTCCCAATCCTCGGCGCGCAAGGTCTTTTTGGCGGGCAGCGTAGGCCGGTCGGCGACTCGACAGCTGCCGTCGAACGGGACCAGTAACTCGTGCGTCGGCGCTTCAAACATTGATCGGCTCAGCCCGCGGTTTCATGGCGACGGCATGTCGTGCAAGCGCCCAGGCCACGTGCTCGCGCACGAGCGCGGAAGCGTGGGAGGCACGTGCCTCGAGGCTCGCGCGCACGCGCGCGCTCGGCGGCGCATTGCCGAGCGCGACGGCAAGGTTGCGGAGCCAGCCCAAGTACCCAGGCCGGCGCAGCGCGGTGCCGGCCGTGCGCTCGGACCACTGCTCTTCGGTCCACGCGAAGAGGTCGACGAGGTCGGCGGAGCCGAGGCCATGACGCGGCGCGAACCCGCTCTCCTGCGTCAAACGCGCGTAGCGGTTCCAAGGGCAGACGAGCTGGCAGTCGTCGCAACCGAAGATCCGGTTGCCGATCGCCGTTCGAAACTCGATCGGAATCGAGCCCTTATGCTCGATAGTTAAATAGGAAATGCAGCGGCGTGCGTCGAGCTCGTATGGGGCCACGATCGCGCGCGTCGGGCACACGTCGATGCACGCCGTGCACGAACCGCAATAGGCCGCAACGGGGCGATCCGCGGGCAAAGGCAGGTCCGTGAAGATCTCGCCGAGCACGAACCACGACCCGGCCTGCCGGTCGAGCAGATTCGTATGTTTGCCGATCCAGCCGAGCCCGGCGTTGCGCGCGAGCGCCTTCTCGAGCACGGGGGCGCTGTCGACGAAGACGCGATGCCCCATCGGGCCCGCGCGCTCCTCGACGGCCGTGGCCAGCCGTTGGAGGCGCCGGCGCAAGAGCTTGTGATAGTCGCGGCCGAGCGCGTAGCGCGCGATGTAGGCCCGGCTGCCGTCGCCGAGCACGTGCTCTGCAGCGCGCATCGGCTCGGGGAGATAGTCGAGGCGCCCGGCAATCACGCGGACGGTCCCGGGCACGAGCTCCGCGGGACGCGAGCGCTTTGAACCGTGGCGCGCCATGTACCCCATTTCACCGTGCCGGCCGAGCTTAAGCCACGTATTCAAGCGCCGCTCGTCTTTGTCGAGGGCGACGGCGGCGATCCCGATTTTCGTGAAGCCGAGCGAGGCACCCAGCTGCTTGATTTCGGCGGCGAGGGCGGCAAGATCGGGGCGCGTCACGCGACCAGTATAATCTCGGCGATGAGCTCACCGCCCGAGGCGCTGCCGACCGCCGTCTACTCAGCGGCACAGGTCCGCGCGCTCGACCAGGTGGGCATCGAGGTCTTCGGGATCCCGGCCTTCGAGCTCATGACGCGGGCCGCGGACGCGGCTTTTGCGGCCTTGCGGCGCCATTGGCCCGAAGCCCAGGAGCTCCTCGTGTTCTGCGGCGCCGGCAACAATGCCGGCGACGGCTACCTCGTCGCGCGGCGCGCGCGCGAGCACGGCATGGGCGTGCGCGTCGTCGCCGTCGGCGATCCAAGGCACCTGCGCGGCGCTGCGGCCGAGGCATGGGCGGCGTGCGCCTCCGCCGGCGTCGTCGTTCTCACGGGGCCGACCCTGCTCGAGGACGACGTGCCCCCGGACGTCGTCGTCGATGCACTGCTCGGCACCGGCCTCGACCGCGATCTCGACCCTGTCTATGCCGCGGCCGTCGCCTATATCAACGCCTCACCTGCACCCGTGCTCGCGCTCGACATCCCGAGCGGGCTCGACGCGGATACAGGGCTCGTCCGGGGGGCCGCGGTCCAGGCCGACGTCACGATTACGTTCGTCGGCTTGAAGCAAGGGCTCTTTCTCGGCTCGGCGCCCGACTTCTGCGGCACGCTCGAGTTTGCGGACCTCGGCATTCCCATCCAGACGGCCGTCGGCATAAAACCGGTGCTGCGGCGTCTGACGGCCGGCGATCTCGCGACGGCGCTGCCACCGCGTCCGCGCACGGCTCACAAGGGCGCGAACGGCCGGCTCCTACTCATCGGCGGCGGGCCCGGCATGGGCGGTGCGATTCGCCTCGCAGCCGAGGGTGCGCTTCGCGTCGGCGCCGGGCTCGTTTATGTCGGCACGCACCCGCAGAACGTCGCAACCGTCATGGCCGGCCGGCCCGAGATCATGTGCCGCGGTGTCGAGCGTCCCAGCGATCTCGACGCCTTTCTCGCGGCCAGCGACGCGCTCGTGCTCGGCCCGGGGTTGGGGCAGACCGATTGGGCCGAAGCGCTTTGGGAAGCGCTCGTTCGCGCCGAGATGCCGCTCGTGCTCGATGCCGACGGTCTGAACTGGCTCGCGAAGCGTCCCAAGGAGCGCAAGCATTGGGTGCTCACGCCGCACCCCGGCGAGGCCGCACGGTTGCTCGGCCAGTTGCCGGCAATGGTCGAGCAGGATCGGCTCGGGTCCGCGACCCAGATCGCGCGCCGCTACAACGCGATCACGGTCCTCAAGGGAGCCCGGAGCTTGGTCGCGGAACCTGTTGATGCAGATGAAATTCTCGTTTCGGTGTGTGGCTACGGCAACCCCGGCATGGCGACCGCGGGGGTCGGCGACGTGCTCGCGGGCGTGATCGGCGGGCTGCTCGCGCAGCTTCGCGATCCCGGCCGCGCGGCGCGCACGGGCGTCTTGCTGCATTCGCTCGCCGGGGATGCCGCGGCCGCGGAGGGCGAGCGCGGCCTCGTTGCGAGCGACCTGCTGCCGCACGTCCGCCGGTTGGCCAACCCGGCTTGAAGCGCGAGTTCAATAGCGAGGCGGCGCTGACGGGGGCCGCGGCGAACCTTGCCAAGCGCTGGCGAGACAACGATGTGACGACGCTCTGCGTGGGTCTACGCGGACCGCTTGGCGCCGGTAAGACGACTTGGGTCCGCGCGGCGCTCGCGGGGCTCGGATACGGCGGCCGCGTGCCGTCGCCGACGTACACTTTGCTCGAGGAATACTGCGTAAATGCGTTGACGCTCGTGCATTTGGATTTGTACCGGTTCAACGATCCCGGCGAGCTCGAGTACCTCGGGGTTCGTGATCGGTTCGGCGAGAGCGGCGTCTGGTTCTTCGTCGAATGGCCCGAGCGCGCGCCGAGCCTGCTCGAGAAATGCGATCTCGTGCTCGACTTCGCGCCCGTCGGGGCGACAGGCCGCCGCGTCACGTTTTCCGCGCAGACGAGGGTCGGTGATGCCGCGCTCGAGCACGTTCGTTAGTCGCGGTTTAAATTGGCGCGCTAATCTCATATTTTTTATGAGAAATCATTGAAATTCCCCGCGAAAGTTGTAAACATAAGACATCCGTAGGGCGGGGGCGGCGGCAGGTGCAGGTCGGGGCGCTGGCTAGGGGACTCTGGATTCTCGCGGCAACCGCGGCCAGTGGGCTCGCGCAGGGAGCGGAGATTCGGGCGCTGCGCTTGCATTCCGGGCCCGAGGGCACGCGCGTGGTCGTCGATCTGTCGGGCCCCGTCGAGCACAAGCTTTTCACGCTGCCGAACCCCACGCGCGTCGTGATCGACCTCGCGGGCGCAGCGCTCGGGCCGACGGCGCGAATTCCCGAAGCGCGGGGATTCGTCGCGCGCATGCGCACGGGGCCGCAGCCGAACGGCGTCGTGCGCATCGTTCTTGAGCTCAACCAGGCCGCTACGCCCAAGAGCTTCTTGCTCGCGCCGAGCGAGTCGTTTGGCCACCGGCTCGTCGTCGATCTCGAATCGCCGCTGGCCCCCGAGGCGCGCCGCGTCGCCGCGGTCGATCGGGCCGCTCCGCGTGACCTCGTCGTTGCGATCGATGCCGGGCACGGCGGCAAAGACCCGGGCGCGAGCGGACCCAAGGGCGTACGCGAAAAGGACGTCGTGCTCGCGATCGCGAAAGAGCTCGCAGCGGAGCTCGAGCGTTATCGCGGCGTGCGTGCGGTCCTGACTCGGTCGGGCGATCGTTACGTCGCGTTCGATGAGCGCATGGGCATCGCGCGGCGCGCACGCGCGGACCTGTTCATCTCGATCCACGCGGACGCGTTCGAGGACGTTTCGGCCCGCGGCGCAACCGTCTATGCGCTGTCGACGGGGCGCGCCTCGGACGAAGTTACGCGCCGGGCGGCGGAACGCGAGAATGCCGCCGACCTCATCGGCGGTGTGTCGATTGCCGACAAGGACGAGACGCTCGCACGCGTGCTGCTCGACCTGTCGCAGAGTGCATCGATTAGCGCGAGCGTGCTCGCCGGGCAGGAGATCATCGAGCAGATGGGCGCCGTCACGCGGATGCGCAAGACGCGCGTGCAACAGGGCTCGTTCCTGGTCTTGACCTCGCCCGACGTGCCGTCGTTGCTCATCGAGACCGCCTACATTTCGAACCCGCGCGAGGAGTCCGCACTGCGGGATCCGAGCTATCAGACCGACCTCGCCCGTGCCGTCACTGCAGGCATCGTCAACTATTTCCGGGCCAACGCTCCGCCCGAGTCCGCGTTCGCCCACGACCCGCCGCCGGCGGCCGGCGCGCCCGTGCGGCACGTGATTCGTCGCGGCGAGACGCTGTCGGAAATCGCGGCCCAGTACCGCGTCAGCCTCGCGAGCTTGCGGCAGTCGAACGGTATCCGCGGCGACACGATCAGGGTCGGCCAGGTCATCACGATTCCACGCACGCTGTAGACCGCCTCTACACTAGAATGACGGCGTGACCATACGCGTCCTGCCTTCGCAACTCATCGACCAAATAGCCGCGGGCGAGGTCGTCGAACGACCGGCCGCCGTCGTCAAGGAGCTCGTAGAGAACGCGCTCGATGCCGGCGCCGACCGCATCGATCTCGAAATCGAAGCCGGTGGGACACGCCTGATCCGCGTGCTGGACAACGGCTGCGGCATCGCGCAGCACGAGCTCGGCCTTGCGCTCGCGCGGCATGCAACGAGCAAGATCGAGAGCTTGGATGACTTGGAAGCGCTCGATACGCTCGGATTCCGCGGCGAGGCGTTGCCGAGCATCGCATCCGTGTCGCGGCTGCGCCTGACGTCGCGTGTTCAGGATTCCGCGCACGGCTGGAGCATCGCCTCCGACGGCGGTGAGACGAGCGCCGAGCGTCCGGCGGCGCACCCGCGCGGCACGAGCGTCGAGGTGCGGGATCTTTTCTACAACACACCGGCGCGCCGCAAGTTCTTGCGCACCGAGCGCACGGAACAGAGCCATCTCGAAGACGTCG
Organism: Gammaproteobacteria bacterium; assembly: GCA_036555065.1. Classification (GTDB taxonomy): domain Bacteria; phylum Pseudomonadota; class Gammaproteobacteria; order Steroidobacterales; family Rariloculaceae; genus DATBLZ01. The sequence goes on from DATBLZ010000056.1 coordinate 7,614, forward strand.
TCAAGAACCTCGCGCTCGCGCGCGCCGACGTAGAGTTCTCACTCAAGCACAACCAGCGCAGAGTGTTGCAGCTGCCGAAAGCGCTGGAGCGGGGCGAGCGCGAAGCGCGCATCGCCGCGATCTGCGGCGCCGAGTTTCTCGAGCACGGACGCTATTTCGAGCGCACAGGCGCGGGGATGCGTCTCGAAGGCTGGTTGGCTGCGCCGACGTACTCGCGGGCCCAGCCCGACGCGCAATTCACGTTCGTCAACGGCCGTTTCGTGCGCGACAAGCTTCTCCGGCACGCCGTGCGCTTGGGTTACGGCGACGTGCTCTTCCAGGCCCGCCAGCCTGCGTACGTCGTGTTTCTCACACTCGATCCCAAGCGTGTCGACGTCAACGCGCATCCGGCGAAGATCGAAGTCCGATTCCGCGATTCGCGGCTCGTGCACGACTTCGTGTTCCGCACCGTCGAGCAGGTACTCGCGGCCGCGCCGATCGACGCGCCGCGCGCGCCGCCTGCGAGTGCCTCTGTGTTTCACGCCGGGAGCTCCGTGGGCACAGCCGGCGAATCGCACCAGAGCACGCTCGGTTTCGGCGCCGGGCCGACGGCACCGGACTACTTGCCGCTCTATGCGCGGCTGCACGCACGCGCCGCAGACGCGCCGTTGCAGGTCGAAGATCGCGACGTGCCGCCGCTCGGATTCGCGCTCGCCCAACTCGGCGGCGTCTACGTGCTCGCCGAGAACGCGAGAGGTTTGATCATCGTCGACATGCATGCAGCGCACGAGCGCATCACGTACGAGCGCATGAAGCGGGCGGTCAACGAGAATCGCGTCGAAAGCCAAGCGCTGCTCGTGCCCATTACGTGCAAGGTGTCGGCGCCCGCGGCCGAGGCTGCCGAGGAATTTGCCGCCGAGATCGAGCGACTCGGCATCGGTCTCGTGCGGCGCGGCCCGGCCGAGGTTCAAGTCACGGCCGTTCCGGCATTGCTCACAGGCTGTGATGCGACCGCGCTCGTGCGTGAGATCCTCGCTGACTTCGCCGGCAGCGCAGGCGGCACCGGAGTCAAAGAGGCGTCCAATGAGGTTCTCGCGACGATGGCTTGCCATGCCGCCGTGCGCGCGAATCGCCGGCTCACTCTCGCGGAGATGGATGCATTGTTGCGCGAGATGGAGCGCACGGAACGAATCGATCAATGCAACCACGGCCGGCCGACTTGGACGAGCGTGACGCTCGCCGAGCTCGATGCGCTCTTTCTCCGCGGCCGCTAACCGCGGTATTTGCCTCACGGGTCCGACGGGCTGCGGTAAGACCGAGCTCGCGCTCGCGCTCGCCGCCGAGCTGCCGGTCGAGATCGTCAGCATGGACTCGGCGATGGTGTACCGCGGCCTCGACATCGGCACGGCGAAGCCTTCGACCGAGATCCGGCGCCGCCATGCGCACCATCTCATCGACATTCGCGACCCCGAAGTCGCGTACTCTGCGGGTGAATTTCGCACGGATGCGGCGAGGCTCTTCGCGGCGATTCGTAGCCGCGGCAAATGGCCGTTGGTCGTTGGCGGGACGCTGTTGTACTTGCGCGCGCTGCGCGACGGGCTCGCGAATCTGCCGACACGCGACGCCGAGGTCCGCGCGGCCCTCGACCGGGAGGCCGCCGAGCACGGCTGGGAGGCGCTCCATGCACGGCTCACCGCCGTCGATCCAGAGACGGCTGCGCGCGTAAGTCCGCGCGACCGCCAACGCGTGCAGCGCGCGCTCGAGGTCTACGCGATTTCCGGGCAGCCGCTCGGGGGGCTCCTTCGTGAGCACGCACGGGCTCAAGACTCATTGGAGCTCGTGACCTTTGCGTTGATACCCGAGGACCGCGCGGCGCTCGCGACACGTCTCGAGCAACGCTTCGATGCGATGGTCAAGGCGGGACTCGTCGAGGAGGTTCGCAAGCTGCGTAAGCGCCCGTTGCTGCGCCCTGAGCATGCCTCGATGCGCTGCGTCGGGTATCGCCAAATATGGGCGCATTTGGAGGGAGAATACGACTGGTCCGAGGCGCGGCGGCGCGCGGTTTCCGCGACGCGGCAACTCGCGAAACGCCAGCTCACGTGGCTGCGGTCCGAGCGCGACGTCGAGACGTTGCCTGCGACGGCAGCGCATCTCGGCGCGGAACTCGGTGCGCGCGTGCGCGGGATCCTCGAGCGCTGGGCGTGAAATCGCGCGGCCCGTGTTAACATTGGCTTCCTGTGGGATTACAATGATTCCGCTAGTGGGATCAATATCGGAGCGAGATCACGGGCTGCGCCGCAGGCGCAGCCACAACGTTGGGCCTGGTCTCGAGAATCCTAATAATAAAGGAGATAATCATGGCCAAAGGACAGTCGCTGCAGGATCCGTTTCTCAATGCTTTGCGCAAGGAGAAGGTCCCGGTTTCCATCTACCTCGTCAATGGCATCAAGCTGCAAGGGCAGATAGATTCCTTCGATCAGTTCGTCGTGTTGCTGCGCAACAGCGTGAATCAGATGGTCTACAAGCACGCGATCTCGACGGTCGTGCCATCGCGCAACGTGCGTCTGTCTCCTGACGATGAAGAGGGCGCGACTGACGAGTAAAGACCGAACGCGGCGGGACGTGTCTATTGTTTGATCGCCCGCGCAGCGGTGAGCGCTGTCTCCTCCTGCATGTCGGGGTTCGGCGCCCAGGCCAACCCGACGAGCTAGCCGAGTTCAAAGCTCTCGCGACGTCCGCGGGCGGCGAGGTCGTCGCGGAGCTCCGCGCGCAGATCGCGCGGCCGAGCGCGCGCTACTTCGTGGGTGCAGGGAAAGTCGAGGAAGTCGCCGAGGCGGCACGCGCAGCAGAGGCCGAGCTCGTGCTCGTCAATCAACCGCTTGGCGCGAGCCAGGAACGGAATCTCGAGCAGGCGCTCAAGACTCGTGTGCTCGATCGAAACGGCCTTATTCTCGACATCTTTGCGCAGCGTGCAGCGAGCTTCGAAGGCAAGCTTCAGGTCGAGCTCGCGCAGCTCGAGCATCTGGCGACGCGCGTCGTCCGGGGATGGACCCACCTCGAGCGGCAGAAGGGCGGCATTGGGCTGCGCGGTCCCGGCGAAACGCAGCTCGAGATCGACCGCCGGCTCATCGACAAGCGCATCCGCCGGCTCAAGCAGAAGCTTGCACGCGTCGAGCGCGCGCATCAGGTCAACCGGCGCGAGCGGGAGCGCACGCGAATCCCGACTGTGGCGATCGTCGGGTACACGAACGCGGGCAAAACGACACTGTTCAACGCGCTGTCGGGAGCGCGCCTCGAAGCCAAAGATCAGCTGTTCGCGACGCTCGATCCGACGATTCGCCGCGTCGCGATCGATCCCGGCGAGCACGTGCTGCTCGTCGACACCGTCGGTTTCGTCCGCGATCTTCCGCACGAGCTCATCGCGGCGTTTCGGGCAACGTTGGCGGAGACGCGCGATGCGGCCTTGCTGCTGCACGTCATTGATGCGAGCGACCCGCACTATGAAGATCGGATGCGGCAAGTCGAGGGTGTGCTGGCGGAAATCGGGGCGTCGGAAGTCGAGACGATCCGGGTGTACAATAAAATCGATAGAGTCGACGGCGAGCGGACGCTGACCGAGGGCGACCGCGCGAGAATCGCAGTATCGGCGGCGACGGGCGCGGGGCTGCCTGCGCTGATCCCGGAGATACGGACTCGCGTCATCGGGCGACCGCTCTCGGGTCAACTCGATCTCGGTCCGGAGCAAAGCCGCATTCGCGCTAAACTCTTCGATTGGCATGCCGTGCGCCGCGAGGAATGCAAGGCAACCGGCGGGTGGACGATCGATGTGGAGCTTTCGGCGCGCCGCTGGCGCGAGCTCTGTGAGGCGGAAGGGTTGTCGACGCAAAGCGTTCGACAGAAGGCGTGACCAGGATGGCATGGGACGACGGCGATAAAGGCAATCCGTGGCGACCGAAGGGCGAGAAGGGCCCTGCGGATCTCGACGCCATCGTCCGCGACCTCCAACGCAGGCTCGCGGGCCTTTTTGGCCGCGGCTCGGGCGGCGGTGACGCGGACGGGTCGTCGGGCGTCGGCTCGGGCATCGTCGGCACCGCGGTCATCGTGCTCATCGGCATCTGGGGGCTAACGGGTCTCTATGTGGTCGACGCCGCCGAGCGCGGCGTGGTGCTGCGTTTCGGCAGGCACGTCGACACTACTCAGCCCGGTCTGCAATGGCATTGGCCGTGGCCGATCGAGCGCGTCGAGAAAGTCAATACCGCCGAGACGGTGCGCTGGCCCTACGAGGGCAGCATGCTCACGCGCGACGAGAACATCGTCGACGTCGAGCTCGTAGTTCAGTACCGACGCGCGGATCCGACGGCGTTCTTGTTCAGGCTGCGCAACGCCGAAGAGACTTTGCAAGACGTTACGGCGAGTGCAATCCGCGAGATCATCGGCAAGAACGTGCTCGACTTCATTTTGACCGAGGGCCGTTCGGAGATCGCTGCGCAGACGCAAGAGTTGTTGCAAACCACGCTCGATGCGTACGGCACCGGGATCACGGTCGATGAAGTCAACTTGCAAGACGCGAATTTCCCTGCCGAGGTCGAGGTCAGCGTTCAAGACGCGATCAAGGCGCGCGAGGACAAGGAGAAGCGCATCCTCGAGGCACAGTCGTACGCGAACGACGTTGTGCCGCGCGCACGGGGTGCCGCGGCCCGCCAGCTCCAGGAAGCCGAGGCTTATCGCGAGCGCGTCATCGCGAATGCCGAAGGCGAGGCGGACAGGTTCGTGCAGATTCTCGTGCAGTACGAGAAGGCTCCCGACGTCACGCGCGAGCGAATTTATCTCGAGACGCTCGAGGACGTACTCGCGAGCTCGACCAAGGTGCTCGTCGATACCGACGGCGGCAACAACCTTCTGTACTTGCCGCTCGATCAGCTCATGAGGCGCTCGTCGGGCAGCACTGGGGATCGCCCATCGAACCCCGTACCTCTCTCGAGCAACGCCGAGCCTCGCGACCTCAGAGAGCGCGGGTCACGGTGAAATAGCATGAGCCCGAGAATCAATCTGCTCATCGTCATGGTGGTCGTTCTCGTCCTCGTCGTACGGGCGTCCGTCTTTGCTGTAGACCAACGCGAGCATGCGCTCAAACTCCAGTTCGGCGAAATCATCGGGTCGAACTACGCACCGGGGCTGCACTTCAAGATGCCGTTCGTTCAAGACGTCTACAAGTTCCCGAACAGAATCCTCACGTACGAGAACTCTGAAGAGAAGTTTCTCACGGGAGAGAAAAAGAATCTCATCGTCGACTATTTCGTCACCTGGCGAATCGTCGACCCGGCACAGTACTATCGGGCGGTGCCCGGCGGCGAAGACGCGGCTATCCAGCGGTTGTCGGCGATCGTCAAGGAAGGAATCAAGGCCGAGATCAGCCGCCGCAGCGTCCAGGAAGTCGTCTCTGCGGAGCGCTCTGCGCTCATGGACCAAATGCTCATCGAGGCGCGCAGCCGGTCACCGGCGCTCGGTATCGAGGTCGTCGACGTGCGCGTCAAACGCATCGATCTTGCCGACGAGGTCAGCGAGTCCGTCTACGGCCGCATGCGCGAGGAGCGTGCGCGTACGGCTGCGCAGCTGCGCGCCGAGGGCGAGGAAGAATGGTTGCGGATCCAGGCTGAGGCGGACCGACAGCAGACCGTAATTCAGGCCGAAGCTTATCGCGACGCGGAGCGGATTCGCGGCGAAGGGGACGCAAGGGCCGCGGAGATCTATGCGCGCGCCTACACGCAGAACCCGCAGTTCTACGGTTTCTACCGAAGCATGGCGGCCTATCGCGAGGCAATCGGCGGCGAGCAGGACGTGCTCGTGCTGCAGCCCGATAGCGATTTCTTCCGTTATCTTAAGAATCAGCTCGGTAACGCGGCCGTCTCGAACTAAGGGAATCCTCAATTTCGGAGGCTCATGCGGTGGCTTGGGCGGATCTTTTTGCGGGCCTGGCTTTGTATCTGATTCTCGAGGGCCTCTTGCCGTTCGCTGCACCGCAGGCGTGGCGCCGCGGGCTCGCCGCGCTCGCGAAGCTCGACGATAAGCAGTTGCGGAGTTTCGGCTTGGTGATCGCCGTTGCGGGACTGGTGCTTCTGTTCACCGTGAGGGCATAAATGGGACGCAACGTCGTCGTTATCGGCACGCAGTGGGGCGATGAAGGCAAGGGGGCCGTCGTCGACGTGCTCGCCGAGCGCGCCGACGCCGTGGCGCGCTTCCAAGGCGGGCACAACGCCGGGCATACGCTCGTTATCAACGGCGAGAAAACTGTATTGCACTTGATCCCGTCGGGGATCCTGCGCGACGGCGTCACGTGCCTCATCGGTAACGGCGTCGTGGTTTCGCCGGCGGCGCTCATCGAAGAGATGGATACGCTGATCGCGCGCGGCGTGCCCGTCGAAAGGCGGCTTAAGGTTTCACCCGCGTGCCCATTGATCCTCGCGTCGCACATGGCGCTCGATAGGGCCCGCGAGCAGAAGCAAGGCAAACACGCGATCGGCACGACGGGGCGCGGCATCGGCCCGGCGTACGAAGACAAGATCGCGCGGCGGGCGCTGCGAATAGGCGACCTCTTCGCTCCGCCGGCGCTCGAGGACAGGCTCCGCGAGCTCTTGGATCTGCACAACTTTCTGCTCGAGCGCTACTACGGCGCGGCGGCCATCGATCCGAAGCGCGAGCTCGCGACGCTTCTCGAGCTCGGCGAGCGCATCAAGCCGCTCGTCGTCGACGTCACCGAATTCCTGCGCGCGCTGCACGCGCGCGGCGGCAACACGCTTTTCGAAGGCGCCCAGGGCGCGATGCTCGATATCGACCTCGGCACGTATCCGTTCGTGACGTCGTCGAACACGATGGTCGGCGGCGCACTCTCGGGCACCGGCATTGGTCTCGGGGCGATCGACTGTGTGCTCGGGATCGTTAAGGCGTACGCGACGCGCGTCGGGGCCGGGCCGTTTCCGACCGAGCTCGACGATGAGGTGGGGCGGCACTTGTCGAAGGTCGGCAACGAGTTCGGCGCGACGACGGGGAGAGCGCGGCGCTGCGGATGGTTCGATGCCGTGCTTGCGCGCCGCGCAGCGTTCATGAGCGGCCTCACGAGCCTCTGCGTGACCAAGCTTGACGTGCTCGATGGGCTTCCCGACATCAAGATCTGCGTCGGCTATCGGCTCGGCAACGAGACGTCCGACGCGCCGCCGCTGCTCGGGAGCTCGTTGCCCGATTGCGCGCCCGTTTACGAGACCGTGCCGGGCTGGAGCGAGCCCAGCGCCAGCGTGACGACATACGAGAAGCTACCGCGCGCGGCGCAACAGTACTTAAGCCGGCTCGAGGACCTCGTCGGCGTGCCCGTCGACATCGTCTCCACGGGGCCGAGCCGCGAGGCCATCGTCATCCGCAAGCACCCGTTCGCCTGATCGTATATAATAACGATTATCATTTACGTTTAGCGCGGCGGGCCCAATGACGTTGGCGGATCTCAAGCCGGGGGATCAGGTCACGATCGCGCGGATCGCGACGAGCGACCCCACCGTGCAGCGACTCATGGTGCTTGGGTTGGTGGAAGGTGCGGAGCTCACGTTCGTGCGGGCTTCGCTCGGCGGCGATCCGCTCGAGTTTCGCGTGTTCGGCGCGGCGATCTCGCTGCGCCGCGAGCAGGCAAAGCACTTTCAGGTCAGGCCCGTGGGAGCGGCTTTAGCCGCGATTTCCGGCGGGCCGAAACCCACGCGCCCATGAGCAGCCACCCGGAAGTCAGCATTCCGGCGAGCGATCTCGCCGTGCGGCGACGGGCGAGCGCGACGATTGCCGTCGTCGGCAACCCGAACTCGGGGAAGAGCTCGCTGTTCAATCGGCTCACGGGCATGAACCAACGGACCGCGAACTACCCCGGCGTTACGGTGGAGCGACGCGTGGGGCGCGCGACCCTCGGGGGCAAGGGGATCGATCTCATCGATTTGCCCGGAACCTACTCGCTGAGCCCGAACTCGATGGACGAGCGGATCGCCGTGGGCGTGTTGCTGGGCCGCGTGTTCGGCACACCCCGGCCCGATGGGATTCTGGCCGTCGTCGATGCGACTCATCTGTACCAAGGTTTGTACCTGCTCCAGCAGCTCGTCGAGCTCGGCCGGCCGCTGGCGGTCGCGTTGACGATGGCGGATGCCGCGCACAAAGAAGGAATCCAGATCGACGCGGAGCGTTTGGGTCGACACTTGGGCGGCGTGGCCGTGTTTCCCGTCGTCGCGACGACGGGCCGCGGGTTCGAGCCGCTCAAGGCCGCGCTCGCGAAGTTGGGCGAAGCGCCGGCGCCGAAGGTTCCGCATGTCTGGCCCGAGCTCGAGCAGTCGGTCGCGGCGCTCGAGCCAGAACTGGGCGCGAAGGGCGCAGGGCTCCAGCCTGTGGAAATCGAACGCCTGCTCATCGAGGGCGCGAACGGGAACGGCGAGACTGCGGCTGCGCCGCTGCTCGCGCCGCCGGCACGTGCGCACCTCGAAGCTCTGCGCGCGCAGCTCTTCGGCTCCGATCCGCCGCTCGCGGCCGAGGCACGGCGCCGCTACCGCTGGATTCGGCAAGTCCTCGCCGACGTGCAGACGCGCGGCCGAACGGTTCAAGGGCGCGGCGCCGCGCTCGTCGAATGGATCAACCAGCCGTGGCCGGCAACGGTACTCTTCATCGCCACGATGGCGATCGTGTTTCAGGCCGTGTTCGGCTGGGCTACGGTCTTCATGGATCTCATCGATGCCGGGGTCAGTGGTCTCGGGGCAGCCGTGGCCGCGGCGCTGCCGCCGGGCGCGCTGACTAGCTTCCTCGTCGACGGGGTCATCTCCGGCGTCGGCAGCGTCATCGTTTTCTTGCCGCAGATCTTGATCTTGTTTCTATTCATCATTTTGATGGAGGACACGGGTTACCTCGCGCGGGCCGCGTTCCTCGTCGATCGCGCAATGCGCTCGATCGGTCTTTCCGGCCAATCCGTGATTCCGCTCTTGTCGAGCTTCGCTTGCGCCGTTCCGTCGATCATGGCGACGCGCGTGATTCCCGGCCGGCGCGATCGAATCGCGACGATTCTCGCCGCGCCGTTCATGACGTGCTCGGCGCGCCTGCCCGTCTATGCGCTCCTCATTGCGGCGTTCGTGCCGGCGCGCGACGTGGTTTTCCTGAATCTACAGGGGCTCGTGCTCTTCGGCCTCTATGTGCTCGGTATACTCGGCGGGGTCACGACGGCGCTTGCGCTCCGTGGCTCGCTGCTGCGCGGAAAAAATCCGCCGTTTGTGCTGGCGTTGCCGGAATTCCGGTTGCCGAACGTGCGTACCGTGGTCGTGAAGCTCCTCGATCGCGTCAAAGTGTTCTTGCGTCGAGCGGGCACGGTGATCTTTGCCGTCGCCGTCGTCGTCTGGGTGCTCGCGTACTTTCCGCGCTCGGAAGAAATCGATGCGCAACGCGTCGCAGCGGCCGGTGAGGCGACTGTAACGCTGACCGGAGTCGAGCTCGAGCAGCGCCTTGCCGAAATCGACAACGAGGCGGCCGCCGCGCACCTGGCGCAGAGTTGGCTCGGCCGTGCGGGTCATGCCGTTGCGCCCGTGTTTGCGCCGCTCGGCTGGGATTGGCGAGTCTCGGCAGCCGTGATCGCGGGCTTCCCGGCGCGTGAGGTCGTCGTCGCGGTTCTCGGTACGATTTACGCCGTCGGGTCCGAAGCCGACGAAGGGAGCCTGGCCGCGCGTTTGGCGGCCGCGACCTGGCCTGACGGCCGCGTGGTCTTCACGCTGCCGATGGTGCTGGGTTTTCTGATCTTTTATGCGTGGTGCCTGCAATGCGCGGCGACGCTTGCAGTGATCCGCCGCGAGACGAACAGTTGGCGCTGGCCGTTGTTCGCATGGACCTATATGACGGTGCTTGGATACACCGGCGCTCTTCTGATATATCAGCTCGGTACCGCCTAGCCGCCGACAGCGCGTTCGACGAAAGGGAGCCCGATTGAGCCACGCCAAGCCTTGGCGGGAAATCGGCAGCCAGCAGCTGCTCGATTGCCGCATCTTCCAGGTTTACCGAAGCACAGCAGTCTCGCCGCACACCGGCGCTGCACACGACTTCGCTCAAATCCGTTCGGTGGATTGGGTCCAGGTCATTCCGATCACCGCCGCGGGAGAGGTCGTCATGGTCCGGCAGTACCGTGCGGGCTCGGGCACGATCACGTTGGAGATTCCCGGCGGCCTTCTCGATGCCGGCGAAGACCCGGCAGCCGCAGCCGCACGCGAATGTCTCGAGGAGACGGGGTACGCCGCGAAAACTGTCCAGCCGATGGGCGCAATGAATCCGAACCCGGCTTTGTTCACGAATCGCTTGCACTCGTTCTATGCGCTCGACGTCGAGCGCGTCGCGGGCATCAAGAACGAGCACACGGAGCATACCGAAGCGGTGTTGGTTCCGCTCAAGGAGCTCGAGGAGCTGTTGCGCGAGAATCGTATCGATCACGCGCTCGTGGCCGCGACGTTGTGGCGCTACCTGCGCGAGCACGTGCCAGCCAAGCGTGGCGACGCCTTGTAGGAGCGACTTTAGTCGCGATCTTCGGGACCTGATGGAGAACAAAGACACCTTCGGCGCCGCGGCCGACGCTTACCGCGCTTCGCGGCCTACGTATCCGGACGCGCTTTTCGCCTACTTGGCGTCGTTGTGCTTGCGGCACGACTGGGCGCTCGACTGCGCGACGGGCAATGGCCAGGCTGCCGTCGACCTCGCGCGCTATTTCGCCCATGTCGCGGCGTTCGACTCGAGCCCCGAGCAAATTGCCGCAGCCCTGCCGCACCCGCGCGTCGACTACCGAGTCGGCACGGCCGAGGCGCTGCCGTTTGCGGACTCGCGGTTCGATCTCGTCACGGCCGCGCAAGCGGCGCACTGGTTCGATCTTGCGAAGTTCTATGCAGGCTTGCGGACCGTCACGGCGCCCGGCACCGTGATCGCGATCTGGGGCTACTCGTACTGCCGGATAGACGCCGAGATTGATCGGGTCGTCGCAAAACGGTTGCTCGGGCCGATCGAGCCCTATTGGGCGCAGGGCAATCGCGTGATCCTCGAGCACTACCGGACAATCGAGTTTCCGTTCGCCGAGGTCGCATGGCCGGGATTCGCCGCGACGCACTATTGGACGCGTGCCGGGTTCCTCGACTACTTGCGCACATGGTCGGCCTATAGGCGTTATCTCGCCGTGCGCGGCACTGACCCGATGCCGGCGCTCGACCGCGCGCTAGCGGAATCGTGGCCTGATGCGGAGACCAAGCTCGTGGTTTTTGATCTCGTGGGGCGCGTCGGGCGGATATAATCGCGCGCCATGAAAATAGCCGTGCCGACGGAGGTTTTTCCGGGGGAATGTCGCGTCGCGACGACGCCGGAAGTCGTTGCACATCTCAAGAAGCTCGGCTTCGACGTTGCGATTCAGGCCGACGCCGGTGCGGCCGCGAGCTATTCCGACCGCGCCTATGTCGAGGCCGGCGCCTCGATCGCCGCGCGCGCGCGCGAGCTCTTCGCCTCGGCCGACATCATTCTCAAGGTGCGCGCGCCGCAAAAGCACGTCGCGCAGGGCTACGACGAAGTGGAGCTTCTCAAGCCCGGTCAAGTGCTGATCTCATTCTTGTGGCCGGCGCAGAATCCGGATTTGCTGCAGCGGCTCGCGGCGCAGCGCGTCACGGCGCTCGCGATGGACAGCATCCCGCGGATCTCGCGCGCGCAAAAGCTCGATGCGCTGAGCTCTATGGCGAACATCGCCGGTTACCGCGCGATCGTCGAAGCGGCCCAGAGCTTCGGGCGATTCTTCCGCGGCCAGGTCACGGCCGCCGGCAAGATCCCGCCGGCCAAAGTGCTCGTCATCGGCGCGGGAGTCGCGGGCCTTTCCGCGATCGGCACTGCGAAAGGCATGGGCGCGATCGTGCGCGCGTTCGACACGCGCCCCGAGGTCAAGGAGCAGGTCGAGAGCATGGACGCGGAGTTTCTGATGCTCGACTTCGCGGAAGAGGGCAGCGGCGTCGGCGGGTATGCCAAGGTCATGAGCAGGGAGTTCATAGACGCCGAGATGGCGCTGTTTCGAAAACAGGCCGCGGAAGTCGACATCATCGTCACGACGGCGCTGATCCCGGGAAAGCCGGCGCCGAAGCTCATCACGGCTGATATGGTCGAAGCGATGCGGCCCGGCAGCGTGATCGTCGATCTTGCCGCGGAGCAGGGCGGCAACTGCGCGCTGACGCTGCCCAACGAGCGCGTCGTCAAGCACGGCGTCACGATCATCGGCTACACGGATTTGCCGAGCCGGCTCGCGGCGCAATCGAGCCAGCTCTATGCAACCAACTTGCGGCATTTGCTCGGCGATATGTGTCCGCAAAAGAACGGCGTCCTCGTCGTCGACATGGCCGACGAGGTCGTGCGCGGCGCGACCGTAGTGAAGGAAGGAACGATCACGTGGCCACCACCGCCGCCGAAGATCTCCGCGGCCCCCGCCGCGAAACCGGCAGCGAAGCCCGCGACGCCCGCGGTCGGGGCGGCGAAACGTCCCGCGTGGATTGGGCCCCTCGTGCTCCTCGGCATCGGCGGACTCGCGCTGCTCGGACTCGGGCAGTTCGCGCCGCCGTCGTTCATGGCGCACTTCACGGTCTTCGTGCTCGCGTGCTTCGTCGGGTACATGGTCGTCTGGAACGTGACGCCGGCCTTGCACACGCCCCTCATGAGCGTCACGAATGCGATCTCGAGCATCATCATCATCGGCGCGCTCCTGCAGATCAGCTCGCAAGACGCGTTGATCATGTGGCTTGCGGGTGTCGCGGCGCTCATCACGAGCATCAATATCGCCGGCGGCTTCGCCGTCACGCGCCGCATGCTCGCGATGTTCCGTAAGTAGGAGCGGCTTCAGCCGCGATCTTGGGAGTCTGGATGTCCGTAGGCGTGGTCACTGCTGCATACATCGGCGCCGCGATGCTCTTCATCCTCGCGCTCGGTGGCCTGAGCCATCCCGAGAGCGCGCGGCGCGGCAACGTCTACGGCATCGTGGGCATGACGATCGCGCTGCTCGCGACAGTCATCGGAGTCGTTACGGCCAACTACGCGCTGCTGCTCGGGGCGCTGGCCGTCGGCGGCGCGATCGGGCTCGTGCTCGCGCGGCGCGTCCAGATGACGCAGATGCCGGAGCTCGTCGCGATTCTTCACAGCCTCGTAGGGCTTGCGGCGATGCTCGTGGGTTTCGCGAACTTCATGGATCCTGCGGTTGAGCTCGCCGGCGTCGAGCGCACGATCCACGACATCGAGACGTATCTTGGAGTGCTCATCGGCGCCGTGACCTTCTCGGGCTCGGTGATCGCGTTCGGCAAGCTCAGCGCCAAAATCAGCGGCAAACCGCTCGTGCTGCCGGGCCGACATTGGCTCAATCTCGCGTTACTGATTTCCGCGCTCTGGCTCGGCGGGGTCTTCGTCGTCGAGTCAGCGGCCGGCGCAGGGCTCACGCCGCTCGTGATCATGAGCGCGATTGCGCTCGTGTTCGGTATCCACATGGTCATGGCGATCGGCGGCGCCGACATGCCCGTGGTGATTTCCATGCTCAATAGCTACTCGGGCTGGGCGGCGGCGGCCACGGGCTTCATGCTCAGCAACGACTTGTTGATCGTCACGGGCGCGCTCGTCGGCTCGAGCGGCGCGATCCTGAGCTACATCATGTGCCGCGCGATGAATCGCAAGTTCCTCGCGGTCATCGCCGGCGGGTTCGGCACGGCGGCGGGCACCGCGGGGAGCGCGGAAGTGCACGGCGAAGTGCGGCCGATCGAGGCCGCTGAAGCGGCGCAGATGCTGCGCGAGGCCAAAGAGGTCATGATTGTGCCGGGCTACGGAATGGCCGTTGCGCAGGCGCAGCACGTGGTATTCGAGCTCACGAAAGCGCTAGAAGCCAAAGGCGTCAAAGTGCGCTTCGGCATTCATCCCGTCGCCGGACGGATGCCGGGCCACATGAACGTGTTGCTCGCCGAGGCGAATGTCCCCTACGACATCGTTTTCGAGATGGACGAGGTCAACAAGGACTTTCCGGACGTCGACGTCTCGATCGTCATCGGTGCGAACGACATCGTGAATCCTTCCGCTCAAGAAGTGCCCGAGAGCCCGATTGCCGGCATGCCTGTGCTCGAGGTGTGGAAGGGCAAAGCGACGATCGTGCTGAAACGCAGCATGGCGACGGGCTACGCCGGAGTCGAGAATCCGCTCTTCTACAAAGAGAACACGTACATGCTGTTCGGCGACGCGCGCGAGAGCTTGAGCGCCGTGCTACGCGCGATCTAACCTCGGTCATTCAGTGATTCGAAAGCTCTGCTCGCACTGGCTATTCGCAGCCTCACGAGGTCTCCCTGAGCCCTAAGACCTGAAGGCTACGAGCAACGGATATGCGTTCGCAAAGCTGTTATCGGTCGGCGCCGCCGACGTTCACGGTAAACTGTGCGTTTCGAATGAGAACTAAGGTGCAGGGACGTTGTCTGGACAATTCGTGAAGCGCAGCTCAGCAGCCGCCGCTTGCTCCGCGATGGCCCTCTTGCTGGCCGCTTGCCAGCCGTCGCCCGAAGAGCTCGCAGCACGGCATACGGAGACCATTGGTCGGTTTTGCCTCGATTGCCACAACGAGGTCGACCGCGAGGGGGACCTCGTGCTCGAGCGGCGCGATCTCGTGAACGTCGGCGCCGATGCCGAAATCTGGGAGAAGGTCATCCGCAAGCTGCGCGGCGAGCTCATGCCGCCGCCGGGCGGGCCGCAGCCCGATCGCGAAACGGTCGACGACTTCGTGGCGTACCTCGAGACCTCGCTCGACGCGGCGGCCGCGCTGCATCCGACGTTGGCCCGGGCGCCGATTCATCGCCTGAACCGCACCGAGTACGGCAATGCGATTCGCGATCTCCTGGCGCTTGAGGTCGACGTCACGGAGCTCTTGCCGGCCGACGACGAAGGCTACGGTTTCGACAACATCGCCGACATCCTGCGTGTTTCGCCTTCGCTGCTCGAGCAATACCTCGACGCGTCCGCGAAAATCGCGAGCCTCGCGGTCGGCGATCCCGCAGCGCCATTGGTCAGCAGTGTATTTCGCGTGCCGCCCGATCTCGCGCAGGGCGGGCACATCGAGGGCCTGCCGCTCGGTACGCGCGGCGGCATTCTCATCGAGCACTACTTTCCCCTCGATGCGCAGTACGACTTCAGCGTCTTCTTGACGCGCAACATCGTCGGCTACATGACCGGTCTCGAATGGCCGCACGAGCTCGAGATCACGATCGATGACGAACGCGTTTTCCGCGCCGGCGTCGGCGGCGAGGCCGACAACGCGGCGTCCGACGAGAATTTCGCCGCGACCGCCAACGCAATCGATGCGCGGTTACGCACACGCGTGTTCGTGAGCGCCGGCCCGCACGCCGTCGGCGTTGCGTTCATCGCGCGCAATGCCGCGGAATCCCACGAGCCGCTCGAGTTGCATACCCGCGATCTCGATCTGCAGGACATGAATGGATTGCCTCTCGTCGATTACGTGACGATCGCAGGACCCGAGGATGCAACGGGGCCCGGCGAGACGCCGAGTCGCGGGCGAATCTTCACGTGCCGCCCGGCCGGCGAGGCCGAGGAGCTGCCGTGCGCCGAGCAGATTCTCGGGCGGCTCGCGCGGCTTGCGTACCGGCGGCCCGTTGCCGAGGACGAGCTCGGCACGCTGCTCGGCTTCTATCAAAGCGGGCGCGCGCGGGGCACGTTCGAGACGGGAATTCAAAGCGCTCTGCGCGTGCTGTTGACGAGTCCGCAGTTTCTGTTTCGCAGCGAAACGGATCCGGCGGACGCGGCGCCCGGCACGGTCTACCCTGTGGACGATTTGGCGCTCGCGTCGCGGTTGGCTTTCTTCCTCTGGAGCAGCTTGCCGGACGAGGAGCTTCTCGCGGCCGCGGAGCAAAGGCAGCTCAGCGACGCCGACGTCTACGCGCAGCAAGTGCGCCGCATGCTCGCGGACCCGCGCGCGGACGCGCTCGTCGAGAATTTCGCGGGCCAATGGCTGTTCCTGCGCAACTTGAAGAGCGCGCGGCCCGACGTCGCGACGTTCCCGGATTTCGACGAGAACTTGCGGCGCGCGCTGCGCACCGAGACCGAGCTCTTCTTCGCGAGCATCGTGAAGGAAGACAGAAGCGTCACCGATCTCCTCGATGCCGATTACACGTTCTTGAACGAGCGGCTCGCGCAGCACTACGGCATTCCGGGCATCTACGGCAGCCACTTCCGGCGCGTCACGCTCGCCGACCCGAACCGCCGCGGCCTGCTCGGCCAGGGGAGCATTCTGACCGTCACCTCTTATCCCAATCGCACGTCGCCCGTGCTGCGCGGCAAATGGATCATGGAAAACGTGCTCGGCACGCCGCCGCCGCCGCCGCTGCCGAACGTGCCAACGCTCGCGGAGAACGACCCGCGTCTCGAAGCGCGGTCGTTGCGCGAGCGGTTGGCGGCGCACCGCGATAATCCGGTCTGCGCGACGTGCCACGACGTGCTCGATCCGCTCGGACTCGCGCTCGAGAACTTCGACGCCGTGGGGCGCTGGCGCACGCACGAGCCGGGCGGGACCATCGATGCCTCCGGGCAGCTCGCCGACGGGACGCCCGTCAACGGTCCGGTCTCGTTGCGCGCAGCGCTCGTTGCAAGACGCGCCCAGTTCGTCGGCGTCGTCGCCGAGAAGTTGCTGACTTATGCGCTCGGTCGCGGCCTCGGCTATGCCGACATGCCGACGGTACGCGGGATCGTCCGGCGCGTAGAGCGCGAGGACTATCGGTTCTCAGAGTTGATTTTGGCCGTCGTCGATAGTGCGCCGTTCCGGATGCGCATGGTGCAGCCGGACGAGCAGATTGACGTCGCAGCTGCCGCGCTGCGCGATGAGTAGACGCGCACGGCTGCGTCATAGGACACGTTGCAGGAGACCGGGCTACACTAGTATCTACTGAAAGAGCATCGGTCGCCGACGGCGATGTCTACGAAATCGTTAAAGACACATTTAGTTGCGTTACGTCGCGAGCTCGCCGCGGCGAAGGCGCTGGATCCGGACACGCGTAAGCTGCTCGACGCGTTGGCCGAAGATATCGATGGAGCGCTCGATACGGGCGAGCCAGACTACAAATCGCTGCGCAAGCGCGTCGAGGGGGCGACGCTCAAGTTCGAAGCCGCACACCCGCGCTTCGCGAGCATCCTGAGCGATATAACGGATACGCTCGCGAAGCTCGGTTTCTAGGTGCGTGGCGGAGGCGGATGGGAATCGAACCCACCGCTCGGGGTCGCCGAGCCGCTGGTTTTGAAGACCAGGAGAGTCACCAGACTCCGTTCGCCTCCTGTGCCGTGAGCTGCGCACGCGTTCACGGTGCGCGCAATTGGCGCACGTCGCCGATACGAATTGTAAAACCCGTGGCATCGAGATGCTCCATCAGCGGAGTCACGTGCTTGCGCGTCGTCCCGAGCAGATCGCGGGCCTCTGCAATCGTGAAACGTCGCGGGTGCGGATAGCGGCCGGCGAGCTCGCGCTGAACGCGCGTCAGCGTATCCGCGTGCAGGACGATCTCCGTGCCGCGGGCGTAGGTGCTGAGTCGAACCAGGCGGCCCCGCTCGAGTAGGAGCTTATAGAGAGTCTTGGCACGCGCGTCGCGGCCTAACACGGTCTCGGGTGACGGCGGCTCGAGACCGGCCGTGCGGAAGGCCTTCTCGATCACGTCGACGATGCGTTGCTCCTCGACGTTGAACTCGAGCTCTGCGGTGAAGCCGGTTCGGCGCAGCGCATCACCGACGGTCTCGATCTTGCGATCGCGCGCGAGCGCCCCGAGCGCGAGCCGCAACAACGCCGGATCGGGCACGGGCGTGCATTGCCGCCGCAACGCCTCGGCGGCGATACCGAGCTCGCGCGGGTGGCGCGCGTGGAATTCGTCGATGCCTGCAAGAATCTGCGCGAGCAGCGTCGTCCAGACGGCTTCGGCGATCACGCGGTCATCGCCCGCGGGAACGGCCGCGAGGGCGTCGAGCTGTGACCGCAGCTCAGAGTCGCAGAGACCGAGCGACGCGGCCGTCGCGCGGCAGGCGATTCCCTTGATGCCGGCGGCGGCGAGCGCATCGCCGAGAACGCGCTTGAGGTCCCCGGCGGCGCGGCCTCTGAGTTGCTCGAGCACGGCCGAATCGAAGCGGCGGTGGCGCCGCGGCTGCGTGTCGAGGATCCGCCCGCCGCCGAGCGTGCGCATTGGGGAGTACGCGCGTAAGAGATACCGTTCGCCTGCGCGCGTTGCGAGCGGCTTCTCGGTGCGCAGCTGCACGAAGCCCGTCGCGCCCTGAGCAAGGGTTTCCGTGTCGAGGAGCCGCACGCGCGCGAGCGCTTCGGTCGCGCCCGTGAGAATTCGCACTCGGCGGCCGTTCGCGAGCGCGTCAGGCGCATCCTTGAGCAACTGCAGATCCGCGTCGACACAGCGCGTGGGTCGCAGTGCCCCGGGCGCCGCGAGCACGTCGCCGCGCGCGAGCTCGCTGCGCTCGATGCCGCGGAGGTTCACGGCGACGCGCTGGCCCGGCAGCGCCTCGGCGACCTCGCGATTGTGACGCTGCAGACCCCGGACGGTCGCGGTCAGCTCGCGCGGCATGACCGTGACCGAGTCTCCGGTCGCGAGTGTCCCGCCGCGCAGAGTCCCGGTCGCGACGACGCCGAAGCCCCGCAGGGTGAATACCCGATCCACGGGCAAAAAGAACGCCCGACCCGACGGGCGCGTCATTGGCGTGCTCGCGAGCGTCTCGAGCGCGGCGCGAACGGCGGCGATGCTTGCCGCCTCTTTAATCGATGCTATGAGGAGCGGCGCGCCGTCGAGAAAGGTTCCGGCCGTGAGCGCCCGCAGCTCCGCGGCGACGGTAGCCGTCTGCTCAGGCGCGACGAGATCGGTCTTGGTCAGCACCACGATCCCGCGGCGGATGTCGAGCAGACGCGCGATCGCGAGATGTTCTCGGGTTTGTGGCTTGACGCCCTCGTTGGCCGCGACGACGAGGACCACGCCGTCGAACCCGGTCGCGCCCGCGATCATCGCCCGTACGAACGCCTCATGCCCCGGAACGTCGATGAGATCGATGACGGCCGTGTCGGTCGTCAGGTGCGCGAACCCGAGCACGATCGACATGCCGCGCTCGCGCTCTTCTTTGAGGCGATCCGTAGACGTTCCGGTCAGGGCTTCGACGAGCGCTGTCTTACCGTGGTCGACGTGGCCGATGACGCCGACCGCGAGCTCACGCTTCATGTCACGGCGCGAACGATCGCGGCAACGAGCTTGGGCGTGTCGGCGGAGGGAACCGTGCGCGGATCGAGAATGACCGTCTCGTCTGCAATGCGCGCGATCACGGGCGGATCCGCCGCGCGCAAGCGCTGTAGGACCTCCGTCGCCGTCATGTCCAGAGAGCGCAGGCGCACGATGCGCGTCGGCAATTGCTCGAGCGGCAACGCGCCGCCGCCTGCGTAGCTCACGTCGTCCCCGAGCTCGACCGCGAGGCGCGGGTTCTTGCGCAGCGCGCGCGCGAGCCGCGTTGCGCGCCGCGCGACGCTTGCCTTGGGCTCGCTGAGCATGCGCAACACCGGCACACGCTCGTACGGATCATGCGGCGGACGATAGAGTGCGAGCGTCGCCGCGAGCGCCGCAAGCGAGAGCTTGTCGATACGCATCGCGCGCGCGAGTGGATTGCGCTTCACCTTCTCGATGAGATCGGCGCGGCCGACGATGAGCCCCGCCTGCGGCCCGCCGAGCAATTTGTCGCCGCTGAAGAGAACGAGGTCTGCGCCTTGGGCGATGCTTTGCGCGACCGTGGGCTCCGTCGCGCCGTCGCCGACACGGAGCTCGACGAGCGCACCGCTGCCCAAATCGTGAATGAGCGCGACCCCGTGCTCGTGCGCCAACGCTGCGAGCTCGGCCAGTGTCGGCTTCGCCGTGAAGCCGACGATTCGGTAGTTGCTCGAGTGGCTCACGAGCAGCGCGCGCGTGTTTGCAGTGATGGCGCTCGCGTAGTCGGCGAGCGTCGTTTTGTTGGTCGTGCCGACCTCGATCATGCCGGCGCCGCTCTCGGCAATCACATCCGGCATGCGGAACGAGCCCCCGATCTCGATGAGCTCGCCGCGCGAGACCACGACTTCGGCATCGCGTGCGAGCGTGTTGAGCGCGAGCACGACGGCGGCTGCACAGTTGTTGACGGCAATTCCGGCAGCGGCGCCCGTGAGCTCCGCAAGCAGCGCCGCGACGTGCCGATGCCGCGAGCCGCGCTTGCCGGTCGCGAGATCGATCTCGAGCGTCGAGTACCCGCGCGCGACCGCGGCAAGCGCCGCGAGCGCCTCGGGCGCGAGCGGCGCACGGCCCAAGTTCGTGTGGACGACGATTCCGGTCGCATTGATCGCCGGGCGCAAGCTCGGGAGCCGCCGGCGCAAAAGGTCGGCGCGCAAGCGCGCCGCATAGTCGGCGCTCATGAAGGCCGGCAAACCCGCGGTTCCATCGGCCAATCGTTGCCGGTAGTACGCAAGGTGGTCCCGCAGCACGGCGGCGACCTCCGCGCGGGAGTATTCGGCGCTGAGCGCGCGCCCGTGCGCGGACGACAGCCACTCGTCGACGGCGGGAAGTTGGCGGCGGAGGTCGCGCGGCATTTTCTTGGAATTCAATGGCCTGGCGCTGATTCTACCTGTGGAGGGGCTGCAAATCCTCGGATTCTTCCGCTAGGCTCGACGCCCATGGGTAAGGACTTCGAGATCGCCGTCGTCGGCGGGGGCATTGCCGGGCTCACGGCGGGGCTTGCATGCGCCCGGCTCGGCCGCTCGACGCTCGTGATCACCGGCGACGTGCTCGGCGGGCACCTCTTGAGCATCGAGAAAGTCGAGGGTTATCCCGGCTTTCCCGACGGCGTCCCAGGGTATGACCTCTGTCCCATGGCGCAAGAGCAAGCGGTTGCCGCCGGCGCCGAGCTCACGATGGGCGCCGCGACCACGCTCGAGTCGGCGGGGGATCAATGGCAGGTACGTTCCGCCGACGGCGAGTTCGCCGCCCGCGCGGTGATCCTGGCGACCGGCACGTCGCTTAAAGCCCTGAACGTGCCCGGCGAGGAACGGCTCAAAGGCAAAGGCGTGAGCC
This sequence comes from Gammaproteobacteria bacterium, assembly GCA_036555065.1. Lineage (GTDB taxonomy): Bacteria > Pseudomonadota > Gammaproteobacteria > Steroidobacterales > Rariloculaceae > DATBLZ01. The sequence goes on from DATBLZ010000056.1 coordinate 28,745, forward strand.
ATTGCGCAAGCTGCGATGCGCCGCTGTTGCGGAATCGGCGCGTCGTCGTCGCCGGCGGCGGAGATTCCGCGCTGCAGGAGGCGTTGACGCTGGCCCAGCACGCGGCCGGCGTGACGATCGTGCATCGCGGCGCTGAGCTTACGGCGCAGCGCTCGTTTCGTGCGCGAGCCGAGACGCACCCGAAGATCGACTTTCGCGCCGACAGTGAGATCGTCGAAGTGCTCGGCACCGATGTCGTGAGTGGCGCGCGCGTACGGGCGAGGACCGGGGACGAGCACGAATTGGAGGCCGCCGGCGTTTTCGTCTACATTGGCCTCGTGCCGTGCACGGCGCTCGTCGGCGGTCTCGTGAGCTTAACGGCAAGCGGCCACGTGTTGACGGATGCGGCGCTGCGCGCGAGCCGTCGCGGGCTCTTCGCCGCCGGCACAGTGCGCGCAGGGGCTGCGGGCCGCGCCGTCGCTGCGGCCGGCGAGGGCACACGCGCGGCGCTTGCGGCCGATGAGTTTCTGAGCACGGGCGATTGGCCGGGCCGCTGAGGGAGGCATCGAATGACAGGCAAGCTCACGGTCCACGACCCGCGCGGCTATCCGCCGAAGGTCACGGGCAAGTGCCTCGCGCCGCGGCTCGTGGGCCTCGACGGCCATGTCATTTATCTTGTCGATTGTCTTTTCGATAACTCCGCTCTCTTCATGGAGCAGCTCGCGCAGTGGTTCGCGGCGCACCTGCCGCGCGTCGAGATTCGGCACATCAAGCCGCGCGAGAGCTGGCTCGACGATCCGGGCATGCGCGCAGTCATCGCGAAGGAAGGTGACGCCGCGATCCTCGGCGTCGGCCTCTGAAGCACCTGCAGCCCGACGGTCGTCGGGCTTGCACTGGGCCTCGAGGGCGACGGCGTCCCGACCGTCGCCGTCCACACGCACGTGTTTGCGCGACTCGTGCGCTCCGTCACGCTTGCGAACGGTATGCCGACGGCGCGCCAAGCGTACGTGCCGCAGCCGATCGTCGACAAATCCGCGCAACAGCTCCGCGCTTACATCGATGGCGCGGACCCAATCACGAAACGGCCGTTCGTCCAGGAAATCGTCGAAGGCCTCACTCGGCCGCTCGACGAGAGCGACTTGAAAGGCGTTTCGTTCGAGCGTGCGACGCCGAGGCTCTTGCCGCCCGACACTGAGGACAACCTCCGCGCCCAATTCGAGGAAAGCAATTGGACGGATCATCTACCGATCATTCTGCCGACCGAGGAGCGCGTGGCGCGCATGCTCGCGGGCACCCGCCGCGCGGCCGACACGGTCGTCGGCAAGCTAAGGCCGACGTACTTTCGCGAGTATTGGGAGTTCACGGTCGAGAAAGTCGCCGTCAACGCCGTGATGGCCGGCGCCAAGCCCGAGTACATGCCCGTAATCCTCGCGCTCGCCGGGAGCGGTCTCACCGCGCGCTCGAGCAGCACGAACTCGTTCGCGGTGCTCTCGGTGATCAACGGGCCCATCCGCAACGAGATCGGCATGAACGATGGCATCGGCGCCCTCGGTCCTTACAACCATGCGAACGCAACGATCGGCCGCGCGTACAATTTGCTTTCGATCAACCTCCAAGGCGGCTCGGTGCCGGGCGACACCTACATGGGCACGCTCGGCAACTGGTACAACTACAGCGCGACGTTCGCTGAAGCCGAGGAGCGTAGCCCCTGGGCGCCGCTGCACGTCCAGCACGGGTTCAAACCGACCGACAGCACCGCGACGTCGTTCTTCGGCGGCTGGTATACGCAGGCCGGCTACGGACCGCGCGCGACCTGGCAAGAGCGATTCCGCTATCAGTTCGCGGCCGCGGAGCCCTATTTGCCGCCGATCATCGTCATGGATCCTCTTTGTGCGCGCGGTTTCGTCGATCTCGGCTACGACACGAAGGACAAGCTCATTGCCTGGTGCGCGGCGAACGCGCGCGTCACGGCGCGGGAGTATTGGGACAACCAATGGACGCAGACGCTGTTCCACCCGCTCGCCGTTGCGGGGGTTGCGCCCCACGCAGCCCGGCTCAAGGCCGCGCCCGACGACCTCATCGAGATCTTCGGCGCCGACGAGATCAAGATCGTCGTCGCGGGCGGGGAGACGCAGGGAGCGTGGAAGATGTTCGGCGGGCGCTACAATAAGAGCTGGACCGTATCGGTGGACGCCTGGCGCTAGCCGGTCGGCACACGAGGAGCCGAATACATGCATTGGGGCGATATCGCCACGGCCGCCGTGACGCTGTTCTTCGTCATGGACCCGATCGGCAACATCCCGTTGTTCAACTCCGTGTTGAAGCGCTTCGAGGCGCATCAGCGCGCGCGCATCGTCGCGCGCGAGCTCGTGTTTGCACTGATCATCCTCGTGATATTCCTGTTCGCCGGGAACGCGATTCTCCGGTTCATGAGTCTGAGCCAGTCGTCGCTGAGCATCGCGGGCGGCGTGCTGCTGTTCATCATTGCGTTGCGCATGATTTTTCCGGCACGCCATAGCGACGAAGGACCCATCATCGAGGATCCGTTCATCGTGCCGCTCGCGATGCCGGGCGTCGCCGGACCCGCGACGATCGCGATGCTCTTGCTCATGAGCTCGCGACAGCCCGACCGGATTTGGGAGTGGGGCATCGCGCTCTTGCTCGGGTGGCTGGGCGCAACCACGCTCCTCACGGCTTCACCGTTCATGATGAACATACTCGGTGAGCGCGGCTTGCGCGCGCTCGAGCGGCTCACGGGCATGATGCTCGTGCTGCTCGCGACGCAGATGCTGCTCAACGGCATCGCGGGATTCATCGCGACCGTGGAAAGCTGATGCCGGGACGCGCGAAGATCGGGGCCGCGATACTCGCGGTCGCGACGGTGATCGCCGTCGTTGCCGTCGCGTGGCTCGGTCATGAGCGTGCGGACGAGCGGCGCGCGGACGTATATAGCGAATTCCCCGGCGCGACTGATACCGCGAGCACCCGCGCGCCGCGATACGACACGGAGTATCCGGCGATCGGCTACTCGACGACGCAGCCAGAGGGCGCGATCGCGGATCTCGAAGCGCGCCTTGCGCGCGGCGAGCTTAAGCTCGGTTTCGACGGCGGGCGCGGATATCTCGATTCGGTGCTCGCGGCGCTCGGGATCGGCATCGAGTCGCAGGTACTCGTTTTCTCGAAGACGAGCTTCCAAGCCGAAAGCATCAACCCTGAGAACCCGCGCGCCATCTACTTCAACGACGATACGTACGTCGCATGGGTGCCCGGCGGGCAGGGTCTCGAGATCGCCACGCTCGACGCCGATCTCGGCCCGGTCTTTTACACGGTTGCCCAGGAGCAGAGCGCGGAACCCGTGTTCGAGCGCAAGCTCGGCGAGTGCCTGAGCTGCCACGATTCGTACTCGTTGACCGGCGGTGGCGTGCCGCGGTTCATCACGGGCTCAGGCTATACGGACGTCGACGGCAACATCGCCGCCCACGAGGGCTGGATACTGACGAGCGACCGGACGCCGTTGCGCAGCCGGTGGGGCGGTTGGTACGTCTCCGGGCATCACGGGTCGCAGGTGCATCTCGGAAACATCGCCGTTCACGAGGTCGCGGAGCTCGAGCGGCTCGAGGAGCTGCGCAAGGGAAATCTCGATGACCTCGATACGGTGCTCGACACGAGCGCCTATGTGAGCAATCGCAGCGACATCGTCGCACTGCTCGTGCTCGAGCACCAAGTGCGCGTGCAGAACGCCATTACGCGCGCAAGCTGGGACGCGCGCACGCTGCTTGCGGGACCGGGCGGCAAAGCTCCGGATACGGATGTTGCGGCGCGCGTACGCGAGATCGCCGAGCCGCTCGTGGAGGCGCTCTTCCTCGGCGGCGAAGCCGAGCTTACGGATGAAATCCGGGGGACGTCGGGATTTGCTGAAGCGTTCATGCAGCGCGGGCCGCGCGATGCGCGCGGACGGACGCTCCGCGAGCTCGATCTCAGGACGCGGCTGTTCAAGTACCCGCTGAGCTACGCGATCTACTCGCGCGCGTTCGACGCGCTGCCGGACGCGATCAAGCAACGCGTTTTCACGCGCATCGAGGAAATCCTCAGCGGCGCCGACACGAGTGCGTCATTCGCGCGGCTCACGCCGGCGGACCGCGTTGCTATCGCCGAGATTTTGCGCGCGACGAAACCGGAAGTCGGGTTGCCGGAGGTTGGGCTGTAGGAGCGGCTTTAGCCGCGATCTGCTCCTACAGATCCTCCGCCTCGCGGAGCTTGCGCATGACGCGGTCCTCGACCCATTGCGAGCTCCACCAATCGACGGGCGTCACGGCGTTGCCGTTCAAGAGCATCGTGAAATGCAGGTGATCGCCGCCCGCGAGCCCCGTGGACCCGCTGCGGCCGAGGCGTTGATCCAGCGTCACGGAATCCCCGATGTTGACCTCGATCTGGCTCAAGTGGGCGTATAGCGACTGTAGGCCCATGCCGTGATCGAGGATTACGCAATTGCCGTAAATGCCGAGCCAGCCTGCGTGTATGACGCGGCCGCTGTTCGCGGCGAGCACCGGGGCCGCCACGGTCGATGCGAGATCGAAACCCAAGTGGACCTGTTGGTCGATGTCTTCGCCGTTGTGAACGTATGTACGCTGATCGGCAAATCCCGATTCGACGGCAGTATTGATGAGTTGCTTGAACGCGCCTTCCCAAAGAATCCTCGGAGCCGTCTCTACAGCGAGGGCTTTGATTTGCGCGTTGTTCTCGGCACGCATGTCGCGATTGATCCGCAAGTAGGCGGCGAGCAGATTCGATGGGTCATCGACGTGAAAGTCCGGGGAGCTCTGGAGAATCGGCGGCACGACGCGCGCTAGAAAGTCGTCGCTGACGTCGATGCGGCTCGAGCGGAACGATTTGGCGAATACGCGATGATCGAAGTTGGCGGCGCTCTCGTTGCCGATGCTGTCGCGGGCGTAAAGCGTCATTGGCGTGTCGACGTCTTGATCCCAGAGCAACGCGAAAAACGCGACGTGAAGGCTCGGGTCCGTGGTCGCGACGCCTGCGCCCGTCGCGGGGTAGCCGGGGTACTCGTACTCGCCAACGCGAACGCCCGATGCCGCGTCCGCCGGCGTGACGCGGTAAACGACCATTTCCGTGCCGCCGTGGTTGATGTAATGGAACTGCGAGACAGCACCGACTTGCGGCGGCGTGAGCCGGACCTCGATGTCGCGCATCGCGGTGCTCGCGCTCTCGCGGAGCCCGAATAGGACCGGGCGCACGGCCGTAACCGTAAGGCTCGCAACGCCCGCTTTGAGGTCCGGGTAGAGCCGCTTGCCGACGGGCCGAACGAGGCGCAAGCGATTGTCGGTCTCGTGCTCGAGCGCGGCCGCGTCGGCCGCGAGCGTGAAAAGGGGGAAGGTCGCTCCGTTTTGCGTCAGCGCGATTTCAAGCGTCTTGAGCTCGCCGCGAGGAGTCTCTATGGCGATCGCGACCTCGCCGGTTTGGCCGACGACGACCGACTCGGCGATCTCGATCACGGGACCCGGAGCGCGGCCGGCGACGATCCAAGTGGCAATGCCACCGATGACGAGGAGCACCGAGAATGCAGCGATGAGCGTTTTCATGGCGCGGATTCTACGCAATGCTCACGCGCGGCGCACGGCGAAGTAAATGCCGACGAACACGACCGCAGCGCCTAGCCAATGATAGAAATAGAGCCGCTCGCCGAGAAAGATCATCGCGAGCGCCGCGCCCGAGATCGGGATCAGATTGACGAAAATGGCGGCGCGATTCGGCCCGATCGAGCGCAGCGCGAGATTCCACGTGAAAACGGCGAGCAACGTTGGGAAGAGCGCGAGGTAGACCAACGCGCCCAACACGCCCACGCGCAGCTCGAACGGCCCGCGGACCGAGGCTTCGACGATATACAGCGGCAGCAACACGAGGCTGCCCGTCAGCGTAATGATGAACAATAGTATCTCGGCGCTCGGCAAATACTCTCGACGATGGAGCTGGACCGCGTAGATCGACCAACCCGTGACGGCGCCGAGCATGATGAGATCGCCGACATTGATCTTAAGCTCGAGCAGCGAGCTCAAGTCGGCGCGCGTGATCATGATGACGACGCCGAGAAACGCGCATGCAATGCCGGCTTTCTGCGGACCCGTGAGCCGCGTGCCGGCCAGGACCCACGCGAAGAACGCGGTCACCGCCGGCTGACTCGCGTTCACGATGACGGCATTCGTCGCGGTCGTGTAATAGACCGCGAGCACCGACAGCGTGCTTCCCACGGTCATGAAGCCGGCGAGCAGCGCCAGCGAGCGCCAATGTGTCCTGAGGTTCGGCCATTCGCCGCGGAGCTTGCGCGCGACGAAAGGCGCCAACAGCAAGAGCGCCACGGACCAACGCACGAAGGACACAGCGAGCGGCGGCACGCCGCTGCTGATCGCGCGCGCAACCACGGGCGGGCTGCTCCAAATCACCATGCTCAGCGCCGCGAGCGCGTAGGCGGTCCCGTGCGCGATCGCCGGGCGGGGAGTGGCAGCCGGGGTGCTCAAATCGGCGTCTACTTGGCCTCGTCGATCATGCGCTTGATGGCCGACTCCACGTCACTCGCGACATTGGCGAGGGCCGGCGAATCCGACAGGCGTGCGAGCAATTCTTTCGGGCTGATGAGGCCGATCTTGGTGCGGCCATGCTCCTCGTACACGGAAACGCGGCACGGCAGGGCGAGATTCATGCTCATATCGGTGCTCAAAACCTCGCGGGCTCGCTGCGGGTTGCAGACCTCGAGAATCCGGCATTCCTGCTCGATCGGCGCGCCCTTATCCTTGAGAGTCTGCTTGAGATCGTAGATGTGGAGCACGCCGAAACCGTTACGCTTCACGGCGTCCTGAAGGTCCGCAGTGGCTCGCTCGACCGACTTGGCTGATTCGACGATGTATTTCATTCGCTTAGCTTAACTGCTCAGACCGCGCTGGTTCCATGCGCTGAACGCGTTATGATCGCACGAACAGTGATGCTCTGAGGGTTTCGCGGGTGAGCACCGATTCCATCGTCAACATCGCGCCCCTCGGCTTTCCGTGGCCGACGAAGGATCCGTTTCTCACGTGCGTTCACCACGTCGACCTCTATCCCAAGGGCAACGAGCGACTCGGCCCGGCTGCATCGCTTGCGGGCCGCGATATCGGCCAGGATTTCGCCGGCCAGGACGGCTGGCGCATGTACCACGGCGCGGTGGTTCCGGGCTTTCCCCAACACCCGCATCGCGGCTTCGAGACGGTCACGGTCATGCGCGACGGCTACATCGACCATTCCGACTCGCTCGGCGCGACCGCGCGCTTCGGCAAAGGCGACGTGCAATGGCTCACGGCCGGCGCGGGCATCGTCCATTCGGAGATGTTTCCGCTGCTCGATCCGGAGCGACCGAACCGGTTAGAGCTCTTCCAAATCTGGCTCAACCTGCCGGCGCGCTCGAAGTTCGCGGCGCCTTATTTCACGATGCTGTGGGACCGGCAAGTGCCACGGCTGCACCCGGCCGACGCCGCGGGTGTCGAGGTCACCGTTTTCGCCGGCGCGCTCGGCGACTCTCGAGCGCCGGCACCGCCGCCGGATTCTTGGGCTGCTACACCTGACTCCGACGTTGCGATCTGGTCGATCGCGCTTGCGCCCGGAGCCGTGTGGACGCTGCCTCCGGCACGCGATCGGCGCACGACTCGGACACTCTATTTCTTCTTGGGCCGGGCGCTGCAAATCGACGCGCGCTTGCTGCGCGAACCCGGCGCAATCGAGGTCGCAGCGGATCGCACTATCCGCCTCGCTGCGCCCGAGGGTCCGGCAGAGCTCTTGCTGCTTCAAGGCCGGCCGATCGGCGAGCCCGTTGCGCAGTACGGGCCGTTCGTGATGAACACGCGCGCGGAGCTCGAGCAAGCGTTCTACGACTACCAGCGCACGCAGTTCGGCGGGTGGCCCTTTCCTGCGAACGACCCCGTGCATGCGCGTGACCGCGGCCGCTTCGCGCGCCACGCCGATGGACGCGTCGAAGAAGCGCCGCGTTAGCCGCGCGCCGGCTCGTCAGACGAGCGAGTGATATACCGCCTGGACGTCGTCGTCCTGCTCGAGCTTGTCGATGAGCGCGAGCGCTTCGGTCGCTTGCGCTTCGGGGAGCTCGATGGGCGCCGTGCAGATGTATTCGTGCGCAGCCGAGATCGGCACGATGCCGCGCTTCTCGAGCGCTTCTTGCATGCGCCCGAAATCCGCGAATAAGCAGCGCGCGACGAGCTGCGGCTCGCCCTTATCGCCCGTGCTCTCGCCCATCTCGTCGAGGCCGTGGTCGATGAGATAGAGCTCGAGATCGTCTTGGTCGATGCCCTCGGGCTTGAGGCGGAATACACCCATCTTGCGGAATTGAAACGCAACGCTGCCCGTCGTGCCGAGATTGCCTCCGTGCTTCGAGAAGATCGTCCGCACCGAGGCAACCGTGCGCGTCGGATTGTCGGTCGCGGCCTCGACGATCACGGCGACGCCGTGCGGCGCATAACCTTCGTAGATGATCAGCTCGTAGCTCGTCGCGTCCTTGCCGAGTGCACGCTTGATCGCCGCCTCGACCTTGTCCTTCGGCATGTTCACCTGGCGCGCGTTCTGAATCACGCGCCGGAGCGCCGGGTTCGAATGCGGATCGCCGCCGCCGGCCTTGACGGCGACGTTGATTTCCTTGTTGATGCGCGAGAACTGCTTGGACATGCGGTCCCAGCGCGCGAACATCGTGTGCTTGCGGACTTCGAAGATTCGTCCCATAGGCGCGCAGTGTGGCAGGAGCGCTGCGGGCGGCGCAACGCGCGAGGGCCGCGCGCGGCCGGCGAGACCGCTTAGAACCTCGCCCCGACCTCAAGGAACACAGCACAGGACGATTGCAAACTCAACAACGAGGGCGAGGGGCGACGATGAAAAGATTGATCATTGCAGGTGTCCTGTTGCTCGTAGGTGCGGCGACGATCGTCGCGTCCGCTGACGACCGTCGCGACCCGCGGCGCACGTTGCGGGCGCGGCTCACGGGGTTCCAGGAGCCGCCGGCCGTCGTCTCGACGGGAACGGGAAAGATCAAGGTCGTGATTCACGACGATACCCTGGCTTCCTACGAGCTCGAGTTCGCGAACCTCGAGGGCACGGTTACGCAGGCGCACATCCACCTGGGTCAGCACAGCGTGAACGGCGGGATCATGGTTTGGCTCTGCGGGACGCCGGGGGCCACTGCGGGTCCGCCGGGCACGCCGACCTGCGGTACCGGGAACTCGGGCGCTGCGGCGCGCGAGATCACGGCCGTCGACGTCGTCGGTCCCGCGGGTCAAGGCGTCTCGGCGGGCGAGTTCGCGGAATTCTTGCTGGCGCTGCGCACCGGCACCGCGTACGCGAACGTCCATTCGACGCGCAATCCCGGGGGCGAGATTCGCGGGCAACTGCACCCCGACTTCGGCCGGGATTGAGCTGACCGCGTGGCGCGCTGTCCTGGCGCGCCAGCAAGCCCAAGCCGCGGCGCGCCGTGACGCCGCGGCTTGCGCGTGCCCGACAACCGCAAGTCGGCAGTAGAATCGGCCAATGCCGAAGCTTCGTGGTTGGCGCCTCTGGGCGCTCGCCGGGATCGCGCTCTACACCGTGCTCGGGTTTTTCGTCGCGCCGCGGATCGTGCGCTCGACGTTGCCCGACTACCTCGGCGCGATGCTCGGCCGCGAGATCGTCATAGAACGCGTCCGCATCAACCCTTACGTCTTGTCGGCCGATTTGCGGGGTCTGCGTCTTCTCGATGAGCCCGGTGAGCCCGCGCTCGGTGTCGACGAGCTCTACGTCAACTTTCAGCTCTCGAGCGTGTTTCGCCGCGCCTGGACTTTCGCCACGAT
>DATBLZ010000058.1:0-2177 GCA_036555065.1 Gammaproteobacteria bacterium
GCGGCCCGCTGGTCCTCGGGGATCACGAGCTCGGGAAACGCCTTGAAGAATCGCTCGGCGCTGATTGCACCGATACCGATATCGTCCGTGGGCTCGCGGTAGTAGCCGAAGAAGATGCTGTAGTAGGCAACGTCCTTCACGCCGGGGACTTGCTCGATCTGCGGCAGATACGCAAGGGGCACGGGCTCGAGCAGGTTCACGCGGCTCATCGTTCGGAGCCGCTCCTCGCCGATCTGCGCGACGATATCGTCGAACGTCGCCGTGACGCCGTGCAAGATGCCAAATAGCAGAAACGCGGCGGCGACCGACAAGAGCGTTAAGATCGTGCGCGCCCGTTTGCGCCACAGACCCGCCCAAACCAACGGCAAGTACTTCATGCTGCGCTCCGCAAGAGGCCCGTTATACGGCCCTTGTCGACGTGGAGCTGCCGCGACGCGTGCTCGGCCGCGCGCGGGTCGTGCGTGACCATGACGATCGTCTTGCCGTGCTGCTTGTTGAGCACCTGGAGCAGGTCGAGGATCGATTCCGACGTTTCGCGGTCGAGGTCGCCCGTGGGCTCGTCGCAGACCAGAATCTTCGGATCCGAGACGAGCGCGCGCGCGATTGCGACGCGTTGCTGCTGGCCACCCGAGAGCTCTGCGGGTTTGTGGTGCGCGCGATCGGTGAGCCCGACGAGCTCGAGCGCCGCCGCGACGTTGCGCTTGCGCTCTTTGCGCGAGAGCTTCGTGAGAAGGAGCGGCACCTCGACATTGCGTTCGGCCGTGAGCACGGGCAGCAAATTGTAGAACTGAAAGATGAAGCCGATGTTCCGGGCGCGCCACTTCGCGAGTTGGCCTGAAGACAGCTTGTCGAGACGCTCACCCGCGACGCTTACCTCGCCCTTGTCGGCACGATCGAGTCCACCGATGAGATTGAGTAGCGTCGTCTTACCGGATCCCGAGGGCCCCATGAGCGCGAGGAACTCACCGGCCGCCACTTCGAGGTTGACTCCGTGCAGCACTTCGATGCGCTGCTTGCCGCGAACGTACGCTTTGACGATGTCCTTGAGGGAAACGAGACTTGCCATCTTTGACTCCAGATCGCGGCTAAAGCCGCTCGTACATTATTCAATTGGCGGCGACGCGGACGCGCGTGCCGTCGACGAGTTGCGAAAAATCGGCGACCGCGAGGCGCGCGCCGGATTCCAATCCCGAGAGCACGACCTGACCTGCGGATGAACGAGCCCCGAGACGCACTGCGCGCCGCTCGACGGTATCGTTCTCGATCACGTAGACGATTCCCGTGTCACCGTTGGTTTGGACGGCCGCCTCCGGGACTACGACGGCGCGCCGTGCGACCTGGACTGGGTTCGAGTCCTCCTTCGGGTCATCGAGGAAAGCTACGCGCACGCCCATCTCCGGGAGAATCCGCGAATCTCTCTCGTCGAGTCCAACGCGGACTTTGACCGTTGCCTTCGCGCGATCGGCCGTCGGAATGATCGCGATCACGCGCGCCGGAATCTCCCAATCGGGATACGCATTGAGCCTGACGGAGACATCCTGGTCGGGGCGCACGCGATTGATGAAATTCTCGCTGACGTCGACTTCAACCTCGAGGGAGTCCATGTCGACAATCGTGCCGATTCCGGTGCGCGTGAAACCGCCGCCGGCCGAAACCGGCGACACCATCTCCCCTTCCTGGGCCGCTTTGACCGTGACGATTCCGCCAAAAGGGGCGCGCACCACCGTGTCATCGAGATTGCGCTGGGCGAGGGCGAGGCTAGCTTCGGCGACCTCGACGGCGCGCGCCGCGACTTCGAGGCTCGTTCGCGTCGCATCGTAGTTTGCCTTGGCGCTGTCGAAATCCTGCGCGCTGATGATCTGTCTCGCGAATTGCTCCTTATTGCGCTCGAAAGTGGGGACGGCATTCTCGAACGCGACTTGCGCGGCCTTGAGGCTTGCAACGGCCTGCTCGCGCTGGGCGCTCGACTGAGCGACCTGCGCGACTGCATTCGCGTCGTCGAGCCGCGCGACGACCTCGTTGACCTCGACGCGCTGACCTTCCTCGATCAGCACCTCGACTACCTTGCCCGTAATCTTCGACGAAACCGTTGCCTGGCGTCGCGCAACCACGTAGCCCGACGCGTCGAGCATCGAGTTCCTGCCGAGCTCGATCTCTTGCGATACGAGCTCGGCAGT
>DATBLZ010000066.1:0-3274 GCA_036555065.1 Gammaproteobacteria bacterium
GGCAGCCGGCTCCAGTTCGGCTCGGTACGGAGCACGTCGGCGAGGATGTGCGGCACGGATTCGCCGGAGAAGAGAGGCAACCCAGTCAGCATTTCATAGAGCACGACCCCGAAAGCCCAGATGTCGGCGCGCTGATCCGTCGCCTGCCCGCTCGCCTGCTCGGGGCTCATGTACCCGGCCGTGCCGAGAATGAGCCCCTGCTGTGTCATCGCTAGGCTCAACGCCGGTGAATGCGCCGGCCTCGGCGCATTCGGATCACCTGAGAACGCTTTGGCAAGACCGAAATCGAGGACCTTCACGACGCCGTCACGCGTGACCATGACGTTGGCGGGTTTCAGGTCACGATGCACGACACCTTTGTCGTGCGCGGCCTCGAGCGCTTCGGCGATCTGCAAAGCGAGCCTGAGTGCATCCTCGACGGGTAACGGACCACCCTTGAGTTTCTGCTCGAGCGTCTCGCCCTCGACGAGCTCCATCGCGAGGTAGAGCGCGCCGTCGTGCTCGTCGAGGCTATACACGGAACCGATGTGAGCATGGTTGAGGGTCGCGAGCAGCTTCGCCTCGCGCTCGAAGCGGACGAGCCGGTCCTTTTCGCCGGCAAGCGCCGTCGGCAGCGTCTTGATCGCGACTTCGCGACCGAGTTTCGTATCAGTGGCACGATAGACTTCGCCCATACCGCCGACACCGAGCCGACCGGTGATCTCGAAGGCACCGAGTCGTGTGCCGGCTGAGAGCGCCATCGTTAGGTTGCCCCCCAACTCAAAGACATCCGGGTCGCCTCAATTATTAGTTCTTGTCCGCGGATTTTACTGGATATCCGGAAATCTGCTGCATTCAACAAACGACCGCAAGGACGCACGAACATCCTCTCCCAACTCAGGTGCGGACGTAACGGACCGTTGGGGGATGGCGGAGAGGGAGGGATTCGAACCCCCGGTCCGCTTGCGCGGACAGCGGTTTTCAAGACCGCCGCATTCGACCGCTCTGCCACCTCTCCGGCCGGGCAATTCTCGGGGGGGCGGCATGACGATGCAAGCTCGTAGTCCTCACGCCACTTGCCTCCGACGCAGCTAGGTCCGACCATGGCGCTCGCGAGGAGGTATATCGATGAAGGGTGTGGCAGCGGCGTGCCGCGCGCCGCTCTTGCTTTGTGCACTGTGCGCGAGCGCGCCTGTAAGCGGATTCGCCCAAGAGTTGCCGGCCGCAGATCCGGGCACTCTCGCGTTCGAGCAAGGCCGGTGGGAAGACGTGATCGTCGAGTATCGCGCGATCCTTGCCGCGAGCCCCGAGGATCGCATGAGCTGGCTCAGAATCGCGCAGGCCGAGCGCGAGCTCGGCCGGCACGAAGCCGCGCTCGCAACGCTCGACGAGGCACGCCGCGCGAGCGCGCCCGAAGCCATGGTCGAGCTCGAGCGCGCGCGCAACTTCCTTGCGCTCGGCAAACGCGACGAGGCAATCGCCGCGCTCGAGGCGGCTGATCATCTCGGCCTGCGCGCACGGGCCGTGCTCGAGGACGAACCGGAGTTCGATTCCATTCGCGACGACGAGCGGTTTGCCTACGTGCAACGCAACGTTCGTGCGCGTGTGCTCCCGTGCGAAGGCACGGCGACCGCCGCGCAGTTCGATTTTTGGCTCGGCCGTTGGGAAGTCCGTCGGCCCGACAGCACGCTGCTCGGCTACGACACGATTACGAAGGGCGACGGCGGATGCAGCATTCACGAGCAATGGGAAGGCAATACGGGCTCCTCTGGCACGAGCCTGCTCTTCTACTTGCCGAGCCGCGAGCAATGGCGGCAAGTCTGGGTGGGCTCGGGAGCAACGCTCATCGACATGACGGGCGGCCTCATCGACGGCGAGATGCGGATGGAAGGCACGATCGAGTACGTGGATCAAAACCGCGTGGCCGCGTTTCGCGGCACGTGGACCGTGGCTGCCGATGGCCGTGTTCGCCAGCGTATGGAGGAGTTCGATATCGCGACCGGCTCATGGGTCCTCTGGTTCGACGGCTTGTTTCGCCGCGATCGCGCACCCTGAGCTAGAATTGGTAAGGTCAAAGAGTCGCGGCTAAAGCCGCTCCCACAGGATCGAAAGCCCACAAGATCGATGGCAGCGCCCCAGCAGCGACCTACGCCGAAAGACAAACGCCGCCGACGGCGCCAGCGCGTCGTCTCGGTCACGATCTTCATCCTTGCGACGCTCGCGCTCGCTTGGTTCTTCGAGTTGCATTTTCCGACGACGATTCTGTTCGTGCGCCACGCCGAGACCGACGCGGCGATGGGCGAGGGCGGCGATCCACCACTCAACGCGCGCGGGCGGGCGCGCGCCGAGCTCCTCGCGGATTTCCTGCAGAACATCGACGTCATCGCGGGCGTCGATGCTATCTACGCAAGCGAGTACCAACGCACGCAGCAAACCGCCGAGCCTCTCGCGAAACGGCTCGAGCTCCCGATCGAGACGGCCGATCAGTCCGACATCGTAGGCTTCATGGCGAACGTCTTGCACAAGCACCAAGGCGAGATCGTCCTCGTTGTGAGCCACAGCAACTTGATTGCGCCGTTAGTCGAGGAGCTTCATGGGAGCAAGAACCTGCCCGAGCTCGGTCACGACGATTTCGGCGAGTTGTACATCGTAACGGTCCCGTGGTGGGGCAAGGTCAAGACGCTGCGCCTTCCGTACGCGATCGGCTGGCAGCCGCCGTACGAGCCGGAGCTGCGCTCGAGCGAGTGAGCTCGATGTGGCAGACGGATGTGATCGTCGAAACGCGCGGCCGCGGCACGTACGAGATCACGGACCGCATTGCAGCCGCCGTTGCGGCCGCCAACGTCGACGTCGGCCTTTGCCATGTCTTCATCACGCATACGAGCGCCTCGCTAATGCTGTGCGAGAACGCCGATCCCGACGTGCGCCGCGATCTCGAGACATTCATGGCCGACTTGGCGCCCGACGGCGACGCGCGCTTCGTGCACATGGCCGAGGGGCCGGACGACATGCCTGCCCACGTTCGCAGTGTGATCACACAGTCGGATCTGTCTCTGCCTATCCGCAGCGGGCGTCTGGCCCTCGGCACGTGGCAGGGCATCTACGTTTGGGAGCACCGGTTGGCGCCGCACCGCCGCCGCGTCGTCGTGACGATAACGGGGTAGGAGCGGCTTTAGCCGCGACGGCCGCGGCGCTGCACGCGCTTCGCGAGATACGTGAGCGGCAGGCGCGTCGTGTCGATGGGTTTACGCAGCACGAACGAGGAGTGCACACCGATGACGCCCTCGATGCGCGT
>DATBLZ010000106.1:0-39851 GCA_036555065.1 Gammaproteobacteria bacterium
AAGTACACGATCGTCAGCATCATGAATATGAAGGCTTGCAGCACGACCACAAGCACGTGGAACGCTGCCCACAAGAAGTGCAGCGGCAGCTGGTAGTAGCCGATGAGCGCGATGAGGATGAAGATCAGCTCGCCGGCGTACATGTTGCCGAACAGCCGCAGCGACAGCGACACGGGCTTGGCGAGCAGCGACACGCCCTCGAGCACGAGGTTGAACGCGATGACGAGCGGCGCTGCGATGACGCCGATGCCGCTCGTCGGCGGTGCGATCGGGTGGAACGTGAGCTCCTTCAAAAAGCCGCCGGCACCCTTAACTTTGACTGAGTAATACAGGACGAGCACGAACACCGAGATCGACATCGCGAACGTGATGTTGACGTCGGTCGTCGGCACGACCTTGAGGTACGGGATCCCCGCGACACTGGCCACGAACGGCAGCCAGTCGACGGGAATCAAGTCCATGAGATTCATCAAGAACACCCACGCGAAGATCGTCAGCGCGAGGGGTGCTATGAGCTTGTTCTTGTGCTGGAAAGCGTCGCGAACCGACCCCTCGACGATCCCGACCAACATCTCGACGGCCGTCTGCAGCTTGCCGGGAACGCCCGGCGTCGCGCGTTTGGCGACGCTGCGGAACAACCCAATGAAGACGAGGCCAAGAAGCAACGCGAACGCCATCGAGTCGACGTTGATCGTCGTCCAATCGACGAGGCCCGACTCGCAGTGATTCCAAACCCACCCGCCGTCGCGCCGGCACACCTGGAGGTTCGTCAGGTGGTGCTCGATGTACTGGCCGGAGGTTTCGGCGGCGTGACCTTCTTCTTCCATGCTCTTTGTGGGAGCGGCCTTAGCCGCGACCCTTCAGCCCTTTCTCGTTGTTTCCTTCAATGCGCCGTTCCCGGATAGCAGCGCGCCGAACACCACCAATTGTACGGCAATGAACCCCGCAAAAACCGCCGGCGCCGATATCGGCCGCACGAACGCGAAGATCGCGATGAACGCCGTCGCGGTCAAAAAAAGCTTACCGAACTCCCCGATCCACGCCGCGCGCAAGACCGCTCGAGCAGTGGCGCGCGCGGCCAGGAGCCGCGCCGCGAGAAACGCATTTGGCACTACGGCTGCTGCACCGCCCAGGAGCGCCGAGACGCCGGCCGTTTGCCCGGCCCAGAGCCACGCGAGCCCGCCGACACCGAGACATACCCCCGTTTGCACGAGCAAAATCAGCGGCATGGCGGGCTCGGCATTGTAGGAGGGGCTTTAGCCCCGATCAACAGCCTAGTCGATGTGCTCGAGAATGCCCTCGAGCTCGTCGACGCTGTGGTAGCGAATGACGATGCGGCCACCCTTGGCGCCGTGCTCGATTGCAACGACCGCGCCGAGCTTCTCGCCGAGCTCGGCCTCGAGGCGCAGAATGTTCGGGTCGGCGGACTTGGCCCGCTTCGCTCGCTTTGCCGAGCCTCCGGCCGCCGCGACGCGACTCGCAGCTCGTTCGGTCTCGCGCACGCTCCAACTGTCGCGGACGGCGCGGCGCGCGATCTCAAGGAGCAGCTGCGGCGAGCCAATCGCGAGCAGCGCGCGCGCATGCCCCATGTCGAGCTCGCGGCGCACGAGCATCTCGCGCACGGCATCCGGCAATTCGAGGAGCCGGAGCAAATTGGAGACCGAGACGCGCGACCGCCCGACGGCCTCGGCGGCCTGCTCGTGGGTCATGCCGAACTCCTCGACGAGGCGCTTCAATGCCTCGGCCTCCTCGACGGGATTCAAGTTCTCGCGTTGAATGTTCTCGATCAGCGAGATCGCGAGCGCGGCCTCGTCGGGAACCTCGCGGACCAATGCCGGGACGGTATCGAGGCCCGCGAGCTGCGCAGCGCGCCACCGGCGCTCGCCGGCGACGATCTCGTAGCGCAGCTCGCCGCCGCTGAGTCCCGGCAGCGGCCGTACGACGATCGGTTGCAGGATCCCCTGGGCGCGAATCGACTCGGCGAGCTCCGCGAGAGATTCCTCGCGAAAGTCGACGCGCGGCTGATAGCGGCCCCGCGCGAGCAGGTCGATCGGCAGTTCGCGGAGATCGGGCGTGTCGCCGGCCGCGGCTTCCGGCGAGCGCAAGCTCAGTAAGGCATCCAAACCTCGGCCGAGGCTCTTGCGTTTGCTCATCGCCGCTGACTTCGAATCATCGCCCGCCGCGTGGAAGACGGCCCCGCGATTGTAACAGCAACACTTAGGGGCGCGCCTCGCGTCGCCCACCGGCAGCCGCGACGCGACGGTTGATCTCGCCCGCGAGCGCGAGATACGCAAGCGCGCCGCGCGAGTACTTGTCATGAAAGAGCACGGGCTTGCCGAAGCTCGGCGCCTCGGCGAGACGTATATTGCGCGGAATCACGGTCCGATAGACGCGCTCGCCGAAATGGCTCACGAGCTGCGCGGAGACCTCGTTACCCAAGTTGTTACGCGGGTCGAACATCGTCCGCAGAATGCCGTGAATCTCGAGCTTCGGATTCACGCTCGAGCGAATCCTCTCGATCGTCTTCATGAGCGCAGTAAGCCCCTCGAGCGCGTAGTACTCGCATTGCATCGGGATCAGCGCGTAGTCGGCCGCCGTCAGCGCGTTGACCGTCAATATATTGAGCGCCGGCGGGCAGTCGATGAGCACGTAATCGTAGTCGCCGACGACGCTCTTGAGGGCCTCGCGGAGCTGAAACTCGCGATTCGGTCGCTGCAAGAGCTCGACCTCGGCCGCGGTGAGGTCCTGATTCGCGGGCAGAACGACGTAGTTGCCCTCCGCGGCCATGCGAATCGCGGCCGTTACGGCTAAGCCGTCGAGCAGCACTTCGCAGACGGTCTTCTCGAGCGCGTTCTTATCGAGGCCCGAGCCCATCGTCGCGTTGCCTTGGGGATCGAGATCGACGAGCAACAGGCGCCGTTGGGTCGCCGTCAGCGAGGCGGCCAGATTGACGCTCGTCGTCGTCTTGCCGACGCCGCCCTTCTGGTTGGTGACCGCGATGACTATGCCCATGTTCCCCTACGCTCGAGCCGGACGACTGCGCTTGGCAGCGGCACTCGGACCGTCGCCGGCCGCAGCACGAACCCCGCGACGGGTTCCTGCAGGCTCTTGGCAAGCTCGCTCGAGGTCAAGAGCAACAGGATGCTGCCCTCGGTCATGAGCGGCCCGACGATCTCGAGCAGCTTGGCCGGTCGCGCGACGGCCCGCGCGAGCACGGTATCAAAGGGCGGCTGCTGCGTTAAGTCCTCAGCACGCGTCTTCGCGACGACGACGTTCTGCAACGCGAGCGTCGCAACGACGTGGCGCAGAAAATTCACGCGCTTCGCGCGGCTCTCGATCAGCGTGAAATTCCTCAGCGGCTCACAGATCGCGAGCGGCACGCCGGGGAATCCCGCGCCGGACCCGACGTCGGCAACGCGGTGGCCTAAGAGCAGCGGCTCGAGTGCGAGGCTTTCGACGAGATGCCGATCGAGGAGCTCGCGGTTGCCGCGCGCCCCGGTGAGGTTATGGACGCGATTCCACCGGCTCACGAGATTCAAATAGAGCGTCAGTGCGGCCACGCACGCGGCGTCGCGTTCGACGCCCGCGGCGCGCAGGCGCGCATCCACTTCGGCGGTTTCGAGGGGCCTCTCTACCAATACTGCTTAGTGCTCTGTTACGTGCAGTCCCGGCTGCGTCGAATAGAATGCCGCGAGCTCGTCGAGCGCGGCGTCATCGAGCGCGGCGATCATCGGCCCCATGATTAAATCCGCGCGCGCGCCCGAGCGGTATAGCTCGAGCGCGTGGCGCAAGTAAGAGGCATGTTGGCCCGCAAGATTCGGCCACTGCGGCGCGCCGGCAATGCCGCCGGCGCCGTGGCAAGCGACGCAGGTGGTCGATTTCTGCTGCCCGGCCGCTACGCTTGCGGCGCTCGCTCGGCCGATGCCCGCTTCCGGCTCTCCCGGCAAGCCGGCGAAATACGCCGCAAGATCGGCGATGTCCTGATCGGCGAGCGTCGCTGCCTGCGCCTCCATCGTCGCATGCCGGCGCGTGCCGCGCCGGTAGCCCTGCAGTGCGATCTCGAGGTAATCCGCGCTCTGCCCGCCGAGCTTCGGCACGTGATACACGGGCGAAGCGTTCTTGTAGCCGTCGATTCCATGGCAGCCGAAGCACGTGTATCCAAGAACCGCGCCGCGCGCGGCGTCGCCCGCAAGCGTGAGCGGTGCGAGCGGCGCCTCTTGTGCTACGGCCGCGCGACTCGCCGCGAGCAACGCGAGCGCTGCGCCTAGAAGGCTACGAAACGTGGTGCGCGACACGCGATGCAATCTCCCTTCTATACGGCGCGTTTCTTCAAGTGAATGAGCAGCAACGAGATCGCCGCAGGCGTCATGCCGGAAATCCGGCTCGCTTGGCCGATGCTCTCGGGTCGAATGCGCGCGAGCTTCTCGCGGACCTCGTTCGATAGGCCGCCGATGTCGCCGTAATCGAGCTCGGGCGGAAGACGCGTGCTCGTCTGCCGCTCGGCCCTGTCGATCTCTTGCCGCTGCCGCTCGACGTACCCCGAATAGCGGGCCGCGACCTCGAGGCCGCGCTCGACCTGCTCGACCTGCTCGGGCGCGAGTGCCTCGATCGCGGCGTTCGCGCCGACGCATTCGAGCGCGGTCAAGTCCCGGTAGGCAACGTCGGGACGGCGCAGCAACACGCTCGCGCGGCTGTCCTTCGCGAGCGGCCAGAGCGCGCTCTCCGCGGGCACGTCGCCGGGACGAACGACGCAGAGATCTAGGCGCTCGCGCTCCGTCGCGAGGATCTCGGCCTTCTGCTCGAAGACGCGAAAGCGCTCATCGTCGACGATGCCGAGCTTGCGGCCGATCGGCGTCAACCGCTCATCGGCGTTGTCCTCGCGGAGCAGCAGGCGGTGCTCGGCGCGGCTCGTAAACATGCGATAGGGCTCCGTCGCGCCGCGCGTGATCAAGTCGTCGATGAGCACGCCGATGTAGGCCTCGTCGCGGCGCGGCGACCACGCGGCGCGGCCCCGCGCGCGCAGGCCCGCGTTGATACCGGCGACGATGCCTTGCGCCGCGGCTTCCTCGTACCCGGTCGTGCCATTGATCTGGCCTGCGAAATACAAACCCTCGATCGCCTTCGTCTCGAGCGTCGCCTTCAAGTCGCGGGGATCGAAATAGTCGTACTCGATCGCGTAGCCGGGCCGCGTGATATGGGCGTTCTCGAACCCCTGTATCGAGCGCACGAGCGAAATTTGCACATCGAACGGCAGCGACGTCGAGATGCCGTTGGGATAGACCTCGGTCGTCGTGAGGCCTTCGGGCTCGACGAATATTTGGTGCGAGCTCTTGTGCGCGAAGCGCACCACTTTGTCCTCGATCGACGGGCAATACCGGGGCCCCAGGCCTTCGATCGCCCCCGTAAAAAGCGGCGATCGATCGAGATTCGCGCGGATGATCGCGTGCGTCTGCTCGGTCGTGCGCGTGATGTGGCAGGGCACCTGGCGCGGGTGCTCGGCGCGGGAGCCCAAGAACGAGAAAACCGGGCGCGGCTCGTCGCCGGGCTGCGGCTCGAGCACGCTGTAATCGATGCTGCGCCCGTCGAGGCGCGGCGGCGTGCCCGTCTTCAAGCGCCCGACTGCGAGCCCGAGGCCGCGGAGCTTCTCTGCGAGGCCGATGGACGCAGGGTCGCCGGCGCGCCCGCCCGAGTAGTTGACCTGCCCGACGTGGATCTTCCCCGCAAGGAAGGTTCCGACCGTGAGCACGACGTGCGGCGCATGGATCTTGATGCCGGCTTGCGTGACGACGCCTTGGACCGCAGCACCCGCAAGCAGCACGTCCTCGACGTTCTGCTGCAGCAGCGTCAAGCACGGCTCTGTCTCGAGCAGGCCGCGAATGGCTTGCCTGTAGAGCACGCGATCCGCTTGCGCGCGCGTCGCGCGCACGGCCGGGCCCTTGCTGCCGTTGAGCGTACGGAAATGAATGCCGGCGCGATCGGCTGCGCGCGCCATCGCGCCGCCGAGCGCATCGATCTCCTTCGTGAGATGCCCCTTGCCGATCCCGCCGATCGCGGGGTTGCAGCTCATTTGCCCGAGCGTCTCGACATTGTGCGTGAGCAGCAGCGTCGAGACGCCTAAGCGCGCGGCCGCGAGCGCGGCCTCGGTGCCCGCATGCCCGCCGCCGACGACGATGACCTCGAACCGCTTGGGATACTCGAGCGACATGGGCTGCGATTTTACGCGAAGGGCCATCTTGGTCGTTCGCGGCTTGACGATCCTACACCTCGTGTAGTAGGTTCTCCTACGACTGTAGGAGAAAGGCGATGGCATTGCCGAGACTGAGCCGGCTCGAGCTCAAGATCATGGAAGCGCTCTGGGGCAAGGGCGCCTCGTCGGTGCGCGAGATTCAAGAGCGCCTGCCCGCCGACGGCCGCCCCGCCTACACGACGGTGCAGACCGTCCTTTATCGGCTCGAGGCCAAGAACGCCGTGCGGCGGACCAAGAAGATCGGCAACGCGCACATTTTCGAGCCCGTGATTTCGCAAAGCGCAGCGCAACGGCGGTTCCTCGACGACCTGCTCGCCGTGTTCGGCGGGCGCGCGCAGCCATTGATCTCGCACTTGATCGAATCCGGTCAGCTCACGCTCGCGGACATCGATGAGGCGCGGAAGTCGCTGCGCGCGCTCGACAAGAAGGAGTAATCAGCCATGTTGACAGCGCTTCTGAATCATCTCTGGCAGTCGACGCTTTTCGCCGCAGCCATTGCGCTCTTGATCCCGCTCGTGCGCAACAACGGCGCGCACGTGCGCTACTGGCTGTGGTGGGCGGCGTCGGTCAAGTTCCTCGTGCCGTTCGCGTGGCTCACGGCGCTGGGTAGCGCGCTCTACGGCTCCTCCGCGCCGATTCTCGAGCTCCCGGAATTCACGGCGACGGTCGGCCGGGTCATCGAGCCTTTGGCGGCGCCCCTACCCGCGCCTTTGACGCTCGCGTTGCTCGGCGCTTGGGCCGTCGGCGTCGTCGCCGTGCTCGCGTATTGGCGCAAGCGCGCGCTCGCGATTCGCGCGGCGCTGGCCGCAGCCGAGCCGTGCGCCGAGGCGTGGGCGGCCCCGGCCGGGCTCGCCGTCAAAGAGGCCGATACCGTGCTCGAGCCCGGTCTCGTCGGGATCGTTCGCCCCGTGCTGCTCGTGCCGCGCGGCATTGCGGCGCGGCTCACGCTCGAGCAGCTCCGCGCCGTCGTTGCGCACGAGCTCTGCCACTTTCGGCGGCGCGACAACCTCACGGCGGCTCTGCACATGCTCGTCGAGGCCGTGTTTTGGTTTCATCCGCTCGTCTGGTGGATCGGCGCGCGGCTCATCGAGGAGCGCGAGCGTGCCTGCGATGAAGCCGTGGTTCGAGCGGGCCACGATCCGCGCACGTACGCGGACGGCGTGCTCAACGTCTGCGAGCACTACGTCGCGACGCGGCTCGCGTGCGCGGCCGGCGTCAGCGGCGCCGATCTCAAGCGCCGAGTAACAAACATCATGAGGAGTGGGGTCATGCATCAGTTGAATGCCATCAAGAAGGTCTTGTTGAGCGCGGCGGCGCTCGGGGCTCTATTCGTGCCGATCGCGGTCGGGGTGTTGCGCGCGGGTCCCGCGCTCGCGCAGGACGACCAGGACGTGATACCGCTCGTCCGTATCGCGCCCGATTATCCGCCGGAGGCGCTGCGGCAAGGGTTGGAAGGCCGCGTGATCCTCGAGTTCACGGTCACGGCCGAAGGCGCGATCAAGGATATTTCCGTCGTCGAATCGAGCGCGCCGATCTTCGAGGAGCCGTCGATCAGAGCGTTGAGCCGATGGCGGTATTCGCCGCGCGTCATCGATGGCAGCGCGGTCGAAAGAGTCGGAATACAGACCGTCATCAGCTTCGCCTTGAAGCGCGACGAGCCGGCGCCGGGCCCCGGAAACCCGCCCGCGCCGGGCAGTCCGCTCATCGCGACGCCTGATGAAGACGAGTAGTCGCGGCTGAAGCCGCTCCCACCAGAAAACCGCTGACAGGCCAGGACTTGGCAAGCGGCCCCTGCGCCGCCAAACTGCGAGCGCATGCGATCTCCGTTGCGCGTCGCTGTGCTCACTGTCGCGGGCCTCGCAAGCGACGCAGCGCATTCCGCGCTCGAGGAGACACCGTGTCGATTGACGACGGGCTCGCTGCCGGCGGTCTTCGCGCAGTGCGCGACGCTCAACGTTCCCCTCGACCCCGCAACGCCTGATGGGCCGACGATTGCGCTCGCGGTCGCGCGGATCCCCGCGCTGACGGCAACGCCCAAGCCCGAGCCGCTCCTGCTCATCAACGGCGGCCCCGGCGGCAGCGGCATCGACCTTTATATCCAGGCCCGGGCGTCGTTCGAGCCCGCGCGCCGCGACCGCGACATCGTTCTCGTCGACCAGCGCGGTACCGGCCGCTCGCGCGCGGGGCTTGAGTGCTCGCTGCCCGATGACCTCGATCTCGACACGGCCGGCAGCGATCTTCTCGGCGCGACCGCCGCACGCTGCGCCGAGGAGCTCGACGCCGACCCGCGGTTCTTCACGACGAGCGTCGCCGTCGGCGATCTCGAGCTTCTGCGCCAGGCACTCGGTGCCGCGCGATGGAATATCTACGGGGTCTCGTACGGCACGCGCGTCGCTCAGCAGTATCTGCGCCGCTACCCGGACCGCGTGCGCGCCGTCGTGCTCGATGGAATCGTTCCGGCCGACCGCGTGCTCGGGCCCGACACCGCGGGCAACGCGCAAGCGGCGCTCGAGCGCGTCTTCGCGCGCTGCGCGCAGGACTCGGCCTGCGCCACGCGGTTCGGGGCACTCACGATGAGATTTGCGGACTTGCGCGCGCGCTTCGCGACCGCGACCGTCAGCGTCGCGCTCGGCGACGGAACCGGCGCCACGGAGACGCGCGCGCTGGGCGAGCCCCAGTTCCAGGCGGTCATCAGGCTCATGAGCTACGCAGCACCGACGATCGCGCTGTTGCCGCTCGTCATCGACGAAGCGCACAAAGGCAACTACGCGCCGCTCGCGGGACAGGCCGACATCATTATCGAGTCGCTGGCCGAGTCGTTGAGCTTCCCGATGCACAACGCCGTCGTCTGCACCGAGGACCGGCCGTTTTTCTCGGCTGCGGACCTCGAAGCGGGCCGGAATACGTATCTCGGCACGGCGCTCGTCGACTCGCTCGTCGCGATCTGCGCCAGTTGGCCCGCCGGCGTCCGCGACGTCGACTTAGGAGAGCCCGTCGAGAGCGACCGGCCCGTGCTCTTGCTCTCGGGCGAGCTCGATCCCGTGACGCCGCCCGCATACGCCGAGCGCATAATCGAAGAAGGCCTTTCGAACGCACGCCATCTCGTCGCGCCCGGCCAAGGCCACGGCATTGCCGGCGTCGGCTGCGTGCCACGGCTCATCAGCGAGTTCTTGGCCGAACCAACACCGGGCACACTCGCCGCCGAGTGCCTCGAAGACGAGATGCCGACGCCGTTTTTCTTGGGCTTTCACGGGCCGGACCCTTGAGTTCCAATGATCCAAGTACGCGATCTCGCAAAAAGCTTCGGCACGCTCAAAGCACTCGGCGGCATCAGCTTCACGGCCGAATCCGGGCGAATCACGGGCTTGCTAGGCCCGAACGGCGCCGGCAAATCGACGTGCTTGCGAATCCTTTCGACCGTCTTCCGTGCCGACAGCGGCACCGCGACGATCGCCGGCTTCGACGTGCACCGCGACGCGCTCGCGGCGCGGCGCGTCTTCGGCGTGCTGCCGCATGCGGCCGGGTTGTACCCGCAGCTCACGGCGCGCGAGAACATCCGTTATTACGGCGAGCTCCACGGGCTCGACCGCGTTCGGCTGGAGCGCAACATCGCCCGGCTCATCGAGCGCTTGGGGTTGGCCGAGATCGCCGATCGCCACGCCAAAGGGTTCTCGCACGGCGAGCGCACGAAGGTCGCGCTCGCGCGCGCGCTCATCCATGAGCCGAAGTATCTGCTGCTCGACGAGCCGACGAGCGGCCTCGACGTCATGGCGACCCGCGATCTCAGGCAGTGGCTCGGCGAGCTCAAAGCTCAGGGTTGCTGCATCTTGTTCTCGAGCCACGTCATGCAGGAGGTCGCAGCGCTCGCCGATGAGCTCGTGATCATCGCCCACGGCCGGCTCGCGGCCCGCGGCGCACCTGCGAAGCTCATGGCGGATTTTGCGACGCGCGATCTCGAGCAGGTTTTCGTCGACGCCGTCGCGCGGGTGACGCGATGAGCCCGGTCCTCGTCGTCTGCCGCAAGGAGATCCTCGACAACGCGCGCGACCGAAGAACCATTTTCTCGACGCTGCTCTTCGGTCCGTTGTTCGCGCCTGTCATGTTCGCCGTCATGATCAACATGATGGTGGGCCGCGCAGTCTCGACCGCCGAAGAGGAGCTCGCGATTCCGATCTTGGGTCCCGAGCGCGCGCCGAACGTGGTCGCGTTCCTCGCGGCGAACGGGATCACGGGCGCCGAGCTTGCGGGCGTTGCGACCCTCGAGGATGGCGCAGAAGCCGTGCGCGCGCGGCGTGCCGAGGTCGTCGTCGTCATCGACCCCGAGTTCGGCGCGGATCTCGCCGCCGAAGCCGGGGCGCGCATCACCGTCGTATTCGATCGCTCCGACACGCGCGCCTCCGGCCGCGCGCGTCGCGTACAGGGGGCTTTGCGCGCCTATTCGGAGCAGATCGGCGCCTTGCGGCTGCTCGCGCGCGGCATGCGCCCCGATCTCGTAAGACCGCTCGTCATCGACGAATACGACGTCTCGACTCCCGCAGGCAGGTCGGCGCTGGTCCTCGGCGTTCTGACCTACTTTCTCTTGTTCGCGACGCTCTTGGGCGGCCTCTACCTCGCAACCGACACGACGGCCGGCGAGCGCGAGCGCAAGTCGCTCGAGCCCCTGCTGACGCTGCCGGTGACCCGCGCGAGCCTGCTCGCCGGCAAAGTCGCGGCGACGATCTGCTTCATGCTGTTGTCGCTTGCCCTGACGCTCATGGGATTCGTTGCCGTGCTCACGTTCCTGCCGCTCGAGCAGCTCGGCATGAGCGCGCACTTCGGCATCGCGACCGCGCTCGGGGCATTCGCGATCGTGGCACCCATGGCGCCGCTCGGCGCGACGCTGCTGACGCTCGTTGCGTCGTTTACGAAGAGCTATAAGGAAGCGCAAACCTACCTCGGCCTGCTGTTGCTAGTCCCGACGCTGCCCGTCATTGGCGCAACGTTGCTCAACGTCAAGGCAACACACGCGCTCATGTGGGTGCCGAGCATGAGCCAACACCTCCTCGTGACCGCGCTCATCAAGAACGAGCCGCTCGCCGCCGGCATGGTGGCCGAGTCGGTGACGAGCACGCTGCTGATCGGCGCGCTGCTCGGATGGATCACGCGCAAGTTATACGAGCGCGAAGGCCTGCTCGGCTGAGCTTATGTCAATCGCAGCGTCGGGCTTCTGAGAGTGCCGTCACGCAGGCGCTCGGCGCAAGCTGGCAAGCTCACTCGTGGCTTCGAAAGAACACGACGAGCGAGATGCGAGCAAGCCAGAGCCAAGACTCTTCGCGTGAACCTTCCCAAGACGTGCTCGAGGCGGCGCTCGGCCGAGCGCTTTTCTTGGAACGCCTCGAAAGCGCCGTGGTGCGCGCCGCGGCTGACGGCCGCGGCATCGTGCTCTGTCTGCTCGACGTCGATCAGCTGCGCAATGTCAATGATCGCCACGGGCAGGCCGGCGGGGACGCGGCACTCAGGGCCGTTGCCGCCCGCGTCGGCGCCGCGCTCGATGACGCGCGCTGGAGCACGCTCGAGGGCCTGCTCGGCCGGTTCGATGGCGACGGGCTCATCGTCATGCTCCGCGGCGCGCGCCTGCGCGACGGCGAGGAGCTCGCCGAGGAGCTCCGCAGCCATGTCGCGGGCGCGTCGATCGCGCCCGACTTGCACGTCACCGTTTCGGTCGCGGTTGCGGCCCATCGTCCCGGGGAATCCACGGACTCGCTTCTCGCGCGCACGGAGAAGACGCTGCATCTCGCGAAGCAATTCGGCGGCGACCGAATAGAGACTGCCCGAACGCCAGAGCCGCGCGAGCGGCGTGCTCGGACCACTTCGATCGATTCCCTGCGCGCTTGACCATGCGCGTAAGGTAGGCTTGCGGGACTGAATCCCGACTGAAGCCAGCACCGTTATGTCCGGCCATCGACGCGCGCCGCGTGCATTGCGGCACATCGTCCTCTACGGCACCCTGCGTGCGGGCCACACGCCGCACGCGCGGCTCAAGCTCCGCTCGGCGCTCGTCTACGTCGGCAAATGCACGCTCCAAGGCACGCTCTACGACTTGGGCTCTTACCCCGGTTTCGTGCCGGGCACGGGCACCGCCGAAGGCGAGGTCTATCGAATCAAGAATCCCGCGCGGCTCGCGCGGCTCGACGCGTTCGAGGGCTACGACCGCGAGAAGCCCGAGCGCTCGCGGTACTTGCGCGAAGTCGTCGGCGTGCCCCGCGCGCTCGGCAACGGCGTGCGCCTCCGCGCCTGGATATACGTCTATAACGGCGCCACGGCCGGCCGACGGGAGGTTCCGGGCGGCGTCTGGCCGCGGGGTCGGCGCAACCGCTCGCGGCCTTAGCGCCGGGCTCTCTTCTACTTCCCGATACAAAAGGTCGCGAAGATCCTTCCCAAGAGGTCGTCGCTCGTGACTTCGCCGGTGATCTCGCCGAGCGCGGCCTGGGCGCCGCGCAATTCTTCTGCCGCGACCTCGAGGCGCGACTCGAGCTCCGGTGTTGCGTGCGCGAGGTGCGCGCGCGCGCGGCGCAGCGCATCGACGTGGCGCTGCCGCGCGCTGAACGTGCCGTCGATGCTTTCGTTCCATCCGGCAAGCGTCCTCAGATGCTGGACGAGCTCGCGAAGGCCCTCGCCCGTCAACGCCGATATCTCGAGCACGGGCGTCGTCCCCGCCGAGCGTGGCCCAGCCTTAGCGTCGACGAGATCGGCCTTGTTGAGCACGACCGTGAACGGCGCGTCCGTGGGCAGTGCCGCTGCGGCAGCAGCGAGCGCGGTATCGAGCCCTTCGCGAATATCGGCGATCCACAGGACGTGGTCGGCGACATCGATCTCGCGGCGTGCACGCCGCACGCCTTCGCGCTCGACGGGGTCGTGCGTCGCGCGCAATCCGGCCGTGTCGACGATCTCGAGCGGAATGCCGCCGAGCGAAAGGCGCTCGCGGATCGTGTCGCGCGTCGTGCCCGGCACGTCCGTGACGATCGCGGCGTCATAGCCCGCGAGCCGATTCAGCAAGCTCGACTTGCCGACGTTGGGTTGGCCCGCGATCGCGAGCCGCAAACCGTCGTGGAGCACGACCCCTTGTGCTGCGTGCTCTTCGATCGCGCCGAGCTCGGCTGCGAGCGCGCTGGCGCGTGCGGCGAGCTCCGCCTGCGCGCCCGCGTCGAGGTCATCCTCGGGGAAATCGAGCCACGCCTCGCACAGGACGCGGAGCTCCGTGAGCTTCTGCTGCGCGCTCGTGACGCGCATCGAGAACTCTCCCGCAAGCGAGCGCAGCGCCGCTTGCGCGGCCAGGCGCGACCCCGCGGTGATGAGGTCGGCAATGGCTTCCGCCTGGGCAAGATCGAGCTTGTCGTTCAAGAATGCGCGTTGCGTGAACTCGCCGGGCCCGGCCGCGCGCGCGCCGTACGCATAGAGCGTCTCCAAGAGCCACGCAACGACGATGGGGCTGCCGTGACACTGGAGCTCGATGAGGTCCTCGCCCGTGTACGAGTGCGGCGCCGGGAAAAAGAGTGCCAAGCCGCGGTCGATCTCCCGCCCGGCTCCGTCCCTTAGCACGCAGAGCTCCGCAGCGCGCGGCGCGGGCATTTGCCCGATCACGCGCCCCACGATTGCGCGCGAGTCGGGGCCGGAGATACGCACGACCGCGATCGCGCTCGCGCCCGCTGCGGTTGCGAGCGCCGCGATCGTATCGTCGGCGGGTGCGCGCACGATGGTCGCCTACGTCGCTAACCCTCGCGCGCGACGAGCGTGTTGATGCGCCACTGCTGGAGGATCGAGAGCACGGTGTTCGTGAGCCAGTAGACCACCAAGCCCGCGGGGAACAGTGCGAACATCACCGTGAAGATGATCGGCATGATCTGCATGACGCGCGCCTGGACCGGGTCGGGCGGCGCGGGCGAGAGCCGCGTCTGAAACAGCATTGCCGCGCCCATGAGAATCGGCAGGATGAAGAAGGGATCACGCTTCGAGAGATCGTCGATCCAGAGCATGAACGGTGCTTGCCTCATCTCGACGCTCTCGACCAAGACCCAGTAGAACGCGAAGAAAAACGGCATCTGGATGACGATCGGTAGGCACCCGGCAGCGGGATTCACTTTCTCCTTCTTGTAGAGCTCCATCATCGCTTGGCTCAGTTTCTGCCGGTCGTCCTTGAAGCGCTCTTGCAGCGCCTTCATGCGGGGCCCGAGCTTGCGCAGCTTCGCCATCGACCGGCCGCTCATCGCCGTGAGCTTGTAGAAAGCGAGCTTGATGAGGAACGTGCAGATGATGATCGCTAAGCCCCAGTTCCCGACCCAATCGTGGATGTGCTCGAGCACCCAGAACAGCGGCCGCGCCAACGGCCCGAGACGCCCGTAATCGACGGCCCGATCCATGTCATTGGCCGTCGCGCGGAGTTGCTCCTGAATCTTCGGCCCGACGAAGAGTTTTATGGGGTACGAGAGCGTCGCGCCTGCGGCGACCTCCTTCGTCGGGCTTATGGCCGTGAGTAGGTACTCCCGCTGGTCCCCTCCCTTCGCGGTCGCCTCATAGGTCGTCTCGTCGGCGACGGGTGGCACAGCCCCCGCGAGAAAATGATGCTGAATACCCGCAAGCCAGCCGTTCGCGAGCGTTTGCTTCACGGGCTCGGTCGCGAGATCCGCGACATTGAGCTTTCTGTAGCTGTCCCCGTCATAGAGCACCGGGCCCGTGAACGAGTACGAATCAATCGACGTGTACGTGCGTTTGGGTGGGCGGTGTAAGCGCACCATTTGCGCGTACGCCTGCCCTCCCCACGGCGTGGCGCCGTGATTGTCGAGAGTCAGCTCGAGATCGATTTGGAAGAGCCCGCGATGAAAGGTGTAGACCTTGCGCCCCGTGAGGTCCCCGCCGGCCCAGTCGAGCGCGACGACGAGCGTGTCTTCGCCTTCTGCGAGCGCGTAGCTCGCGCGCTCGCTCGTGAACTGCGCGAAGTGATTGGGCTCCGGCGCTGCCGAGCCGTTGCCGAGGCCCGTGTGCACGCCCCAGTAGGTAGCGGGGGAATAGTCGAAGAGCCGCACGACCTTCGTCGGATCCGCCTTGTCGATCGGATACGTCGGCAGGTCCACGCGTACGATGTCGCCGCCTTTGGTGTCGATCAGGAGATCGAGCACATCGGTGCGCACGTGAATGACGGCAACCGGCTCGGCCGGCGCAGCAGCGGGTGGCGCATCGCCGGTCGCTTCCCCCGCGCCGGCGGCCGGTGGGGCCCCGTCGCTGAGCACGGGCAGCGTCGAGTCGGGCGCCGCGGGTGTACCCGGCGGGGTGACGCCCACCGCCGTGACGGGCGCGGCGCGATCGGCGACCCAGGTCGTGTAGCTGACCCAGAGGCTACCGAGCAACGCAAACCACAAGAATAGGCGAATGTTGTCCATCACTAATGGCGCGCGCGTGCGGCGAAGTGCGCGAAATGTGCGTCTAAGCTCTCGCGCAGAGCGCGCTTATCGGCTGCTGCCGCCCCCGGTTTCGACATCACCACGAAATCCCATGCCGGAAGCGTGCTGCTACGAAAAGCCTCGCGCGCCAGACGTTTGAGTGTGCTCCTATCGACTGCCCTTTTCGCCGAACGCCGCGAGATCGTCAAGCCCAGGCGCGCGGTCCCGCTCGATCCGGCACAGGCGAGCACCGTGAAAAAGCGATCCGCGGATCGTACGCCGCTTACGAGCACGCGGCCGAATTCCGACGAGGTGAGGAGGCGTTGCTCACGCGTAAAGCCGCGCGCTGCCAATTTCTGCGCGACTCGAGTCGACCCGGCCTCAGGGCGTGAGCCGCGCTCGACCTTTCGCGCGCCGGCTCTTGATGACTTTTTGTCCACCGCGCGTCGCCATGCGAGCTCGGAAACCATGCGTGCGTTTGCGTCGCAGGTTGCTGGGTTGATAGGTTCTTTTCATGAATAAAAACAAACAGATGGGGATCGATCGGAGCGGGGGACTCTACGCGCGGCAGAACTCCCTGTCAATACGCGAGACGCGCTCGAGCGCGTTGCGCAACGCATTCGACTTCGCGACGTCTGCCTGTGGATAACCGGGCGGTGCTCGTATTAGACTCGTGGTTTCCTCGGGCCACTCAAACCAACAGCGAACTTTTCACTGTGGCTGACGATTCGGCGGTAGTGTCTTCTCTGTGGACGAAGTGCCTGCGGGCACTTGCCGTCGAGCTCAGCGAGCAGCAGTTCAATACGTGGATACGGCCGTTGCAGGCCATCGAGGGCGAAGCGAGCTTGCAGCTTCTCGCGCCGAATAAGTTCGTCGTCGATTGGGTGCAATCGAATTGCCTGCCCATCATTCGCGATGTCCTGAGCCGGCTCGAGGGTGACCCCGTCGAGGTCGTAGTCGAGGTCGGGACGCGCGGTTTGCCGCTCTCTTCCCCGTCGGTCGAGCCCGCACGCGCATCGAAGGTCGCGATCGAGAGCCGTTTGAATCCGGCGTTCACGTTCGCGAACTTCGTCGAGGGCAAGAGCAACCAGCTCGCACGCGCCGCCGCAATGCAAGTCGGCATGAATCCCGGGCGTGCGTACAACCCGCTGTTCATCTACGGTGGAGTCGGCCTCGGCAAGACCCATCTCATGCATGCAGCCGGCAACTTGATCGCGCAGCGTGAGCCGAAAGCGAAGATCGCTTACGTGCACTCGGAGCGTTTCGTGGGCGACATGGTGCGTGGGTTGCAACACAACACGATCGCGGAGTTCAAACGCGCCTATCGCAGCCTCGACGCGCTGCTCATTGACGACATTCAATTCTTCGCCAACAAGGTCGGCTCACAGGAGGAATTCTTCCATACATTCAATGCCTTACTCGAGGGCCAGCGGCAGATCATTCTGACCTGCGACCGTTATCCGAAGGAAGTCGTAGGGCTCGAGGAGCGCCTAAAGTCACGTTTCGGCTGGGGCCTCACGGTGGCCATCGAGCCTCCGGAGCTCGAGACGAGCGTCGCAATTCTCATCAGCAAGGCAAACGCCGTGCACGAAGCGCTTCCTGAGGAAGTCGCTTTCTTCATTGCGCAGCGGATCCGCTCCAACGTCCGCGAGCTCGAGGGTGCGCTCCGCCGCGTAATCGCGACAGCACATTTCACCGGGAAAACCATCACGCTCGACTTTGCCAAAGAGGCACTACGTGACTTACTCGCCTCTCAAGACAGGCTCGTGACTATCGAAAACATTCAGAAAACTGTGGCTGAGTACTTCAAGATTCGTGTCGGCGATCTACTTTCGAAGCGCCGCAGCCGTTCAATCGCGCGGCCGCGTCAAATCGCGATGGCGCTCGCAAAAGAACTCACGCGCCATAGTCTCCCCGAGATCGGTGACGCATTCGGCGGGCGCGATCACACGACCGTGCTGCACGCCTGCCGCCGAGTAAAGATATTGCGCGATAGCGAAAGACGGGTTGCGGAGGACTACAACAACTTATTTCGAACCTTGACGAGCTGATGTGCAGAACCTGTGATCGAATGCCGGAATGGACTTCTCACACAATGGCCGCACAGACAAACGCTCAGTGATCCGCTAGTTTCTAATTCCGTAACACATTGATTAACAATAGAAAATCCCCGTTATTAACAGATTCGCAGAGTTCTATAGCAACAACTTCCTAATTAGATTCCAGGGTAATCAAGAGATGAAGTTCAGTGCATCCAGAGAAGCGATTCTCGAGCCATTGCAGGCAGTCATCGGTGTCGTTGAAAGACGGCAAACAATGCCGATTCTAAGCAATGTGCTATTGGCGCTCACAGGCAAGAAGCTCAGTGTCACGGCGACGGATCTCGAGGTCGAGCTCGTAGCACAGAATGATGTCGATGGAGAGTCGAGCGGAGATGTGACCGTTCCCGGCCGTAAGCTCCACGATATCTGCCGTGCCTTACCAGAAGGTAGCAAGGTCGATGTAACTGTTACTGGCGAAAGGCTGAGTCTAAAAGCAGGCCGAAGCCGATTTACACTATCGACCCTCAAAGCAGGGGACTTTCCTACGATCGATGACATTGCTGCCCAGTATTCATTTGTAGTGCCGCAAAGCGATCTGCACAAATTGTTGACACGGACGCAATTCTCGATGGCACAACAGGACGTCCGGTACTACCTCAATGGCCTGTTGCTCGAAACAAGTGGTAAGACACTACGGGCTGTCGCCACGGACGGGCATCGCCTCGCGCTCGCGGAGATCGAGCTCGGCAGCAAGGTTGCCAAAGAAGGCCAGGTGATCGTGCCCCGCAAGGGCGTTCTTGAGGTCAATCGGCTGCTTGCGACGGAGGGAGAGTTGAATATCTCTCTCGGCGCGAGCCACATCCGGGTCGAGAAAACGGGCTTGAGGCTCACATCCAAGCTCATTGACGGACGGTTCCCTGAATATCAGCGTGTCATACCCAAGGGCCCGACGAGCACGTTGAAGGCCGACCGCGATGCGCTGCGGGATGCGCTCCAACGCACGGCGATTCTCTCCAATGAGAAATACCGCGGCGTGCGCCTTGAGCTCAGCACGAATAGCGTAACGATGCAGGCCAATAACCCGGAGCAGGAAGAGGCCGTCGAGACGCTCGAGGTCGAATACACGGGCAGCGCTATGGAAATTGGCTTTAACGTCAACTACTTACTCGATGCGCTGACGGCGATCGAGGGCAACCAAGTCGAGATCGGTCTGACGGATAGCAACTCGAGCTGCCTCATCGTGGCACCCGGCGATGCGCATACGAAGTATGTTGTGATGCCGATGAGGCTCTGAGAGACGCGGTTCTCGATCCGCGGAAAGGCCCTCGGTGCCGCTCCAGCGCATCCGGGTTCGCTCTGTGCGCTGTCTCGCCGAAGTCGATATGGACTTGGCCCCTGGCCGCAACTATTTGTACGGGCGCAATGGGGCGGGGAAGACGAGCCTACTCGAGGCGATTCACCTGCTCGGCCGCGGACGATCCTTTCGAACACGGCATACCCGGCATCTGCTCCGCTACGGGGCTCACGAGCTCACGGTCGTCGGCGATATCGCCCATGGAGCGCTCTCGCAAACGGTCGGCGTGCGGTTCGCCGATGGCCATCTCGAGATCCATGTCGACGGGCAAAGCCACGAGGGCCTCGAAACGCTCGCGCGCCGCTTGCCGGTGCACGTCATTGATCCGCAGCAACACGAGCTCGTCGAGGGCGGACCCAGCGTCCGGCGGCGTTATCTCGATGGCGGAGTGTTCCACGTGGAACCTCGCTATCTCGATGCTTGGCGCAACTACCGCCGGGTCTTGGCACAACGGAACTCGGCCCTCAAGATCCACGCGAGCGAGGGCGAAATAGTCGCGTGGAATCCAGCGCTGACGGAGGCGGGACGCCAAGTTCACGAGGCCCGGGAGCGCTATTTCGCGAGGCTCGCAGCCGCAGTTGCGGACATCGGTGGCCGCCTGCTGGCACAGGAGCTCGTGGTCGGCTACCAGCGTGGCTGGAACCGCGACGTCGACTTTGCCGAGGCGCTCACGAGCTCGCTCGAGCGCGATGCCGCGACGGGCTACACGCAGGTTGGCCCGCACCGTGCCGACCTGAGTCTTAGGCTCGGTGCCGCGGCCGTGCGCGATGCCGCGTCGCGCGGCCAGCAAAAGCTCGTCGTTGCGACTCTGGTGCTGGCGCAAGTTCGCGTCGCGAACGCGACATCAGGGCCGCAAGGGACCCTTCTCGTGGACGACCCCGCGGCCGAGTTGGACCGGGCGGCCGTGGAGCGCCTGCTGGCAGAGCTCTGGGCACTCGACACGCAGCTCGTTCTAACGGGGCTCGCGCGCGAATCGCTCGCGCCGGCACGCGGCTATTCGCTGTTCCACGTGGAACAAGGTCAGATCCAAGCAATGCTATAATTCTGCCGATTCAGCGGAGCTCGCTCGGGATGAGTCAGAACGAATATACTTCTAAGAATATCAAGGTCTTAAAGGGCCTTGAAGCGGTTCGCAAGCGCCCCGGAATGTACATCGGCGACACCGATGACGGAACCGGGCTTCACCACATGGTTTTCGAGGTCGTCGACAACTCGATCGACGAGGCGCTCGCCGGCTTCTGCAAGGAAATTTCGGTGACGATTCATGCCGATGAGTCCGTGACGGTCACCGACGACGGACGCGGCGTGCCGGTCGATATCCATCCCGAGGAAGGGCGGTCCGCGGCCGAGGTCATCATGACCGTGCTGCACGCCGGCGCCAAGTTCGACGACAACTCGTACAAGGTCGCCGGCGGCCTCCACGGCGTCGGGGTATCGGTCGTCAACGCCCTGTCCGAGCTCCTCGTGCTCACGGTCTACCGCAATGGGCATGTCTACCGGCAAACGTACCGCATGGGCGATCCGGTGGCCCCGCTGGCCGTGGTCGGCGACACCGACAAGCAGGGCACGACCGTGCGCTTCCACCCGAGCCCGAAGATCTTCTCGAACCTCGAGTTTGACTACGACACGCTCGCGAAGCGTCTGCGCGAGCTTTCGTTCCTCAACTCCGGCGTTCACATCAAGCTCTTCGACGAGCGTGACGGGCGCTCGGACTTGTTTGCGTATCAGGGGGGCATCCGGGCGTTCGTCCAGCACCTGAACAAGAATCGAACGCCGATTCACCCGACGATCATCACGTTCCAAGAGACCCGCGGCAAAACGCAGGTCGAGGTCGCGCTGCAGTGGAACGACGGGTATCAGGAAGGGATGTTCTGCTACACGAACAACATTCCGCAGCGCGACGGCGGCACGCACCTCGCAGGCTTTCGCGCCGCGTTGACGCGCACGCTCAACACCTACATTGAGGGCGAAAGCGTCGGCAAGCGCGAGAAGATCGCAACCACCGGCGACGATGCGCGCGAAGGCCTCACGGCCGTGCTTTCGGTCAAGCTTCCGGATCCGAAATTCTCCTCGCAGACCAAGGACAAGCTCGTTTCGTCGGACGTCAAAGGCGCAGTCGAATCCGTCGTCGGCGAGAAGCTCGAGGCCTTTCTGCTCGAGCACCCGGCCGAAGCCAAAGTCATCGTCGGCAAGATCATCGAAGCGGCGCACGCGCGCGAGGCCGCGCGTAAAGCCCGCGAGATGACGCGGCGCAAAGGCGCGCTCGACGTCGCCGGGCTGCCCGGCAAGCTCGCCGATTGTCAGGAAAAAGACCCGGCGCTCTCGGAGCTCTTCCTCGTCGAAGGCGACTCCGCCGGCGGCTCCGCGAAGCAGGGGCGGGACCGCCGCACGCAGGCTGTGCTGCCGCTCAAAGGCAAGATACTGAACGTCGAAAAAGCGAGATTCGACAAGATGTTACAGTCGGTGGAGGTCGGCACGCTCATCACGGCCTTAGGCTGCGGCATCGGTCGCGCGGAGTTCGATGCGAACAATCTGCGCTACCACCGAATCATCATCATGACCGATGCCGATGTCGACGGCTCGCACATCCGCACGCTGCTCCTGACGTTCTTCTACCGCCAGATGCCCGAGCTCATCGAGCGCGGCCACGTTTTCATCGCTCAGCCGCCGCTGTACAAGCTCAAGCGCGGGAAGAAAGAGAATTACGTGAAGGACGACGCCGAGCTCAATGCTCTGCTGCTATCGAGCGCGACGGAGGAGGCCGCGCTCCATCCGTCCGCGAAAGCCCCGGCGGTTCCGGCGGAAACGCTCGCCGGGCTCGCGCGCGATTACATGGAGAGCAAAGCGATCATCCTGCGCTGGGGCAAGCGCTACGATGCCCAAGTGCTCGAGGCGATGATGGCATTGCCCGAGGTCAAGGCGGAGATGTTGACGAGCGCGGCGAAAATGCGTGAGTGGTGCGCGGCGCTCCAGAAACGGCTCAACAGCGCCACGGGGCCCCGCTATCGAATCCAGCATCAACCCGGCACCAAGGGCGTCGAGGCGACCATTCTCGTCACGCGCGAGCATCACGGGCACACGGTCACGAAGGGTTTTCCGGACGCCTTCTTCGGCTCGCCGGAATACCAGCGCATCGCGACGATCGGCACGCGCTTTCAAAACGTGCTGTCGACGGGCGCCTACGTTCTCCGCGGCGAGGAGAAACACGACATCACGACGCTACCCGAGGCGATCGAGTGGCTCATGGCGCGCGCGAAACAGGGCCAGACGATTCAACGCTACAAAGGCCTTGGCGAGATGAATCCGGATCAGCTTTGGGAGACGACCGTGAATCCCGAGACGCGGCGCTTGCTCCAGGTCCGCATCGAAGATGCCGTCGCGGCCGACGAGATATTCACGACGCTCATGGGCGATCAGGTCGAGCCGCGCCGGGACTTCATCGAGCGCAACGCGTTGGCTGTCGCCAACCTCGATATCTAGCGGCCTTCTGCGGCGATCTCACGCAAAGTTGAGTCGATCCAGCGCCGAACGTCGTCGATCACGTCGCGGGCCTCGCGGCCGGCGGTAGGGATTGGCGCGCCGATGACGACGCGGACCGTACCGGGTTTCTTGAGGAGACCCCGGCGGGGCCAGAAGTCCCCGGCGTTGTGGGCGACGGGAACGACGGGCCGCCCGCCCGCAGCCTGGGCGAGCAGCACGCCGCTGATGCCGTAACGGCGCGTCTCGCCGGCCGGGACGCGCGTGCCTTCGGGGAAGATGATGATCCACAGGCCCTCGTCGAGGCGGCGCCGACCTTGCTCGATGACCTGCGTCACGGCCGACCGGCCGGCGCGCCGATTGATCCCGATGGCTTTGAGGAAGAAAAGCATCCAGCCGAGCACCGGTGCCCAGAGTAGCTCCCTTTTGATGACCCATACTTGGGGCGGAAAGAGCTGGATCTGCGCAATGGTCTCCCAGGAC
The DNA here is from genome assembly GCA_036555065.1 of Gammaproteobacteria bacterium. GTDB lineage: Bacteria > Pseudomonadota > Gammaproteobacteria > Steroidobacterales > Rariloculaceae > DATBLZ01. The sequence goes on from DATBLZ010000106.1 coordinate 23,017, forward strand.
GATGAATGCTTCATGAGCACCACGGTGTTGTCGCGCTGCAGATTCTCGAGCCCCTCGACCGTGTAGCCGAGACCGCAAAACCGCCTGAGCGAAGCGAGCATCCACCGTGCCCAAAAGTGCGCGAACGCGTAGCTGCAGCGATAGCCGAACGGCGTGCAGAGAAATGCTACGGACCCATAGATCGCGACGGACGCGAACAGCACCGATGTGAAGACCAGCGAGCCGAGCATCTGGCGCACACGTTACTCCTGGGCCGGAAGCAACTGCGCAACGGCCGCAGCGAGATCGTCGTAAACCTCGATCGAGCTATCGCGAAGCTCCGCGAGAGCGGCGCGCCCGCTTCCCGTACGCACGAGAATCGGCCGCGCGTGGACGGCCTGCGCAGCGCGCACGTCGGATACCTTGTCGCCGACGAAGGGCACGCCGGTCAGCGCACAGCCGAAGTCCCGGCCGATCTGTTGCAACATCCCAGGCGCCGGCTTGCGGCACGCACACTTGTCCTTAGGAAGATGCGGACAGTAATAAACTCCGCTGACCGCGCCACCTTCGGCCTCGATTGCGGCGAGCATCTTCGCGTGAATCGCGGCCAGCACGGCTTCAGAGAACAAGCCGCGGCCGACGCCCGATTGGTTGCTGACGACGATCACGCGCCGGCCGTGCTTCGTCAGCGCGGCTATCGCTGCGAGACTGCCCGGCAACGGCCGCCACTCATCGGGGCTTTTGATGTAGGCGTCGGAGTCATAGTTGATGACGCCGTCGCGGTCGAGAATCACGAGCGGGCCGGCTTCTGTGGTCAAGCGCTAGCTCCCGGTGCGCTCGGCGAGGTATGCGCTCAAGGCGCCGACGGCAACGCGCGTTTGCGCACAGCTGTCGCGCTCGCGCACGGTGACGCTGTCCGTCGCGGCCGTCTCGCCGTCGACGGTGATGCAGAACGGCGTACCGGCTTCGTCCTGACGGCGATAGCGGCGGCCGATCGCGCCTTTCTCGTCGTACGCGATCCGGAAGCGGCGGCGCAGCGCCGCGCAAATCGCCTGGGCTCTTTCCGGCATGCCATCCTTCTTGACGAGCGGGAAAACCGCGACCTTGATCGGCGCGAGCCGCGCGTGGAGCCTGAGCACGGTGCGGGGCTCGCCGCCGATCTCGTCCTCGGCATAGGCGTCGCAGAGAAAAGCGAGCGTCGCGCGGTCGGCGCCGGCCGAGGGCTCGATCACGTGCGGCAGGAATCGCTTGCTCTCTTCGGTCGTGGCTTGATCGTCGAAATACCGCAGATCCTTGCCGCTCATCTGCATGTGCTGGCGCAGGTCGAAGTCGGTCCGATTGGCGATGCCCTCGAGCTCGCTCTGGCCGAAGGGGAACGCGTATTCGACGTCGGCGCACGCGGCTGCATAATGCGCGAGCTCGCTCGGCTCGTGCTCGCGCAAGCGCAGGTTTTCGGCGCGGATCCCGAGCTCGGAGTACCAGCGGAAGCGGCGGTCGCGCCAATACTTGTACCACTCGGCGCCTTCGCTCGGGCTGCAGAAGAACTCGATCTCCATCTGCTCGAACTCGCGCGAGCGGAACGTGAAGTTCCGCGGGTTGATCTCGTTGCGAAACGCTTTGCCGACCTGGCCGATCCCGAACGGAACCTTGACGCGCGCCGTATCGAGCACGTTCTTGAAATTGACGAAAATCCCCTGTGCGGTCTCGGGACGCAGGTAGGCGATGCTCGTGCTGTCCTCGAGAGCGCCGACGTGCGTTTTGAACATGAGGTTGAATGCACGCGGCGCGGTCAGCGTGCCGGGCTCGGTGGCTCCGGGAGCCAGCACCTTCTGCCGTGTCGCGTCGTCTTGCAGAGCTCCGGGCACGACCTCTATCGATACGGGACGCCCGTGCCCGCGCGTGCGCTCAATGGAGGCGATCCGTTTCTTGTGGACACCGATGAGCTCCACGGGCGGCGTCTTGCCGGCTTCGCCGGGAGCGGCGAAGAGAATGTCGTCGACGAGCTCGCGTCCAACGGCGCGTGCGTCGGCGTCGCCTGCGAAGACGAGCTTGAAAACCACGAGCTGGTCGGCGCGATAACGGACCTTCGTCTCGCGGCAGTCGACCATGGGATCGTTGAACCCGCCGACGTGCCCGCTCGCTTCCCATACCCGCGGGTTCATGAGCAGCGCCGAATCGAGGCCGACCATGTCGAACGGCGCCGGCGCGCCGGGCGGGGCCGTGAGCTCGTCGTGGCCGGCGATCATGTCCTGCCACCAGGCTTCTTTGACGTTGCGCTTGAGCTCGACGCCCAGCGGCCCGTAGTCCCAAGCGCCGTTGAGTCCGCCGTAGATCTCGCTCGAGGGGAATACGAAACCGCGGCGCTTGCACAGTGAGACGATCTTCTCCATCGACGCCATTTCGCTCTCCAAGACGCCCCGCGGGGCGCGCAAGTATAGCCATGCAGCGCGTCGGCGGGCGAAACCCCGCGCGGCCATGCCGACCCGCTTCCCATCGCGCACCGACCTAGTGCATCATGGCCGCGGCGGTGCCCCCTATTAGGGCGTGGATTCCGTGCCTTAAGGCCGACAATCCAATAAGACAAGAGCCTACGGGCAGCCGCTCACCTGGCACAGATAGTGCACTGGAAGGGCTCAGAAGCGGGAGCCACGGTGCCCGAAAGGGTGCCGTGTGCCATTAGAAAACATATTGGAGGAACACCATGTCGCCGGCCGAAGTTTTGAAGTTGATAAAAGAGAAGGGCGTCAAGTTCGTCGATTTGCGGCTGACGGACACACGCGGGAAAGAGCAGCACGTGACCGTGCCGGCAAAAGTGGTCGACGAAGGCTTCTTCGAAGACGGCAAGATGTTCGACGGCTCCTCGATCGCCGGATGGAAGGGCATCCAAGAGTCCGACATGATTCTCATGCCCGACACGGCAACCGCGGTCATGGACCCGTTCAGCGAGGAGCCGACGCTCGATATTTGGTGCGACGTCATCGAACCCTCGACGATGCAAGGCTACGAGCGCGACCCGCGCTCGCTCGCGAAGCGCGCCGAGGCCTACTTGAAGTCCACTGGTGTCGCCGACACGGCCTACTTCGGCCCCGAGAACGAGTTCTTCGTGTTCGACGACGTGCGTTACACCGTCGGCATGAACCACAGCTTCTATAAGATCGAGTCGGCCGAAGCCGCATGGCAATCGGGCAAGGAGATGCCCGAAGGCAACATCGGCCACCGGCCCGGGATCAAAGGGGGCTACTTCCCGGTACCGCCCGTCGATTCGCTGCACGATATCCGCCAGGCGATGTGCTTGGCGCTCGAGGAAATGGGGCTGACATGCGAGGTCCACCACCACGAGGTCGCGACGGCCGGCCAGAACGAGATCGGTGTCAAGTTCAACACGCTCGTGCGCAAGGCGGATGAGGTGCAGATCCTCAAGTACGTCGTGCTCAACGTCGCCAACAGCTACGGCAAGACAGCGACGTTCATGCCGAAACCGCTCGTCGGGGACAACGGCAGCGGTATGCACGTGCACCAATCGCTCGCGAAAGGCGGCAAGAACCTGTTCATGGGCGACAGCTACGGCGGGCTTTCGGAGCTCGCGCTCTACTATATCGGCGGCATCATCAAGCACGCGCACGCGATCAACGCGTTCACGAACGCATCGACGAACAGCTACAAGCGCCTCGTCAAAGGCTTCGAGGCGCCGACGCTGCTCGCCTACTCGGCACGCAACCGTTCCGCGTCGATACGCGTTCCGTACGTGCAGAACCCGAAAGCTCGGCGTATCGAGGTACGTTTTCCGGACAGCACCGGGAATCCCTACCTTGGATTCGCGGCAATGCTGATGGCGGGCCTCGATGGGATCCAGAAGAAAACCCTGCCGGGCGCGCCCGTGGACAAGGACCTCTACGATCTGCCGCCCGAGGAGGAGAAGAAGATCCCGACGGTGTGCTACTCGCTGAACCAGGCCCTCGAGGCGCTCGACGCCGACCGCGGGTTCCTCAAGGCGGGTGGGGTATTCAGCGACAGCTTGATCGATGGGTACATCGGCCTCAAAGAGGGCGAGATCACGCGCCTCAGCATGTCGACTCATCCCGTCGAGCTCGAGATGTATTACAGCCTGTAGCCACGCGTTCCTGCGGAGCCTTTGGTGGCGGCAAAGTGTGGCGGGCTTCGCAGAATCCCGCCCGCTCCGTGGCCTTTGGAGCGCATTGGCGCTAAGCTTGGGAGCATGGGTAAGTGGCTGATTGTCCTGCCAATGCTATACGCGACCGCGCTCGTGGCCGAGCCCGCTTGGACGTGGGTGGACGCGAACGGGCAGCGGCACTACTCAGACCGGCCGGTCGAGGGAGCGACGCGAGTCGAGCTCTCGGGCGCGCAGGGATTTGCGACGACGCGCCCGGCGCCGACGCCGCAAGCAACGCGCAACACGAGCGCGCCGGCGAACGCGGCCGCGGCGGCACCCGCCTATCGGAGCTTCACGATTTCGAGCCCGGTGAACGAGCAAACGCTTTGGAACATCGAGACGGTTCTCAACGTGTCAGTCGGCATCGAGCCGGGGCTCCAACCAGGGCATCGGATCGACGCGTACCTCGACGGGCAGCGCGTAGTGATTGCGGCACTATCGCAGCAGTTCACGGTCCCCGAGGTCTATCGCGGGATGCACACGTTGTATGCCGTGATCAGGGATTCGGGTGGGCACGAGGTGCGCCGCTCGCCCGAGGTCACGTTTATGGTGCAGCAAACGAGCATCCAAAACCCGCAGAACCCCAACCGGCCTCAAGCCCCACCTCCGCGCCCGACCCCGCGGTGACGTCGCGTCCCGCGCGCGCCGCATTGCCGCCGAAACGGCGGACCTCACCAGACCCGAACGGAATCCTCGAGAGCCTAACGACAGCGATCGTCGTGCTCGACGATGACCTCGTCGTCACATTCATCAGCCTCGCAGCGCAGGACTTATTCGGGCTCAGCGCGCGCCAAGCCGTTGGTCAACCCTTGGGAAAGATCATTCGCCCCGCCGAGGAGCTCGTGACGCTCTGTCGACGCGCGCTCGCGACACGTTTGACGTTCGGGCTTCGTGAGTTCGCGGTCTGGATCGCGGGCCGCGAGGTCAGTCTCGATTGCCGCGCCGCGCCGCTCGAGAAGGAAGGTGGGTTGCTGCTCGAGCTCACCGACACCGAGCCCGAGCGCGCGCTGCGCCGCGAGGCCGATCTCGTCGCGCAGCAAAAAGTTTCCCGACGCATCGTCCGACAGCTCGCGCATGAGGTGAAAAACCCGCTCGGCGGGCTGCGTGGCGCAGCGCAGCTGCTCGAACGACAACTCGCGAGTGCGGACCTCAAAGCGTATACGCGCGTGATCATCGACGAGGCCGACCGGCTCGCCGCGCTCGTCGACAGCGTGCTCGGCACGCGCGGCGCGCGTGTGCCCGAGGAGCTCAACCTCCACCGCGTGACCGAGCACGTTGCAAGCCTCATCGAAGCGGAAAAGCCTGCGGGTGTGGCGCTCGCGCGCGACTACGATCCGAGCCTGCCGCCCGTGCTCGCCGACCGTAACCAGCTCATCCAGGCTTTGCTCAATATCGCCCGCAACGCGATGCAAGCCGTCGGCGAGCGCGGCCATCTCGTATTTCGAACGCGCGTGTTGTCGAATTTCGTCATCGGCGGCGTCCGCCATCGCCTCGTCGTTTCCGCGGAGATCGAGGACGACGGCCCCGGCATTGCCGACGAGCTCAAGGAGACGATCTTCTATCCGCTCGTGACCGGCAAGCCCACGGGCACGGGCTTAGGCCTCACGATAGCGCAGGACCTCACGGCCGCGAACGGCGGCCTCATCGAGTTCACGAGCCGTCCCGGCTGCACGGTCTTCCGCATTCGGATTCCGGCCGCGCAGACCGCCGGCGGGAGCGCGCGCTGATGGCCGCGGCGCCGCTGAACGTCTGGGTCGTCGACGATGACGAGTCCGTGCGCTGGGTTCTCGAGCAGGCGCTCAAGCAAGCGAAGATGAATCCGCGGAGCTTTCCTTCGGGCCGGCAGTTCTTTGCGGCGCTCGAGTCGGCAAAGCCCGACGTTCTCGTGACCGACATTCGCATGGCCGACATGAGCGGGCTCGAGCTCGTCGAGCGGTTGTCGGCGACCAACCCCGACATTCCGACGATCGTCATCACGGCGCATTCGGACCTCGACAGCGCCGTGGCCGCTTACAAGAGCGGCGCGTTCGAATACCTACCGAAGCCGTTCGACGTCGATGCGGCGCTCGCGCTCGTCGCGCGCGCTGCGCGCGAGCGTGGACGCGGCGGGGAAGCAGAGGCAAAGGCGCCGCGTCCGCCCGCGATCATCGGTCAGGCGCCGGCGATGCAGGAGGTGTTTCGCGCAATCGGGCGGCTCGCGCGCGCGAGCATGACCGTGCTCATCACCGGCGAGTCGGGGACCGGCAAGGAGCTCGTTGCGCGTGCGCTGCACGATAATTCGCCGCGCTCGCAGGCACCCTTCGTCGCGCTCAACACGTCGGCGATAGCCGCGGAGCTCCTCGAATCGGAGCTCTTTGGCCACGAACGCGGCGCATTCACGGGCGCGACCGAGCGGCGCGTGGGACGATTCGAGCAGGCCGACGGCGGGACACTTTTTCTCGACGAGATCGGCGACATGTCCGCGGCGCTGCAAACTCGGTTGCTGCGCGTGCTCGCCGAGAGCGAATTTTTTCGCGTGGGTGGTCAAGTGCCGATCAAGGTCGACGTGCGCGTGATTGCAGCCACGCATCAGAATCTCGCGGCGGCCGTCGAAGCCGGTCGATTTCGCGAGGATCTGTACCATCGTCTCAACGTCATGCGCATCGAGATTCCGCCGCTTCGGCGCCGCAAGGAAGACATCCCCGCGCTCGCGCGCGCGTGTCTCGAGCGTGCCGCCGCCGAGCTCGGTGTCGCCGCCAAGACGCTCCATGCAAATGCCATCGAGCAACTCGTCAAGTACGACTGGCCCGGCAACGTCCGCGAGCTCATGAACCTGTGCCGCCGGCTCACGGTCACGGCTGCGGGTCGGGAGGTCGTCGCGCAGGATCTGCCGGGCGAGTTCGCCGGTGCTGCGCGCGAGCGCGGCGACGACTGGACCTCGCGGCTCGGTCAATGGGCCGAAGAGCAGCTCGCGCGGAGCGGCGAGCATTCATTGCTCGAAACGGCGTTGCCGGAGCTCGAGCGCACATTGATTCTCGCCGCGCTCAAGAAGGCGCACGGCAAGCGTCTCGAGGCCGCGAAGCTGCTCGGCTGGGGACGCAACACCTTGACGCGCAAGATCAAGGAGCTCGGGCTCGACAAAGCGACCCGCTAGAGTTTCGTGGGTGCGGCCTCAGCCGCGGCGCTTCGCCGCACGCCGCCGATCGATATCCGCAGTGATGAGCTCCGCGAGCTCGAGCGCGGCTTCGGCATCGCGGCCCGAGACGAGACACGGAGTGTCGTTCCGAATCGCCGCCACGAACGCCTCGGCCTCGGCGAGCAACGCGTCGCCTTTCTCGAGGCTCCACGTCTCCTCTTCGAGCGGCGGCTCGCCGGTCTTGTCGGCCGAACGACTCGTCACGCGCTGCACGACGCCGGCGCCGAAATCGATCGACAAATAGCGGCTGTCTTGCCAAACGCGGAATTTGCGCTGCGCTTTCGTCGACGCCCGCGACGCCGTGACGTTCGCGATCGCGCCGCTCGCGAACTCGATGCGCGCATTCGCGACGTCGACGCTGTCGGTGAGCACGGCGATGCCGACGGCCGAGACGCTCACGGGCTTCGACTCGACGAGCGCCAGGATCACGTCGAGGTCGTGGATCATTAGGTCGAGCACGACGTCGACGTCGGTGCCGCGGTCCTTGAACGGCGCAAGGCGGTGACATTCGATGAAGCGAATGCCGTCCAACCCTGCGCGCGCCGATAAGAACGCCGGATTGAAGCGCTCGATGTGCCCGACTTGAAGCTTCAAGCTCTTCTTCTCGGCGAGCTCCGTGAGCGCCGCGGCCTCGCGGCTCGTTTGGGCGATCGGCTTCTCGACGAACACGTGCACGCCGTGCTCGAGGAAGTAGCGCGCGAGCTCGAAATGTGCGGCCGTGCTCGCCGCGATGACCACGGCATCGACTTGGCCGACAAGATCTCGGTGGTCGGCGAAATAGCGCGTCTTGGTCTGCGCGGCGACGCGCTCGCCCGCGGCCGCGGCGACGTCGCAGACGCCGACGAGACGCGCGCCCGCGAGGCTTGCGTACTTCTCTGCGTGAAACCGACCGAGGTAACCGGTGCCGACGACCGCGACGCGGATGTCGCTCACGCGCGCGCCACTCCGCGCTCGGAGCTCTTGAGGAACGTCACGAAGTGCTCGATCGCCGGCAGCTTTGCGCAGTCGGCCTCGATCTGCGTCACGACCTCCTCGATCGTGAGGCTGCGGTCGAGCAGGATCCGGACCGCCGTGCCGATCTCCTTGCGCGCGGTGGCGTCGAAGCCGGCGCGCTTCAAACCCACGCTGTTGACGGCGCGCGGCGTGGCCCAGTGGCCCTCGGCGATCGTGTAGGGCGCGATGTCCTTGTTCGCAAAGGCCCCTGCGACGAGGAAGGAATAGGCGCCCAACCGCACGAATTGCGTGACTGCGGTGAGGCCGCTCAAGAGCGTGTGATGTTCGATGGTCACGTGCCCCGCGAGCTGCGTGCCGTTCGTGATCACGACGTGATCCTCGAGCCGGCAATCGTGTCCGAGATGCGAGTACGCCATGATGAAACAGCGGTTGCCGATCCGGGTGACGCCGCCGCCTTTGGCGGTTCCCAAGCTCACGGTCACGTATTCGCCGATACGGTTGCCGTCGCCGATCTCGAGGCGCGTTGCGGCGTCTTTGTAACTGTAGTCTTGCGGCGGGCCGCCGAGCGAGGCGCCGCATTGAATGAGATTGTCCGCGCCGATCGCAACTCTCCCGTAGCGGCTGCCGATACGCGCATGCGACTCGACGACCGTGCGCGCGCCGATCGCAACGTCGGCAGCGATGATGCAAAACGGTCCGATCTCGGCGGATTCGGCGACTTGCGCCCCGGCGGCGACGATCGCTGTCTCGTGAATGGCCAACGCGCTCTCAACCGCTCGTGGGGACGTCGAGCGCGTCGCTGCGCTCGAGCGCGCCGACGAGAGCGGCGACCGACTTCACGCGATGCTTGCTCAAGTACTCGTCTATCCCTGAGTTGATGCGCTTCGCCGCGAGCGGGTCGTAGAAGAGCGCCGTGCCGAGCCCGACCGTGGTCGCGCCCGCGAGCACGAACTCGAGCGCATCGCGCGCCGTCTCGATGCCGCCTTGCCCGACGATGGGCACCTTGCGGCGCTGCGCCTCCTGATAGACCTGGTAGACCTTGAGCAGTGCGATCGGCCGAATCGCCGGGCCCGATAGCCCGCCTTGCACGTTGCCGATGATCGGGCGCCTTCGCTCGACGTCGATCGCCATGCCCATGACGGTGTTGATGACGGCGAGCCCGTCGCTGCCGGCGTCGATGCACGCACGCGCGTTCGCGACGATGTCGGTCTGATTCGGCGAGAGCTTCGTGATCAGCGGTTTCTTCGTCACCTTGCGGCACGCGGCGACGACACGCGCCGACATGTCGGGATAGTTGCCGAAAGCGACGCCGCCTTCTTTGACGTTCGGGCAGGAGATGTTGATCTCCATGGCGTCGATCGGCGAATCGTCGAAACGCCGCGCGACCTCCGCGTATTCCTCGATCGTCGAGCCGCAGACGTTCGCGAAGAAGCGCGTCTCGGTGAAATCGAGCGTCGGCAAGATCTTCTTGACGACATGGTCGACGCCGGGATTCTGCAGCCCAATCGCGTTGAGCATCCCGGCCGGCGTTTCCCAGACGCGATGGGGCGGGTTGCCGAGCCTTGGTGCGAGCGTCGTGCCTTTGAGGACGATCGCGCCGACGTCGCGATTGGAGAACCCGGCGACCCGCGTATACTCCTCGCCGAAGCCGACGCAGCCCGACAGCAAGACGATCGGCGAATTGAGCTTGAGACCGCAGAAATCGACGGCGAGAGAGCTCATCGGGTCACTCGATTGGACGGCATGGGCATCCTTAAGCAGCGCCATTATCATGTTCCATCTGATCCTGTATCAACCCGAGATTCCGCCGAACACGGGGAACGTGATCCGGCTCTGCGCGAACGTCGGCGCGACGCTGCATCTGATTCATCCCCTCGGTTTCAGCATGGACGAGCCGCGCCTGCGGCGCGCCGGCCTCGACTATCACGAGCTCGCGAGCATCCATGAGCACGCGAGCCTCGAGGCGTGCCTCGCAGCCGTGCAGCCGCACTGCCTCTTTGCGTTGACGACGCGCGCGACGCGGGATTTCTATGCGGCGCGGTTCCACGCCGGCGACGCCTTCTTGCTCGGCCCGGAGACGCATGGGCTCCCGACCGAAGTCCTCGACTCCCTGCCGGCGGACGCGAAGCTCAGGCTCCCCATTCGACCCGGCAATCGCAGCCTCAACGTCTCGAATGCGGCTGCCGTCGCGCTCTATGAAGCTTGGCGCCAGCTCGGGTTTCTGGGACGCGCGCCGTGACGGACTGGGAACCTACAGTCCGAGCGCGTACAGCAGAGTGTCGTTGTACATGATCATGCGGCCGAAGAAGATGACGCCCGCCCACAATAGGAGCGAGGCGGCCGCGACGACTTTCGCGCCGGTGGGCGCGTCACCGCCGGCCGGCACGGCGTCGGCTGCGCGAGCGATGCCGGCGACGTGAAATGCGAGCAAATTGATTCCGGCGAGGAAGATCAGCAGCATTTTGAGCAGGAACGCAAGATTCTCGAGGTAATCCATCGGCCCCCCGATCGGGTTCCCCATCACGAACACGAGCCCGCTCGTGACGTTCATTGCGAAGCCTGCAATACCGATCGGAATCAGCTTGTTGACGGTCGCGATCGGCACGCCTTTTGCGACGCCGAGGATCCGTACGTCGAGAAGTCCGATCGCGCCGATCAAGAGGGTCATTCCGACAAAATGCAGGATCTCGCCGAGCGGCCACACCCAGCTGTAGTCGCTGACGAATGCCGCGAGCGTGTCGCTGGCCAGGAACTCAGCCAACGTTTCCATCCGCTTCAGGCCCTCTCCATCAAAAACCCAGATAGCTCTCGAGCAAGCCTGGATAAGCCGTCATACGGCCCGCGACGATCGCGCCGGCCCAGCAAGAGAGCGACGCGACGGCGAGCGGCCGCGAGAACGGGGGCGCCACGCCGCTGCCGACGAGCTCGGAATCGCCGAACACGCGACTCTTGATCACGCGCATGATGAGCACCGCGGCGAGCACGAAGCCCATCTTGAAGTAGAACATCGGATTGAAGAGCATCGTTGTCGCGCTCGCCGCGAGCAGCGCGAGACCGGAAAACGCGTTGATCCAAAAACCCGCGTACATGAGCGGGAAAAGCTCGCGTAGGGGCGCAAGCGGTATCGCGCGCGCGATGCCGAGGAGCCTTAGCGCGACGGCCGAGCTCAAGCCGCCCACGGTCGCCAGGCCCATCGCGTGCAGCGACAGGATGAACGTGTAGGCGAACAACGACGGCGACTCGCGAACCCAGGTTGCGAAGCTGCTGCTTTCGATCGCCGCCAACGCGTCAAGCACGCGAAAACACTCCCTTGCGCAAGCGCAGTGTTTCACGGCGCCGGATGGGGACACATCAGTAGAAGCACGTATCTGCGCTGCCGCGGCGTCGGGCGTCGCGCAGCGGAATCGTCGCGAGCTACTGATCCGTCGTAATCGGCCTGCGCATGAGCGCGGCGACGGCGTCGCGGGGCGCAAGGCCCTCGTAAAGAACGCCATAGATCTGCTCGACGATCGGCATATCGACGCCGTGCCGCGCCGCGACGAAACGCACCGATTGCGCGCTGTAATAGCCTTCGACGACCTGACCGATCTCGCGCCGCGCCGCGTCGGGTGTGGCGCCTGCGGCGAGCGCGAGGCCGAAGCGGCGGTTCCGCGACTGATCGTCGGTGCAAGTGAGCACGAGGTCACCGACGCCGGCGAGCCCCATGAACGTCTCTTTGCGCGCGCCGAGCGCAAGCCCTAAGCGCATCATCTCCGCGAGCCCGCGGGTCACGAGCGCGATGCGCGTGTTGGCGCCGAAACCCAAGCCATCCGAGATGCCGGCGCCGATCGCATATACGTTCTTGGTCGCGCCGCCGACCTCCACACCCACGATGTCGCCGGAGGTGTACGCGCGAAACGTGTCGGTCGAGATGGCCTCGGCGAGACGCCGCGCGTACTTCTCGTTTTGCGAGGCGACCGTGAGCGCGCTCGGCAGTCCGGCACCGACCTCGTTTGCGAACGTCGGCCCCGAGAGCACGGCCGTCGGCAGGTCCGCGGGCATGAGCGCCGCGACGACCTGATGCGGCAAGAGCCCGGTTTCGAGCTCGAAGCCCTTCGTCGCCCAGGAGAGACCCGTGAGCGCGACGCCCGTGCGCACCAGCGCCTCGAGCACCGGCCGAAATCCATGGCTCGGGACCGCGAGCAACACCTCGTCGGCTGAGGCGACCGCGAGCTTAAGATCGGCCGTTGCGGAAAGCAGCGGCGGAAACGTCACGCGCGGCAGATAGTCCTCGTTCCGCCGGTGAGCGCTCAAGCGCGCGATGCGCTTCGCGTCGCGCCCCCAGAGCACCGTCGGATGCCCCGCGCGCGCGAATTGAACAGCGAGCGCAGTTCCCCACGAGCCTGCGCCGACGACGGCGACGCGGCTCGGTGTGCTAATGCCGCTCCTCCGCGGGCGGTTGCGGCACGGCGGCCGCAGCGGCTTGCTCCATTGCCGACTTGCTCGCTTGCGCGAAGAGCGAGTCGAAGTTGATCGGCTGCAGCAATAGCGAGGGGAAGCCGCCTTTGACGACGACGTCGCTGATTGCCTCGCGCGCGTATGGATAGAGCGTCGCGGGACAGAAGCTCCCGAGCAGCACCGCGCGTTCTTGTGGCGTGTATCCGTCGATCAGGAACACGCCCGCTTGCGCGATCTCGATGAGGAATATCGTCGCCTCTTTGTCCTTCGACTCGATCGTCATCGTCAACGTCACCTCGATGTTTCCACCGCCGAGGTCGAAGTTGCTAGAACGAATGTTGAGCTGCGTCTGCGGAGTCGCATTGGTCCGAAAGATTTCGGGAGCTTTCGGCGACTCGTAGGACAAGTCTTTGATGTAGATTTTCTGAAGAACCAGTTGCCTCTGCGGAGGCGTCGTCGTCTGCTGCGGTTGGTCGGCCATTGTTGCTTTCTACTTCGTTTAGGGAGCCCGGGATTCCGCGGCGAGCATCTTTTCGAGCCCGCCGCTCTTGTCTAATGCGTTCAACTCGTCGAACCCGCCGATGTGGCGCTCGCCGAAGAATATCTGCGGGACGGTTTGCCGCCCGGTGCGCTCGATCATTTCTTCGCGCCTTTCGGGCTCGAGCATGACGTCGATTTCAGTGTATGCAATGCCCTTGCGGTCGAGCAGCCGCTTGGCCGCCGTGCAATACCCGCAAAAAGGCTGCGAGTAAACGATCACTTTCGCTCCGGCGCTCATTTTACTAACGGCAGATTCTCGCCGCGCCAGCTCGAAAGACCGCCGCGCAGGCTGAACACGATCTCGTAACCCGCCCGGCGCAGAGCGCCCGCGGCTTTCGCCGAGGTCGAGCCGTTATCGCAGACCGTGAGCAACGGCCGGTTCTTCGCTTTTTCGACGGCCCCGCTCGGGTCCCTTTCGATCGTCTCGAGCGGAACGTTGCGCGCATTCACGATATGTCCGACGCCGAAGTCTTCGGCTTTGCGGACGTCGATGATCGTCGCGCCCTTGTTGATGAGCCGCACGGCATCGCGCGCGGATAGCTGATACAGGCCTTGCGTACGCAGCCTGAGCTCATAAAGAATCACGGCCACGAGCGAGACGAGCACGCTCAAGGCAAGCAGCGGATGATTGGTCACGAACTCGGCCAGTTGGCCCATCGGCTCCTCCGGACATGGCAACCGGAAATTATAGCAGTGCTTGCGCTCGCGCTTCTTGCGGGGCGTGCCGCGGCGCAGGGCGACGACGAGCACGCGCTCGGCGCCGTGCGCGAGGAGATCCGCGCGGTAGAGGCGCGGCTGTCGAGGCAAACCACCGAGCGCGACGTGGAGCTCAAGAACCTGCGTAGCGCCGAGCTCGCAGCAGCCGCTGCGAGTGAGGAGCTCAAGCGTGTTCGCACGGAGTTCCGCGAGCAGCGCGCCCGGCATGACACTCTCGCGCGCGAATCGGCGGAGGCGGCGCGGCGCGTTGCGCGAGAGCGCGACGCGCTGGCCGGTCAGGTTCGACTGAGCTACATGACGGGCCGAGAAGAGCTCGTGAAGCTGCTCTTGAGCCAAGAGAACCCGGCGACGCTCGGGCGAATGCTCGTGTACTACGACTATTTCAATCGCGCGCGGAGCTCGAGAATTGCGGCGGCGAGCCGCGAGGTCGCCGTGCTCGACAGCCTCGCGGCGGAGAGCGCACGGCTCGAGCAGGAGCTCGAGGAGCTCGTGCAGAAGCAAGCACGCGAGGTCGAGGCGCAAGAGCGTGCGCGCGCCGAGCGCCGCGCCGCGCTCGCGCGCATCGAGTCCTCGATCGCAGATGCGGGCGGAAAGATCGCGTCGCTGCGTCTCGAGGAAGAGCGCCTGAGCGAGCTCGTCGTCGAGCTCGCGGAGCTTCTCGAGGATCTGCCACGCGGCGCCGAGGAGCCGTTCGCGGCGCAAAAGGGCACGTTGGCCTGGCCCGTCGACGGCAAGATCGCGCAAGGCTTCGGGCAACCGCGCGACGGCGGCCCCTTGCGGTGGAACGGCGTCCTGCTAGCGGCGGCAACGGGCACGGCCGTGCAGGCGGTTTACTACGGCCGTGTCGCGTTCGCGGATTGGTTGCCGGGCTTGGGCCTCCTGATCATCGTCGATCATGGCGGCGGCTACATGAGCCTCTATGGGCACAACGAGGCGCTGCTCAAAGAATCCGGGGAGTGGGTTTCCCCTGGCGATGAGATTGCGCAGGTCGGCGATTCGGGCGGGCAAGCCGAGCCCGGCCTCTATTTCGAAATACGTCATAACGGCGCGCCCGAGGACCCGCGGCAATGGGTGCAGAGACCGTGAACCGCGTCTCTCGGCGCTTGCGCGCGTGTGCTATCGTGCCGCGAATGTCTTCGAGGCTGCGCGGCATCGTCGTTCTCTGCGTGGGAACGGCTCTCGGTCTAGCGATCGCGCTCACGGTTGTCCTCGTCACGCACCACGAAAAGCCCCCGGCAGAGCGCGCAGTCAACGAAAACCTCGAGCTGCTCGCCGACGTTCTCGAGCGAGTGCGCAACGAATACGTCGACGCGCTCGACGAGCGCCGGCTCGTCGAAGGCGCGATCCGCGGCATCGTTGGGGAGCTCGACGAGCATTCGCGTTTTCTCGACGCCGCCGAGTACGAAGACATTCGCATCGCAACGACCGGCACGTATACCGGGATCGGCCTGGACCTCAGACTTCGCGACGGCCGCGTCACGGTCGTCGAGCCGATCGCGGGTGCTCCCGCGCAAGCTGCCGGCATTTTGCCCGGCGACATCGTCGTGGCGGTCGATGCGGTGCCCGTCGACGGCGCGGATGTGGCCGCGACGATCAACCGCATGCGTGGAGCCGCAGGCACGCCGATAACGCTCGACGTCGTGCGCGCAGGGGAGCTCGAGCCGCTGCGTTTCGCGCTGGTACGCGACGAGGTCGAGGTCAAAACCGTTCGCAGCCAGTATCTCGGCGACGGTTACGCGTATGTTCGCCTGTCGGGCTTTGCCGACGACACACGCGACGACCTCGATAACACCGTGGAGGCGCTGCGTAGAGAGGCGGGCCACGAGCTTGCGGGCCTCGTGCTCGACTTGCGCGATAATCCGGGCGGCGTGCTCGACTCGGCGGTCGAGGTTGCGGACCTCTTTCTCGACGACGGGTTAATCGTCCGCGGCGACGGGCGCATCCGCCAAGCCCGGTTCGCTCAATACGCACATCCCGGCGATGCGCTCGAGCATGTGCCGGTTGTCGTGCTCGTCAACGGCGATTCGGCTTCGGGAGCCGAGATCGTCGCGGGCGCAATTCAAGACCACGCGCGCGGCCGCATCGTCGGCGAGCGCACTTACGGCAAAGGCTCGGTGCAGAGTGTCGTGCCGCTCACGGGCGGTAACGCCCTGAAGCTGACGACGTCGCGGTTCGTCATGGCCTCGGGCGAATCGATCAACGGCAACGGCATCGAGCCCGATCTCGTCGTGGTCGGCGCCGACGCGCAGCTCAACGAGGCGCTGCGCCTCGTCGGCTACGAGCCGATCGAATTGAGCAGCGCGCCGTGAGCACTCGTGACCCGGGAGCCCGCGATCTAGAGATCGAGCAAGCGCAGCTACGCGGCTTCGCGCACAGCTTCGCCGAGGTCGAGTGGCTCCTACTCGTGCTCGTGATGCTATTTCTCTTTGTGACGGACCCCGAGATGGCGCGCGACGTCCCGGTTGTCGGCATTCTCGTCGGGTTTGCGGTTTTCATTCTGATCTTTCGATTCACGAAAGCGTTGGCGAAACGGACCGCGCGCAAGATCGTCGTCGAAATCCTCGTAATGGTCGGCTTCTTGACCGGAATCCTCGCTTTCGCGAAGGATGCCGGCGGCGGCCTCGTTAATCTCTATCTGTTGCCGATCATCATGGCTGCGCTCGCGCTCGGCAAGCGCCCGACGGCACTCGTCGTTGCGCTCATCGTCGGGTGCTATCTCTTGCTCGCGACGCTCGAGGCCGGCATCGATGCGTTCGATCTCGGCCTGGCGCTGCGTGTCGTCGGCGTCATGGCGCCGTTCGTTCTCGTTGCGTTCTTGACGACGCTGCTCGCCGAAAACATTCACACCGCCAAGGCGCGAAT
>DATBLZ010000108.1:0-13755 GCA_036555065.1 Gammaproteobacteria bacterium
AGAAGATGGAGGTCAAGAAATACGATCCCGTCGCGCGCAAGCACGTCGCCTACAAAGAATCGAAAATCAAGTAGGGAACGCGGTCTTAGTTAGTGGCGATCGCCGCACGCATTTGCGCGGCGACCTGCGTCAGCTCGTCGCGGGCTCGGGGATGGCGCGGAACGATTTGAGATAAGCGACGAAGTCCTCTAGATAGTGGATCCCGCTCGCCTCCGCGTCGGCGCACCACCGACGGAATTCCGCGAGCAGACGCTCGTTGCTGTGATGGGCGCCCTCCCAAAGATTCTTGAGCTCATTGCGGTACTCGAGCACCTTCTGCAGCGGCGGATGGCGCGCAACGAGATCGGCGAGCTTCTGACGCGATTTGGCGTCGAGCAATTCGGGTTGCCACGCGAGCAGCCGCCGCGCGGCCGCGACGACCGCGTTGGCGTTCTCTCCCAATTGCTCGAGCTCGCGTCTGAGCACGGGCAACGTGACGTTGTTGGTGTAGTGACGCAGCACGTGCATGCGATTGACGATCACGGCGCGCAGCGAGTCGAGATCGAGACTCTGCGTCTCCGCCAACAGCTCCGGCTGCGCTGCCACGCGCTTGATGCGCGCGAGGCCGAGCCATTCCAGAACCTTGAGGTGAAGCCAACCCATGTCGACCTCGTCCGATCGCATCGAGAATCGCGCCGAGGTCGGAAACGCATGATGATTGTTGTGGAGCTCCTCGCCGGCCACGAATAGGCCGATGCGCCACAGATTCGTCGAGGCGTCGTTCGTCTCGAAGTTGCGATAGCCCTTCGCATGGCACACGCCGTTGATGATCCCGGCCGCGAAGAACGGCATGGTCGCGAGCTGGCACGCAATCATGATGATTCCCGGCGCGCCGAACATGATGATGTCGAAAACCACGAGCGACCAAATGCCCGTGTAGTCGAAACGCGAATAGACATTCCGCTCGACCCAATCGTCGGGCGTGCCTTTGCCGTACTTCTCGAGCGTCTCGGCGTTGCGCGCCTCCTTGATATAGAGCTCCCCGCCTTCGAGCACGACGCGCTTCAAGCCGTAAATCACGGGGCTGTGCGGATCGCCTTCCATGTCCCCGAAGGCGTGATGCTTGCGGTGCACGGCGACCCACTGCTTCGTCGGCGCGCCCGTGTTGATCCAGAGCCAAAAACGGCAGAAGTGCCGCACGGCGGGGTGCAAGTCGACCGAGCGATGCGCCTGATCACGGTGAAAGTACAGCGTGATCGCCATCATCGTCGTGTGCATCCACAGGAGCGTCACGCCGACGTAGCCCCAGAAGCTCAAGTCGGCCAGGCCGTATAGATGCGAGTTCAGGAATTCGATCATTCGCGTATCACCGTCGTTAGAGCTTGCAATATAGCCGATCGGTCAAATCTACTCCAACCGCGAGCGTCGAACGTGCGCGATGTCACGAATCTCGCGAGCGTCGTCGCGGCTAAAGCCGCTCCCACGAGAGAGGGCACTCGCGCTAAGCTAGCGTAATGCCCGAGCTGCCCGAGGTCGAGACCACGCGCCGCGGCCTCGAGCGCGTGATCGTCGGGCGCACGATCGCGAGCCTCTTGATCCGCGAGCGTCGCCTGCGCTGGCCCGTCGGTAAGCGAGTCGCCGCCGAGCTCGAAGGCCGGCGCATCGGCGCCGTCGAGCGCCGCGGCAAATACCTGCTCGTCAACGTCGAGCACGGCGCGCTGCTCGTTCACCTCGGCATGTCGGGGAGCCTGCGCTACTTGGCCTCGCCCGCGGCTCCGCGCCGGCACGATCACGTGGACCTCTGCCTCGTCGGCGGCGGCTGCGTCCGCTTCAACGACCCGCGCCGCTTCGGCAGCCTGCACTTCGCGACTGATCCCGAGCGCCATCCGCTGCTCAAGAATTTGGGCCCCGAGCCGCTCGGCGACGAGTTCACGGTGGATTATCTACACGCGACGTGCCGAGGCCGACGCGTCGCCATCAAGCACCATCTCATGAATAGCCGAGTCGTCGTCGGCGTCGGGAACATTTACGCGAACGAGGCGTTGTTCCGCGCGCGCATACACCCGGCGCGCGCGGCCGGGCGCATCTCGCGCGCGCGCCTCACGGTCCTCGTCGATCGCCTCCGCGACGTGCTTAGGCAGGCCGTCGAACGCGGCGGGACGACGCTGCGCGACTACGTAGACACCGACGGCACGCCCGGCTACTTCAAGCTCGAGCTCGACGTCTATGACCGCGAAGGAATGGCATGCAAGAGCTGCGGTGCGCCGATTCGACGCGTCAGCCTCGGCCAACGCGCGGCATTCTTCTGTGTGCGCTGCCAGCGCTAACATTTCTCGCGCCGCGGCTGCGCTGCTGACCGTAGCGTCGCTCTTAGCACCCGTCGCTAGCGCCGCGGAGGGCTGGTTCTTCACGCTGGGTGGTGGCGTGCGGAATATCGACGTCGATTCCAACTCTGCGGTCGCGAATAGTCTCAGCACCGACGAAAATGTGGTCGCCGAGCTTGGCGGGGGATTCGTCTTTTCGAGCAACCTCGTGCTCGAAGCTACTACCACGGACGCGGTTAGCGTCACCGGCCTCTTCGGTTTGGGCTCCTTCGAGTTCGAGGACGACCGCGTAATGGTCGGTTATGCCTTCCCGGTCAGCGAGAAATTTCGCATCGTGCCGTCGGTCGGCGCGAGCTTCTGGGACTTCCGCGCCACGACCCTTGTCTTCTTCGGCCCGCCGAGCACGGAACGGACGATGTCGGGCACGGACGTGGTCTTTCGGCTCGGCGGCGAATTCCTAGCCGGCGAGACGTTCGGGATCTATTTCGGCTATACCAGAGCCGAGTTCGACGTCGGCGACACGTCTTCGTTCAGCGTCGGTATGCGAGTTCAATTCTGAATGCCGCTCTTGTGGGAGCGGCTTTAGCCGCGATCAATCGCCGAGCGCGACGCCCTCCCGGCGCGGATCGACGCCGCCCCAGAGGATCCGCCCTGCGTCCGTGTACTCGATCGCGATGCCGTGCAGGCCGCTGTTGAGATTGCGCGCGCCGACGCGATGCCCGAGCGCTTCGAGCGTCTCGGTCTCAGCGATCAGGGCCGTGCCTTCCTCGAGCTCGACGAGCGCTTGCTGCGCGAGGAAGTGCGGCGCCGCGACCGCCTCTTGGACGCTCATGTCCCAGTCGAGCGCGCTGACGAGCGTTTGCACGACGTAGTTGATGATCCGTGTGCCGCCCGGCGAACCGACCATGAGCCGCAACCGCCCTTCGTCGTCGAAAACGAGCATCGGCGCCATGCTGCTCAGCGGCCGCTTCCCCGCCTCGGGACGGTTCGCGACTGGGAGCCCATTCCTCTCTGGAACCGACGCGAAGTCCGTGAGCTCATTGTTGAGAATGAACCCATCGACCATGAGCTGGCTGCCGAATGCGCTCTGCACGCTCGTCGTCATCGAAACGGCATCGCCCCACTCATCGACGATCGAAAAATGGCTCGTCGAAGAGAGGTCGCTGAATGGCGCGCTCGCATAGTTCCAAGCGGCGAGCTCGAGCGGTTTGCCCGGGAGCACGCTGCGCTGCGTCGCGCGCGGATCGACGAGCCGGGCCCGTTCGGCGATGTAGCCCGGTGCAAGAAGGCCTGCGACGGGCACGTCGACGAACGCGGGATCGGCGAGGTAGAGGTTGCGGTCGGCGAACGCGAGCCGGCTTGCCTCGGCAACGAGATGAATCGACGCTGCCGTGTTTGCTCCGGCGCTCGCGAGGTCGAAGGGCTCGAGCATGCCGAGCGTCTGCAGCACCGTGATGCCGCCGGACGACGGCAGCTGCGGGCCGCAAATGCGCCACGTGCGATATGCAGCGCAGAGCGCCTCGCCCTCGTGAGCGCGATAGTCGCGCAGATCTTCGAGCGACATGCCGCCCTTGCTGAGCGGATTGTCGGCGACGATGGCGACGATCGCCTCCGCTATCGGCCCACTATGCAGCGCAGCCGCGCCGCCGGCGGCGAGCGCGTGCAGCGTTCGAGCGTATTCGGGGTTCACGAGCTTGAAGCCCGTCGCGTGGGCCCGGCCACTCGCGTCGTAATAATGCTGCCTGAACACGTCCGCGCGCGCGAAGTTCGCGAACTGGTCGAGCAGAAAATAGAGCCTCGGCGTGATCTCGAAACCGTTCTCTGCAAGCTCGATCGCCGGGACGAACAAATCCGCCCAAGCGAGGCGCCCGTGCTCCCGATGCGCCATCTCGAGCATGCGCAGCGCGCCCGGCACGCCGACGGGAAGCCCGCCGAAATTGCTGACCGGATACGGGAGCTCGTTGCCGGCCGGGTCGAGGAACATCTCCGCAGTCGCGGCCGCGGGCGCCGTCTCACGGCCCTCGTAAGCCGTGACGATTCCATGGCCGTCGGCTTCGCCGTCGAAATAGAGCATGAACGCGCCGCCGCCGATGCCCGACGACTGCGGCTCGACGAGCGACAGCACGAGCTGGACGGCAACCGCTGCATCGACTGCGCCGCCGCCGGCCCGCAAGATACGAATACCGGCCTCGGCCGCCAGCGGGTGGGCGGCAACGACCATTCGCGTTTCCGCGCGCGCAGGTGCTTGCCCTTGGCCGAGCGCGCGCGTGCCGAGCGCCGCGAGAGCCGCGGCGCATAACACGCATTGGAGCGATCTTGAAGGTCTACCCACGCGCCGCCGCGGGTTTGCGAAACTTCGCGTGCAAGCAGCGCTCGACGACCGGGTGCACGAACGCCGATACGTCGCCGCCGTGCTCGGCAATCTCTCGAACGAGCGTTGCCGAGATGAAAGTGAAGCGCTCCGTCGGCGTCAGCAGAATGGTCTCGATGCTCTCGTCGAGATGGCTGTTCATCGTCGCGAGCTGAAACTCGTATTCGAAATCCGACGCAGACCTGAGACCGCGCACTATCACGCTCAACTTGTTTTCGCGCGCGAAATCGACGGTGAGGGCGTCGTAGCCGGTCACCGAAACGCGAGGCATGTCGCGTAAAACCTCGCGCGCGAGCGAGACGCGCTCCTCGAGAGACAGCAGCGGCGCCTTCTTGGGGCTCGCCGCGATTGCGACGACGACGCGATCGAACAGCCGCGCGCAACGGCGAATCACGTCCTCGTGACCGCGGGTGATGGGATCGAACGTCCCTGGGTACATCGCGCCAACGCTCAACGTCTCATGCTCCACGCTGCCTCGCCGGCATTGTAGCCTCAGGCCCCGTGAGCGTCATGCGGCGAGCGTCGCGAGGCCGTAGCTGACCGCGCCCGCGTGCCCGCTCTTGCGCCATTCGAGCAACCCACCTTTCGGAAGACCGTCGCGCGCTGCGCGCTCGACATAGACTAGCCCGTTTGCGCGCAGAAGCGTTGGCAAGCGCGCGATGATCGGCTCGAGGCTCACGGCATACGGGGGATCTAGAAATACGATGTCGAACGGGTCAGTCGGCCGGTCGACGAAACGCTCGGCCGTTGCGCGGACGATCCGCGCGTTTGCGGCAAGCATGCGTGCGTTGGCCTCGAGCGCTCCGGCAAGCGCGCCGTCGCTTTCGACGAGCACGGCTTCGCGCGCGCCGCGCGAGAGCGCCTCGAGCCCAAGCGCGCCGGTTCCTGCGTAGAGGTCGAGGCACCGTGCGCCTTCGACGTCCTCGCGCAGCCAGTTGAAGAGCGTTTCGCGGACACGATCCGGGGTCGGCCGAACGGCGGTGCCGCGCGGAAACGTCAGACGCCGGCCGCGCCAAGTGCCGGCAATGATCCGGACGCTCTGCGCATATGCGCGATTGCGAGATCGTCGTGGCATCCTAATACGCTAGCAAACTCATGTTCGCCAAGCTCAAACAGCGTTTGAATCAAGGTACGTCCTGGCTCACGGCCGAGGTCCGAGGCCTTTTGGGTGCGCGCGTCGACGCGCGCTCGCTCGAAGCGCTCGAGGAGGCGCTGCTCAGCGCCGACGTCGGCGTCGACACCACCGAGTGGCTGCTGTCCAAGATAAGCGCGCGCTCCAATGCCGCGGGTACCGAAGCCACGCTGCGTGCGCGTCTCGAGGCCACCATCTTGGAGCTACTCGAGCCGCTCGAGGTGCCGCTCGAGATCAAGAGCGAGCACCGGCCTTTCGTGATTCTCGCAGTAGGCGTCAACGGCGCCGGCAAGACGGCGACGCTCGGCAAGCTCGGCGTGTGGCTCAAAGAGCGCAACCGCTCGGTGCTGCTCGCAGCTGCGGACACGTTTCGCGCCGCGGCCGTCGAGCAGCTCGAAGCCTGGGGGCGCCGCGCGGGTGCCGGCGTCGTAAGCCAAGCCGCGGGCGCCGACCCGGCCGCCGTCGTTCACGATGCGCTGGCCGCGGCGCGCGCACGCGGAATCGACGTCGTGCTCGCCGATACGGCGGGCCGGCTACACACCGCGGCCGGCCTCATGGCAGAGCTCGAGAAGATCGTGCGCGTCGCGCGACGCTTCGATCCGGCGGCGCCGCACGAGATCCTGCTCGTGCTCGACGCGAGCCAAGGCCAGAACGCGCTCGCGCAGGCGCTCGAGTTTCACCGGCGGCTCGGCGTGACCGGTCTCGTCCTCACGAAGCTCGACGGCACGGCCAAAGGCGGCGCCGTGCTCGGCATAGCGCGCAAGCTCGGTGTACCGATACGCTTCATCGCTGTCGGCGAGGCCAGCGACGATTTCGCCGTCTTCGGCGCGCGCGATTTCACGCGCGCGCTGCTCGGCGAGGAGCCCGCGTGATTCGATTCGAAAACGTTCACAAACGCTACCCGAGCGGCCGCGAGGCTCTGAGCGGCGTGACCTTCATGCTCGACAAGGGCGAAATGGCGTTCCTCACCGGCCCGTCGGGCGCGGGCAAGAGCACGTTGCTCAAGCTCATCGCGCTCATCGAGCGGCCGACGCGCGGAACTGTGCTCGTCAACAATCAAAATACTGCGCGAGTGCCGCGCCGCAGGATTCCGTATTTCCGGCAGCGCATCGGTGTCGTGTTCCAGGATCACAAGCTGCTTTACGACCGCAGCGTTTTCGACAACGTCGCACTGCCCCTCATGATCGCGGGCATGAAACCGCGCGAGATCGGCCGGCGCGCGCGTGCCGCGCTCGATCAGGTTGGGCTACTCGATCGCGAGCAGCACGCGCCGATCACGCTCTCGACGGGCGAGCAGCAGCGCGTCGGCATCGCGCGCGCCGTGGCGAGCCGGCCGGAGGTCGTCATCGCCGATGAGCCCACGGGGAACCTCGACCCGGACCTCTCGCTCGAGATCATGCGGCTCTTCGAGCGCTTCAACGACGTCGGCGTGACGCTGCTGATCGCGACCCACGATCTCGAGCTCGTCGACAATCTCGCCCACCGCAGGCTCAGGCTCGTCGGCGGACAAATCGTCGAAGACTCGCGGCAGAGTCCGCGCGGCCGCGTCGCGTAGCATGCTCAAGCGTTACTTCACAGCTCATGCGACGAACTGCGCGGCGGCGCTCGGCCGCCTGCTGCGGCAGCCCGTCGGCAGCTTCATGACCGCCATGGTCATCGCGTTGGCGCTCGCGCTGCCGGCGGGGTTGCGCGTCGTCGTCAACAACGCCGATCTCCTCAGCGAGTCTTGGCAAGGAGCAGCCGATTTCACGGTCTATCTCGAGATGGACGTAGGCGATGAGCGTGCGCGAGCTCTCGCCGATGAAGTGCGCGCGCGCGCCGACGTTGCGAGCGTCACGCTCGTCGATCGCACCGCGGCGCTCGCAGAATTTCGCGCGCGGTCCGGGTTCGGCGAGGCGCTCGATGCTCTGCAAGAAAACCCTCTACCGCATGCGCTCGTGGTTCGCCCCGCGGGCGGTGCTGCCGCCGACGTCGAGAAGCTGGCGCGCGCCCTCGATGAGCGGCCTGAGACGGCGCTCGTTCAGCTCGACACGCAGTGGGTCGCGCGCCTGCGCGGAATTCTCGCGCTGCTGGCACGTGTCGTGGATATCGTGACCGTGCTCGTCGGGCTCGCGGTCGCGCTCGTCATCGGCAACACCATTAGGCTCGAGATCAACAACCGCAGCACCGAGATCGAAGTCATGAAGCTCGTCGGCGGCACGGATGGGTTCATCCGCCGCCCGTTTCTCTACCTAGGGGCCTGGTACGGCTTCATCGGCGCGCTCGTGGCTGCGGGCCTCGTCCTTGCCACCCTCGCGCTGCTTCAGGGCCCCATCGAGTCGCTCGCGAGCCTCTATTCGCGCAGCGTGAGCCCTGTTGGCCTGTCGCTCGAGGAGACGCTGCTCCTCCTCGGTGGCGGCGCAGCGCTCGGGTGGGCCGGCGCCTGGCTTGCGGCCGCGCGCCACCTGCGAGCGATCGAGCCCACCTGACCACGGAACCTCCGGCGTCGTTAGCACTCTAACGCCGCGAGTGCTAATATGAGCTTCCTAAGGAGGAGCCCGCGACGATGACGACGGCATTAGCCACGAGAACCGATGATTTCATGCTGACCGGCCCGGTCGGCAGCCTCGACCGCTATATGCAGGCGGTCAACTCCGTCCCGGTGCTCAGCGCCGAGGAAGAGCGCGCCCTCGCGGTCCGCTTCCGCGAGCAAGACGATCTCGAAGCCGCGCGAACGCTCGTCCTGGCACAGCTGCGGTTTGTGGTCCATATCGCGCGCGGCTACATCGGTTACGGGTTACCGCTCGGCGACCTCATTCAAGAAGGCAACGTAGGGCTCATGAAAGCCGTCAAACGCTTCGACCCCGCGGTCGGCGTGCGGTTGGTTTCGTTCGCGGTCCACTGGATTCGCGCCGAGATTCACGAATACGTGCTCAAGAACTGGCGCCTCGTAAAGGTTGCGACGACCAAGGCGCAGCGGAAGCTCTTCTTCAATCTGCGCCGCGCAAAGAAGCGTTTGGGTTGGCTGTCGCACGAGGAGACCAAGGCCGTTGCGGCGGACTTGGGCGTTTCCGAGCGCGAAGTCACCGAGATGGAGCAGCGCTTGAGCGGTCACGACCTCTCATTCGATCCGGCTCCGACCGACGAGGACGACTATTCGCCGAGCGCTTATTTGCCGAGCGCCGACAGCGATCCGGCGGCAGCGACCGAGCGAACGGATTGGGAAAGCGCGACGCAGGATCGTCTCGAAACCGCCATCGAGCAGCTCGACGGGCGTAGCCGCGACATCATCGCGCGTCGCTGGTTGACCGACGACAAAGCCACGCTCCACGAGCTCGCGGCCGAGTACAAAGTCTCCGCCGAGCGAATTCGCCAAATAGAAGCGAGCGCCTTGACGAAGCTCAAGGCGCTCATGGTTGCCTGAGCCTTCTATTAGCCTTCCAGAGTCAGCGGCACGAGCGTGAGCTCGACGCGCCGATTCGCCTGGCGCCCTTCGGTCGTGTCGTTCGTAGCGACCGGCCGTGCCTCGCCCATCCCGATCTCGATGATACGGTCGTTGCGCACGCTGCGCGTCGTAAGGTATGTCGCAACCGTGTCCGCACGTCGCACGGAGAGCTCCTGGTTGTAGGATTCGGTGCCCGTGCTGTCGGTGTGGCCGGCCACCTCGATGACGGTCTGATCGAACTCGTTGAGCACGAGGCTCACCGAGTTCAAAACGTCGAAGAAACCGGCATTGAGGTCAGAGCTATTGGTCGCGAAAGTGATGTTTCCGGGCATGTTGAGCGTGATGTTGTCGCCGATGCGAGTCACGCTGACACCCGTGCGGTCGAGCTCCTCGCGAAGACGCGCCTCCTGGCGGTCCATGTACGCGCCGACCGAGGCACCCGCAAGCGCGCCTATCCCGGCTCCGACGAGGGCGCGCTTCTTGCGCTCCATGGAGCTGTCCCCGGTGATGAGGCCCGCCACGGCACCGGATGCGGCCCCGATCCACGCGTTGCGCGCCGCGTGCGAGGTCTCTTCCTCCCGTGTGTACGGATCCAAAGTCGTGCAAGCCGCGACCAGCACGGCTCCGCTTAAGCATGCCGAAAGCGCTTTCCATGTGCGCATAAGCCATCCTCCTTGGGGCAACGTCTACTCTGTAGCGGCGTATGATGCCGGCGTCAACCTGAACGGAATGTGACCGCCTTCGCGGTTGACGAAATCCGGGCTTTTGCGAGGCCATTGATGACACCAGCGCAGCCGAAGGTCGTCGCCGTCGTCGAGGACGAGGCCGCGATCCGCGAGAACTACGCGGCGGCGCTTCGCCGCCAAGGCTATCGCGTCGCGACCTACGCGGATCGCCCGCAAGCCCTCAATGCGTTCGCGAGCCGCCTTCCCGACCTCGTCATCATCGATATCAACTTGGGCGCCGAAATCGAAGGCGGCTTCGAGCTCTGCCGCGCGTTGCGCGCCCGATCGAGCACGTTGCCGATCATTTTTCTGACCGCGCGCGAGAGCGACCTCGACGTCGTCTCGGGGCTGCGGCTCGGCGCCGACGACTACCTCACGAAGCGCGTGGGTCTCGATCACCTGCTCGCTCGAGTCGCGGCCCTGTTCCGGCGTATCGACGCGTTGAAGACCGACGCTGCCGCCGGCGATCGCGTCGAGCAAGGCGCGCTCGTCCTCGATCGCGATCGGATGACGGCGCAGTGGGGTGGGCAGCCGGTGCCGCTGACCGTGACCGAGTTTTGGGTCGTGTATGCCCTCGCGTTGCACCCAGGACACGTGCGCGATCGCGACCAGCTCATGGCCGCGGCCAACACGGTGCTCGACGACAGCACCGTGACCTCACAGATCAAGCGCATCCGCGCGAAGTTCGCGGCCGTCGACCCCCGCTTCGCCGCTATCGAGACCGTCTACGGCATGGGCTACCGCTGGCGGTCCTAACGGCCTCGCCCTTCTCAACGAGGGCGGCTCCGTGCCGATTGACGGACCCGCGCGCGATTTCTATAGTTCGCGGTCGGCACCAAGCGGGGCGCGGGCCGACTCCGCCCGGTGAATCATGACTTCGCGAACCGACGAAATGAGCGCAAACGTAGAGCCAGGCCTGCCGGCAGCGTACGGCCTGTATCGGCCGGACTTCGAGCACGACAGCTGCGGCGTCGGCTTCGTAGCCCATGTCAAAGGCGTGCGCAGTCACCAGATCATCCGCGACGCGGACCACCTGTTGTGCCGCATGGACCATCGTGGCGCGCGCGGCGCCGAGGCGAACACCGGCGACGGCGCGGGGATTCTCACGGCCCTTCCGCACGAGTTCCTGGGCAAAGTCGCGAAACGGGAGTTCAGTGTCGAGCTTCCCGCGCCCGGCAAGTTCGCCGCCGGAGTCGTCTTCCTGCCGACCGACGCGGCCGAGCGCGAGCGTTGCAAAGCCATCGTTGCTGAGATCTGCGCCGAGGAGCGCCAGAAACTCGTCGGCTGGCGCCGCGTTCCGACAGAGCCCGACAAAGCCGATCTGGGTGAGTCGGCGCGGGCTGCGATGCCGCAAATCGAGCATTTGTTCATCGCTGCCGGCGACGGCCTCGAAGGCGATGCTTTCGAGCGCAAGCTCTATCTAATTCGCAAGCGCGCAAGCCACCGGTTGCGTGGTGATGCAGCGCTCAAGCAAGCGAAGCTCTTCTACATCTGCAGCCTGTCGAGCAAGGTTCTCATCTATAAGGGGATGCTGACGCCGGGGCAGCTCATGGTGTTTTTCGCGGACCTCAACGACCCCGATTACACGAGCCATCTCGCGATGGTGCATTCGCGGTTCTCGACCAACACGTTCCCGAGCTGGGACCGTGCGCAGCCGAATCGTTTCATGTCGCACAACGGCGAGATCAATACGATCCGCGGCAACGAAAACTGGATGGTCGCGCGTCAGGGCGTTCTGAAATCGACGCTCTTCGGCGACTCTTTGCCGAAGCTCTATCCGATCGTCGAGCCCGACTGCTCCGACTCGGGCGTTTTCGACAACGTGCTCGAGTTCCTGCTCATGACGGGCCGGAGCCTGCAGGAATCCGTGATGATGATGATTCCCGAGGCTTGGCAAAAGAACGAGCTCATGGCCGCGAACAAGCGCGCGTTCTACGAGTATCACTCGTGTCTCATGGAGCCTTGGGACGGACCCGCGTCGATCGCGTTCACGGACGGCAAATACATCGGCGCCGTGCTCGACCGGAACGGCCTTCGGCCGAGCCGCTATTACCTGACCAACGACGATCGCGTGATCATGGCGAGCGAGGTCGGCGTCGTGCCCGTCGACCCGGCAAAGGTCAAGGCGAAGGGCCGCCTCGAGCCGGGCCGTATGTTCTTGATCGACTTCGAGCAGGGGCGACTCGTCCCCGACGAGGAGCTCAAGAACGAGTTCGCGAGTCGGCGTCCGTATGCGGAGTGGCTCGGCGCGCATCGGATCGCGCTGCGCGACGTGACCACCAAACGGGCAGCCGCGCGCTTCGATCCAAAGACGCTGCTGCCCCGACTGCAGGCTTTCGGCTACACGATCGAGACGCTGCACTTCATGTTGGAGCCCATGGTCAAGGAGCATCGCGATCCCGTCGGCTCGATGGGCAACGACAGCGCGTTGGCGGTCCTCAGCGACAAGCCAAGGATGCTGTACGACTATTTCCGGCAGCTCTTCGCGCAGGTGACCAATCCGCCGATCGACTCGATCCGTGAAGAAGTCATCATGTCGCTCGAGTGCTACGTCGGTCCGGAAGGAAATCTGCTCGAGACGACGCCGAAGCACGCGGAACGCCTGCGGCTGCGCCATCCGATCCTCACGAACGAGGAGCTCGCCGGTATCAAACAACTGAATCGACGCGGCTGGAAGGCGCTGACCATCGACACGACGTTCGACCGAGCCGACGTTCCGGGCGGGCTCAAGCGCGCGATCGAGCGCATTTGCAAGGAAGCGGAGCGCGCCATCGATTCGGGCTACAGCATGATCGTGCTGTCCGATCGCAACATCGGCCCGACCCGCGTGCCCGCGAGCGCCCTGCTTGCGTGCGGAGCGGTGCATCACCATTTGGTCGCCCGCGCGAAGCGAACCCGAATCGGCATCGTGGTCGAAACCGGCGAAGCCCGCGAAGTTCACCATCATTGTCTGCTCGTCGGCTACGGCGCCGACGGCATCAATCCCTATCTCGCGTTCGAGGCCCTGTGGCAATCGGTCGAGGACGGCCATCTCGACGCCGGCACCGACGTCGTCGGCGACTATCGCTTGGCCGTCGCCAAGGGAATGCTCAAGGTCATGGGCAAGATGGGCATATCGACGCTGCAGTCGTACAAGGGAGCGCAGATCTTCGAAGCGCTGGGGCTTAGCCATGAGGTCATCGACCTGTGCTTCGGCGGAACCGTGAGCCGATTGCAGGGCGCCGGCTTCGACGTGCTCGAGCAGGAAACGCTGCGCCGGCACGCGCTCGGCTATTCAGTCGATCCCGACGACCGCTTACCGTCGTTGCCGAACCCGGGCGAGTTTCATTGGCGCAGCGCCGGCGAGCGCCACGCCTGGGACCCGCAGGCGATCTTTTCGCTGCAGGTCGCGGCACGCCGCGGTGACAGCAATGCGTATCGGCTGTTCGCCGATCACGTCGACAAAGAGGCGCGCGCCGGCTGCACGTTGCGCGGGCTGCTCGAGTTCGAGACGGAAGCCTGTAAGCCCGTGCCGCTCGAGGAGGTCGAGCCCGCGAGCGAGATCGTCAAGCGGTTTTGCACGGGCGCCATGAGCTTCGGCTCCTTGTCCGCCGAGGCCCACGAAACGCTCGCGATCGCGATGAACCGCATCGGCGGCAAGAGCAACACGGGCGAAGGCGGCGAAGATCCCGCACGCTATGTCCCGCTGCCGTCGGGCGATTCGCGACGCTCCGCGATCAAGCAGATCGCCTCGGGACGCTTCGGCGTCACGGCCTGGTACATCGCGAACGCCGACGAGCTGCAAATCAAGATGGCGCAGG
>DATBLZ010000109.1:0-3511 GCA_036555065.1 Gammaproteobacteria bacterium
CGGCGACGTGCTCAGCGTCGGACGCGAGGTCGTCATCTGGACGAAAGGCGGTTCTGCTGCGGCAATGCCCGCGAGCGCAACCACCAGCCCCGATCGACCGCAGATTCGCCGCGTCGACTACGTCGTCCGCCGCGGCGATTCACTGTCGTCGATCGCGAGCCGCTTCAAAGTTACTGTCGGCAAGCTCCTCGAGTGGAATGCGAGCGCGAGCAAAGAAAAATATTTGCAGCCGGGTCAGCGACTCGTCATGTATGTGGACGTAACCGACCAAACGGCCTAATCTAAATGCACGCGCCGGTCACTCGCCCGGCGGAGATGAGCACATGGGGTTTCTCGCCGGCAAGCGCGCCGTCATCGTCGGCCTTGCGAGCAATCGATCGATCGCATTCGGCATAGCCGAGGCCATGCGTCGCGAGGGTGCTGCGCTCGCGTTTAGCTACCAAGGCGACAAGCTCGCCGAGCGCGTCACGCGCATGGCCGGCGACTTCGGCAGCGACCTATGCCTGCCGCTCGACGTCGGCGTCGATGCCGAGATCGAGGCGTTCTTCGACGGCCTTGCGGCACGCTGGGACGGGTTCGATATCCTCGTTCACTCGGTCGCCTTCGCTCCCGCCGACCAGCTCGAGGGGCGGTACATCGATGCCGTGAACCGCGAAGGCTTCCGGATCGCGCACGACATCTCGAGCTACAGCTTCGCGGCGCTCGCGCGAAAAGCGGAGTCTTGCATGGCCGGGCGCAACGGCGCGCTGCTCACGCTGACTTATCTCGGCGCCGTGCGCGCGCTGCCGAGCTACAACGTCATGGGGCTCGCGAAGGCGAGCCTCGAGGCCAACGTGCGCTTTCTCGCGCTCGATCTCGGGCCGAAGAACATCCGTGTCAACGCGATTTCCGCCGGTCCCATTCGGACGCTGGCGGCCTCGGGTGTCAAAGGAATACGCCAGATGATCGCGAAAGTCGGTGCGTCGGCGCCGCTCAAGCGCAACGTCACGATCGAGGACGTCGGCAACGCCGCGGCGTTCCTCTGCTCCGACCTCGCGGCCGGCATCACCGGCGAGATCGTCTACGTCGACGCGGGCTACAACATCGTCGGCATGAGCTTCGACGATCCCGACAACCACGACGCCTAACGTCCGGCGACTCCCTCCGCACGAGGTCTCTCCAGGGCTGTCGCGCGCACGGACGCGCGCGCCAGAGCCTCCAGGGACGGATTCACGGCGTCCCTGGAGAGACCTCGTGCGGAGGGAGTCGCCGGATGCAGGAGTCGCGACTACTGCTGCGGATCGAGAATCGCGTCGGGGATGCGCACGCTCGCGCGGTCGCGAACGTCGGCCGCGTAGCCCGTAAGCTCGCTGACCGCGCTCTCTTGAATGAGCTGCACTTGCTGCCGGTCGCGCTGCTCGAGAGGTATGGTCTCGGGATCGCCGGGCGCGGCCGAGTAAAGCGCGAGCACGGCTTGGTCGCCCGAGGCCATCGGCACGACCTCGAGGATTCCTTCGGCCGGAAGCGGCTCGGCCGCACCGAACGCAACGCCCACGAGCTCGGCAGGCACATCGGCGGCGTTGCGCTCGACCCAGCGCGGCGCGTTCCAGACGCCGCCGTGCGCGGCGGCAAGCGCCGCGAGATCGCGGCTCAGGGGCGGTTCCGCAGCCGCGCCGTCAGTCGCGGCTCCCGCCGCTCCCGCATCGGCGGGCGCCTCCGCATCCGCGCGCTCGCCCTTGACCTCGGCGTAGAGCGCGTTCGCCGCGGCTTGCGCGCGCTCGACTGCCGCGGCGTGCGCGAGCTCGCCGCGGATCTGCTCGGTCACGGATTCGAGCGGCAACGGCGCCGGCGGGTAATGCGTCGTGACGCGCAGCACGAGCACGCGGTCGTCGGCAAGCTCGATGAGCTTGCTGTTGTTGCCGGACGCGACGAGTGCCTCGTCGAAGGCCGCCTGCACGATCGGAGCGTTGTTCGTGAACGCATTCGCGTCGCCGCTGCGCGGGTATGCAGACAGTGTTCGCAGGGGCACATTCAGCGCAGTCGCGACGCTCGCAAGCTCGTCGTAGGCATCGAACGCGAGCTCCTCGAGCCGATTTGCCTGCTCGTAGAACAGATCGTCGGCTTTACGCGCCTGAAGCTCCTCGGTGAGCGCGCCACGAGCCTCCGCAAACGATTGCGTGCCGCCCGCACGAATCTCGTCGAGCCGGATGATGTGGTAGCCGAAATCGGTTTTGACCGGCCCGCGAATCTCGCCTGCCTGCATCGCGAAAAGCGCATCCTCGAACGGTCCGACGAGCACTCCCGGGCTCAGCCAGCCGAGATCCCCACCCTGCGCTTTCGTGCCGGAATCGTCGGAGAACTCCGCCGCGAGCGCGGCGAAATCCTCGCCCGCCTGAGCGCGTGCAAGCAGCCCCACGGCCTTGGCCTCGGCGCTCGCCTCGTCGCCGCTCGCGACCGTCACGAGTATGTGCCGCGCGTGGCGCTGCTCGGCCGTTTGGAAGCGATCTTGCTCCTCCGCGTACGCCCGCTCGAGCTCCTCGTCGGAGACCGTGGTGCTCGCAGCGATCGTAGCCTTGTCGAGCTCGATGTACTCGAGGTCGACGGTCTCCTGGCTCATGTAAAGCGCCGTGTTCGCCGAGTAATGCTCGGCTATCTGCTCGTCCGTGATCTCCGCCTGCGCGAGAAACGCATCGACCGTGAACAACGCGTACGCAATCTCACGCCGCTCGTTGAAGAGCTCGATGTAGCGTCGAAACTCGGCTGGAGTCAGGAACGCGGAGTTTTGGATCCCGTCCTGGAGCTCGGTAACTTGAAGTTCCTGCCGGTACACGGCCTCATACGACGCCGGCGAGAATCCTTGCGCGGCGAGTCGGGCGTTGTAGTTGTCCGCGGAAAACTCGCCGCCGACCAGGAATGCGGGTGTCGAGCGAATCGAGGCACGCAGGCGCTCGTCCGAGACCCGATAGCCGACGTCGTCGACGCGCTGCTCGAGCGCCCTGCCGAGCACCATGCGCTCGATGACGCTGCGGCGCAGCCCTTTGCGGAGGTCGTCGGTGAGCTCGACGGGATAGAGCTGCTGGTACTGGTTCTGAGCCTGCTGATACTCGCGCTCGAACTCGAGCAGCGGAATCTCCTCGCCGTTGACCTTCGCAGCGAACGTGGCCCCTGTGACGCTGAAATCGATGCCGAAGAAGACGAACGTGACAGCGATGAGGCCGAGGATGAGGCCCGCGACCCAACGGCCGGTCGATTCTCGAAATGTCTGGAGCATGGACTTAGCGTAACATCGCGGCTAAAGCCGCTCCCACAAAAGGAGGACAGACTCTTCTCCGATCCGTTCGGAAAACAATCTGCCCTCCTATCAGCGATATGGCGGAGTGGACGGGACTCGAACCCGCGACCCCCGGCGTGACAGGCCGGTATTCTAACCAGCTGAACTACCACTCCGGCTCTTTCTGGTGGGTGCTGAGGGGATCGAACCCACGACCTTCGCCTTGTAAGGGCGACGCTCTCCCAGCTGAGCTAAGCACCC
>DATBLZ010000134.1:0-4108 GCA_036555065.1 Gammaproteobacteria bacterium
TGGCACAGTGACAGCTGGAGCTCGAAGCGGTAAAGATTGAACCGTGCGTCGATGATTTGCACTTGGCCGTTGACGGTACAGTTGGGCCCGTTGTCGAGCATTCCGAAAACCACGCCGCTCGCGTTGATATTGAGAATGTTCGTGAGAGGCCTGAACGGCACGGTGTAATTCCCTGCGATTTCCGCGAGCGATGAATCGGTGTCATAAGCCGGGTCGTAGAGCAAGGTGACGTTTCGCTCCGTCATGTTGCCGGCCGTATCGGTGCAACGGATCGTAACTTCGAGCAACGAGCGCTCGGTCACCGTCCCGTCGATCTCACAAGTCTGCCCGGCTGAGGGGATCGTCGGGGGCAAACTTCGCGAGCGGTAGGTTCCTGCAACGTCATTCGGGTTGTTGACGATGAGGGCGCCGGTGCCGAAGGTTAGGACGGGCGGCGTCGTCGCGAACGAAGACCCCTGCACGATCAGCTCCCCGGTCTCCGCGATGTACAGGCTCAGATTCTCATTCGCCGCGGGAAACCCGCGCCAGATGCCGCCCGCTGATTGCGTCGCAACTTGGGAGCCGGAGCCCGAAGGATTGGCCGCTCCCGAGCTCTTGTTGCCGCCGCCGCTGCACCCCGCGACGAGCGCACCGCAGATCAATATGGATACGAGCCGCATGACGCTCTATATAGCTTTTCTAACGTCCGTCGTCGCTGGAGACTCTACCACAAGCGGGAGCTTATTGTCGTCGCCCAAGGCCGCGGGGAAGCTGCTGCCGGCTACAGGCCGTCGCCGACCTTGAGATTCTCGGGCGTGAGCTCGAGGCCCGAAGCCTTGGCCTGCTCGAGCAAGAGCACCGCGAAATCGCATTCCGTGTGGCCCGCCTTGACGGCCTTGTCGACGAGCTTACGTGCTGCTTCCGTGACGGGCAGCGGCACGCCAAGCTCCTTGCCGGCCTTGAGACCGAGATCGAGATCTTTGCGCAGCAACACCGGCGTGAACGTCGGGGTGAGATCGAGATTGACGAATGCCGGCGTTTTGTAACGCGTGAACATCGAGCCCACAACGCTCGAGTTCAGGAACTCGAGAAACGCATGCCGCGGCACGCCGCGCTTTTCCGCGAGCACCGTGATCTCGGCGAGGCACTGCGCGACGACGCCGAGCAGGAGGTTGTGGCAAATTTTGACCATGCGCGCGACCTCGCCTTCGCCGACGTAAGTGACGCCCGCGCCGAGCGCGGCGAGGTAAGGCGCCGCGATGTCGTAGGCCGCGCGCGGACCCGAAGCGACGATCGTGAGCTTGCCGGCTTTGACGACCTTGGCGTTGCCGCTCATCGGCGCTGAAAGCATTTGCGTGCCGCGCTTCGTCGCGGCGGCGCGTACTTCGGCCGAAGCTTCCTCGGAGACCGTCGAGCAATCGATGAGTAGCTTCGGGAAACGCGTGCCTCCGAGCACGCCTTCGGGCCCAGAAGTGACGGCTACGAGGTCTTCGGACGCGGATACGGTGGTGAAAACGATGTCGCGGTCGGCGAGGCCGCGCGGCGTGGCAACGATGCTCGCGCCGAGCGCCGCGAGCGGCTCGACCTTGCTCTGCGTCCGATTGTAGACGCTGACGTCGCAACCCGCTTCGAGCAGTCGTTTCGCCATCGCAAAACCCATGCGCCCGCCGGCGCCGATCCAGCCGATCGTGTGAGTTGTTAGGTTCGCACGGCTCACGGTGTGTCTTGAGCTAGATCTCGCGGAACCAATCGGTGAGCTCGAGGTGCTTGCGGACGCGATCGAGGAAGGCCGCGGAATAGGCGCCGTCGACGGCGCGATGGTCGAACGATTGCGCGAGTATTCCGATGAGGCGGACCGCGATCGAGTCGCCATCGGGCCGCTCGATGACGACGGGCTTCTTGCGCACGCCGTCGATCGAGAGGATCGCGACTTGCGGTTGATTGATGATCGGCGCCGTGATCAACGTGCCGAAGCTGCCGGAGTTGGAGAGCGTGTACGTGCCGTCTGCGAGATCGTCGGGCTTGAGCTTGCTCGCGCGAGCGCGGCCGGCGATGTCGTGAATCGCGCCCGCGAGCTGCGGCACGGCCAGCGCTTCCGCGCCTTTGATAACGGGGGCGATGAGCCCCTCCGCGCCGAGATCGACGGCGATCGCGAGGTTGACGCGCGGGTGGAGCAGCAACGCATCACCCTCGACGCTCGCGTTTAAGTTCGGAAACTCGCCGAGCGCGCGGCACACGGCGTGCGCGATGAACGGCAGATACGTCAGCGAGTAGCCGTGCTGGGCGCGCCACGAATCGCGGTGCGCTTGGCGCACGCGCTCCACGCCCGTGAAGTCGACTTCGACGGCCTGGAGCACGTGCGGGCTCGTCGCCTTCGATTTCACCATGTGCTCGGCCGTCAGCCGGCGAATGCGCGTGAACGGCACGGTCGTGCCGGCGGCCGGGGGCGGCGCCGGCTGCGGCCGAGGCTCGGGCGCAGCTTTGCGGCGCGCGGTGGGTTCGGCCGGCGCCGGCGCTTGGGAGCGCGGCAGCGACGATTCCGCCGGGTTTGGCGGTCGCTGACGTGGCGCCTCGAGCGGGATTCTCACGGGCGGCTCGGCGCGTTGC
Source organism: Gammaproteobacteria bacterium (assembly GCA_036555065.1). GTDB lineage: Bacteria > Pseudomonadota > Gammaproteobacteria > Steroidobacterales > Rariloculaceae > DATBLZ01. Next base: position 2,587 of record DATBLZ010000134.1, read on the forward strand.
TCGAGGTGTTCCATGATGTTGCGCCGGGTCACGCGGCCGTGGCGGCCCGTTCCGGCGACCGCCTGCACGTCGATCTGATACTCGGCGACGAGGCGGCGCACGGCCGGGGACAATCGTTGCGTGTCGCTGCGGTCGGCAGTCGGAGCTCTGACCGCCGCGCGGCTCGGCGCGGGCGTCTCTTTGGCTGCGGGCGGAGCGCCGGACGCGGGCGCTGCGACCGCCGGTGCGCGCACCGTCGGCTCCTCGACCGCTTGCGCACCTTCCGCGTCGATGACGGCGAGCACCGTGCCGACGCCGACCGTCTGCCCAGTCTCGACGAGGATCTTCGCGAGCACACCGGCCTGCGGCGCCGGAACTTCCATCGAGACCTTGTCGGTTTCGATGTCGAGCAGGATTTCGTCGGCTGCAACACGGTCGCCGACCTGCTTGCGCCACCCGGCAACGGTGCCTTCGGTGACGGTCTCGCCGAGCTGCGGCATCAACACGTCCATGGCGCGTCTCCTGCCAGCGCGTCGCGCGAGTGCGTTGAAATGGCGGTTGACGGGGCTGTCGCGCGCAGGGATGCGCGCGCCAGAGCCTCCAGGGACGGATTCACGGCGTCCCCGGAAAGCGCCATTTCAACGCACTCGTGCGACACAGGGTCAATCTACGAGCCGCCTTACGGCCGCGACGATCTTCTCGACGCTCGGGATTTGCGCGTCCTCGAGGTTGTTGGCGGCCGCGAGCGGAATGTGCGGCGTCGTCACGCGCACGATCGGCCCGTCGAGGCTCCAGAAGAGCTCCTCGGCGACGATCGAGGCGATCTCCGCGCCCCAGCCGCAGAGTCGCGGGTTCTCTTCGACTGTCACGAGCCGTCCCGTTTTCTCGACCTCGCCGAGAATCGTTCGCGTATCGAGCGGCACGAGCGAGCGAACGTCGACGACGGTCGCCGAGATGCCGTGCTCGGCGTGCAAGATCTCGGCCGCTTTGAGCGCGCGCGGCACCATGAGCGCGAGCGCGACGATCGTGACATCCGTGCCGGTGCGAAGCACGTTGGCCTTGCCGAGCTCGACGACGTGCTCGCCGTCGGGCACTTCGCCTTTCGTCGCGTAGAGCGATTTCTGCTCGAAGAACAATACGGGATCCGGGTCGCGAATCGCGGCTGCGAGCATGCCTTTGACGTCCGCGGGCATTGCGGGCGCGACGACCTTGAGCCCCGGCACGGCCATGGCCCAGTTCTCGACGCTCTGCGAGTGCTGCGCGCCGAAGCGCGAGCCGCCGCCGTTGCCCGAGCGGATCACGAGCGGCAGCGTGACCTGGCCGTCGGTCATGTAGCGCGTTTTCGCGATTTCGTTCGCGACGATGTCCCAACACACCGCGAAGAAATCGGAGAACATGATCTCGGCGACGGGCCTGAGTCCCGTCATCGCCGCGCCCATCGCCGCGCCCAAGATTGCTTGCTCGGAGATCGGCGTATCGCGCACGCGCTTCGGCCCGAACTCATCGAAGAGCCCGACCGTGGCCTTGAATACGCCGCCCGCGC
>DATBLZ010000140.1:0-10479 GCA_036555065.1 Gammaproteobacteria bacterium
GGCGACCTATGCGGCTGATCCGACGATCGTCGGCCGCTCGATCGAGCTCAGTCGACAGCTCTTTACCGTCGTTGGAGTAGCGCCCGGAGGTACATACAGCGGCATGTTCCGAGCGGCGTTCTTCGCGCCCGTGTCGGCGCAAAGGCTGCTGGTTCCCAACGACGACAGTTACGAGAACGATCAGGCCGGCTGGTTGTTCCTCGTCGGCCGACGCAACGCCGGAGTCGACATCGATGAAGTCCGGGCGGAGCTCGGCGTCATCGCGGGTCAGATCGACCAAGCGCAACCCGGCCGCTCGACGACGCTCACGATCGAGCGCGCGAAGCCGTTCACGATACCGCCATTCGTGCGCGGCGCCGCGATGGGCGTGAGCGCCGTCATCATGACGGCGTTCGGGCTGATTCTGCTGATCGCGTGCGCGAACGTCGCGAATCTTCTGCTCGCGCGCGGCGCGGCGCGCAGCCGGGAGTTCGCCGTGCGGCTTGCGCTCGGCGCGAGCCGCGCACGCGTGATTCGCGAACTTCTCATCGAGAGCACGCTCCTTTCCGTCGCAGGCGGCGTGCTCGGCTCGGTGCTCGCGTTTTGGTTGTTTGAGACGCTGCTCGCGCTCGCGCTGCCGATGGTGGTGCCCATCGGTCTTCCGTCGCTCGCGCTCGATGCGAGCCCCGACTTCAATGTGCTCGTGGTGACCTTGGCGCTCACGCTCGGAACGGGAATCTTGTTCGGCTTAGCCCCCGCGCTGACCGCGTCGAAGCCGGACTTGCATTCGGTGATGAAGCAAGATCCCTCGGGCACTGGAGGCCGCCGCGGCGGCCGGCTGCAGGCGACGCTCGTCGCGGCGCAAGTGGCGTTGTGTATGGTGCTCATGATCGGGGCCGGGTTGCTGCTGCGCGGATTGTATGCCGCGCACACCGTCGATCCCGGATTCGCTTACCGCGATGTCACGGTTCTCTCGTATGACTACCTCGACGATACCGGGCACACCGGAGACGTCGCCTTCTGGCGACGATTGATGGAGGAAATCGGTGCGCTTCCCGGCGTCGAGGGCGTCGCGTATGTGATGCGCGAGCCCTTGGGCGACGACTACGTGCAAGTTCCGGTTCGTTTGCCGGGCCAACCTGAGAGCGAGCTGCGGTTCGCGGAGCTCAACGCGGTGACGCCAGAACACTTCTCGGTCATCGGCCTGCCCGTGCTGCTCGGGCGCTCATTCACCGACATGGACGCTAGCGACGAGGCGCGCGTCGCCGTGATCAGCGAATCGACGGCGCGCAACTTGTGGCCCGGGGCCGATCCGATCGACCAAACACTGCTGTGGAGGCAGGGAGACACGGATGTTCCGTTTCGCATCGTGGGCGTGGTCAAGGATGCGCAAGTCAGAGCGCTCGGACAGATCGATCCCTATTATTTTTACGTTCCAGCCCAAGTCGGTGAGAAGCTGCTCGTGAAGAGCCGCGCGGATTTCGCGACGACGGCGGCAGCGATCCGGGGCGTGGTACGCGCGCTCGATCCGGGCCTGCCGGTGCCCGTATATCCGCTCGAGGCGAACCTCGACCGGTGGCAGGGCATTTCGGGAATCGTGACGTCCCTCGCGGCGTCGCTCGGGGCGTTGGCGCTCGTGCTATCGGCCGTCGGAATCTTCGGCGTCGTCGCACACTTCGTCGGCCGGCGCACGCGCGAGATCGGCATCCGCATGGCGCTCGGTGCCAAGGCGCGCGACGTCGTCGGCCTGATTCTGCGGCGGACCCTGCGGCCGGTCGCGATCGGTGCCGTGCTCGGAGTTGCCGCCGCCGTCGCCGTATCGGGGATTCTGTCGAACGTGTTGTTCGGCGTGAGCCCCGTCGATGCCGTGGGAATTGGCCTCGCCGTCGCCTTCGTGCTCGGCGTCGGGCTCGTCGCGGGTCTCTTGCCGGCACGTCGCGCTGCGCGCGTCGATCCGATGAGGACACTGCACTACGAATAGCGGCGCGGCAGGCACGCATACGCGTTTGCGCTACCATGAATCGCCGATGCCTGCGCGCCAACCCCGAATCTTCGTAGCCGACGACCAGAGCGATGTCCTCGAGGCTGCGCGCTTGCTGCTCAAGAATGAGGGCTACGCGGCCGAGACGTTCAACCGACCCGACGCACTCGTGGCGGCGCTGCAAAAGACCGCGGCCGACGCCGTGCTCATGGACTTGAACTACACGCGTGACACGACCTCGGGAGCCGAGGGACTCGACACGATTGCGCGGATTCGTTCATCCGACGCCTATACTCCGATCGTCGTCATGACCGCGTGGGGGAGCATCGGCCTTGCGGTCGAGGCGATGCGACGCGGCGCGCAGGATTTCATCGAGAAGCCCTGGGACAACGAGCGTTTGCTCGCGGTGCTGCGCACACAGGTCGCGCTCGGCCGAGCGCTGAACCGCACGCGCGCGTTGGAGGCCGAGAATCGCGAGCTCACGGCTGCGGACGGCGAGCTCGTCGCCGAATCGAACGTCATGCAACCGGTGCTCGAGACGATCGCGCGCGTCGCCCCTTCGAACGCGAACGTGCTGATCACGGGGGAGAGCGGCTGCGGCAAAGGGCTCGTCGCACGGTTGATTCACGAGCGCTCGCCGCGCCACGCACGCAGCTTCGTAACCGTCAACATCGGCAGCCTTGCCGAGACAGTTTTCGAGAGCGAGATGTTCGGCCATGTAAAGGGCGCATTCACGGACGCGAAGGCCGATCGGGTCGGACGTTTCGAGCTAGCCGACGGCGGCACGCTCTTTCTCGACGAGATTGCGAATATTCCCGTCGCGCAGCAGGCGCGGCTGTTGCGTGTGCTCGAGGACGGGTCGTTCGAGCGGCTCGGCTCCTCGCGGACGCAGCAAGTCGACGTGCGCGTGCTCGCGGCGACTAACGCCGACGTTCAGGCCGAAATCGATGCCGGCCGATTCCGCAAAGACTTGCTCTATCGCCTCAACACCATTCATATTCATCTGCCGCCGTTGCGCGAGCGCGGTGACGACATCATCCACCTCGCCCAGCGCTTCATCGCGCGCCATGCACAGCGGCATCGCAGCCCCGTCGACGGATTCGCCGACGCTGCACTCTCGGCGCTGCGCCGCTATTCCTGGCCCGGCAACGTGCGCGAGCTCAGCCACGTGATCGAGCGCGCCGTGCTCATGGGTAGCGGTCGGACGATCGGCCCCGCGGATCTGCGTCTCGAGAGCGCGCCGGTCGCGCCCGCGGCGCGCGCGCCGATGACGCTCGAGGCCGTCGAGGAAGAGGCGATCCGCGCAGCGCTCGCTCGCCACGACGGCAACGTCGTCGCTGCGGCCGACGAGCTCGGCATGAGCCGGTCGGCGCTCTATCGGCGCATGGAAAAGCTCAGCCTGTGACGCGGCGCCGACGCATGCGGTTTCAGAACCGCGTCATCCTGCTCGTTTTCATTGCCGTGGGGCCGGCTTGGCTCGCGGCAGCGATCTTCTTATGGAGTTGGGACGCGAGCGAATCGTTGCGGTGGTCCTTGTTCGGGCTGATCAGCGTCATCGCGGTGGGTGCCGCCTTCGCTTTGCGCAGCCGCGTCGTGCATCCGCTGCAGTCGCTTGCGAACATGCTCGAAGCCTTGCGCGAGGGCGACTACTCGCTGCGTGGCCGGCGCATCGATCCCGACGATGCGCTCGGCGAGGTCATGGTCGAGGTCAACTCGCTGAGCCACACACTGCACGGCCAGCGGCTCGAAGCGCTCGAAGCCGGCGTTTTGCTCGGCAAAGTCATCGCCGAGATCGACATTGCCGTGTTCGCGTTCGACGCGGAGCGGCGCTTGCGGCTCGTCAACCGCGCCGGCGAGGCATTGCTCGCGCGCCGCAGCGGCGAGCTACTCGGCCGAAGCGCTGCCGAGCTCGGGCTCGAGGCTCTGCTCGATGAGGCGTCGGGACGCATCGTCGGGCGGATCTTCCCGGGCGGCGCCGGCCGTTGGGAGATCCGGCGGCGGAGCTTTCGCGAGGGCGGGCGGCCCAACGAGCTGCTCGTGATCTCCGACCTGAGCCGCGCGCTCCGCGACGAGGAGCGCCAGGCATGGCGCCGGCTCGTGCGCGTGATCGGCCACGAGCTCAATAGCTCTTTGACGCCGATCAAGTCCATGGCGGCAACGCTGCGCAAGCTCATCGACCGCAAGCCCTTGCCCGACGATTGGCACGACGACGCGCAAGGCGGGCTCGAGATCATCCACGACCGTGCCGAATCGCTCGGCCGGTTCATGGGTGCCTATGCGCGGCTCGCGCGGCTGCCGGCGCCCGCGCGCCGCCCCGCGGATTTCGGCACGCTCGCGCGCCGCGTCGCCTCGCTGCACGGGCCGCGCGTAATCGTGGAGGACGGGCCCGAGATTCGCCTCGCGCTCGACTCCGACCAAATCGAGCAAGTCCTCATCAACGTGATCAAGAATGCAGTCGAGGCCGCGGGCGAGGCGGGCAGCGTGCGCGTGCGTTGGCGGGAGCGCGGCGACCATGTTCTCGCCGAGATCGAGGATGACGGTCCGGGTCTTGCGCACACCGAGAATCTCTGGGTACCGTTCTTCACGACGAAGCCCGGCGGCACCGGCATCGGCCTCGTGCTCTCGCGCGAGATCGTCGAGAACCACGGCGGCTCGATTTCGCTCGAGAACCGCAAAGGCGGGCGCGGCTGCATCGCGCGAATCAGCCTGCCGCTCGATCGGGCGGGCCCGGTTGCGCTCGATACGCGACTCGGATGAACTAGACGTCGTTGCGAGCTAGGGAGTGGACCTCGTGGCGAAAATAGATGTCGCGCAGCTAAAACGAATGGTGGGAAGCAAGTATCCGCAACCGTTCGACGCGCCGTGCCGCGCGCGCGAGCGACGCCGGCTCGGAGAAGCGGCCGGCCTCACGCAGTTCGGAGTCAATCTGATGCGCCTCCCGCCCGGCGCGTGGTCGAGCCAAAGGCATTGGCACGCGCGCGAGGACGAGTTCGTCTACGTGCTCTCGGGCGAAGTCTGGCTCGTTACGGATGCGGGTGAGGAGCTGCTCAGGGCCGGGGACTGCGCGGGATTCAAGGCCGGCGTCCGCGACGGACATCATTTGCAGAATCGCTCGGCGACGGACGCCGTGTTGTTGGAAATCGGTACGCGCGACGACGAGGACTGGGGCGAGTACTCCGACATCGACATGGTGTTCAAGCCGGCCCGTTACTCGGACGGCGGCGGCTTCGCGCACAAGAACGGAAAGCCTTACTGAATCAAGCGCCTAGCCTTCGACTTCAACGCGGCGCTCGTCGAGCACGACGCGCGGCTCGGGCAAGAGCGCCGCGAGCAGCCCGAGCGCCGGCAAGAACGAGCACAGGAAGAAAACGTGCTGAATGCCGGTGACGTCGGCGAGCGCGCCAAGGACCGCCGCGCCGATGGCGCCGAGGCCGAACGCGAGGCCGAAGAACGTCCCTGCGACGGTGCCGACGCGCGCCGGGATGAGCTCCTGGCCGTAGACGACGATCGCCGGAAAGGCAGATGCGAGAATGAAGCCGATCGGCACGCTGAGCACTGCCGTCCAAAAGAGATTCACGTGTGGCAACAGCAGCGTGAACGGCAGGACGCCGAGGATCGAAGTCCAGATCACTGCTTTGCGGCCGATCTTGTCACCGATCCAACCGCCGGCAACCGTGCCGCAAGCAACCGAGCCGAGAAACACGAACAAAAGAATCTGGGCGCTCTGCACCGGTATCTGAAACCGGTCGATCAAATAGAAAATGTAATAGCTCCCCATCGAGGCCGTATAGAAAAACTTCGATAGGATCAGCAGGATCAGCACGACCAGGGCCACGCGAACGCGCGCAGTGGGCAATTCGCGCGCGCCGGCGGGCGGCGCATGCGCACGCTGACGCGCGAGCCCGTGCGTCTTATACCAGTGCCCGACGTGAATCAGCAGGAACATGGCGAGCAGCGCAGCGATCGCAAACCAACCCACGCTCGTCTGACCGTAGCGGAGCACGACGAAGGCGGCGAGCAGCGGGCCGATCGCCGAGCCGACGTTGCCCCCGACTTGGAACAAAGCCTGCGCGAGGCCGTGGCGCCCGCCCGACGCCATGCGCGCGACTCGCGAGGACTCGGGATGCAGCACCGACGAGCCCGTGCCGACGAGCGCGGCGCCGACCAGAAGGACTGGATAGCTTCCGGCCCGCGAAAGAATCACGAGGCCGAGCAGCGTGAAGCCCATGCCGGCTGCGAGCGAGTAGGGGCGGGGCTTGCGGTCCGTATACGCGCCGACGACCGGTTGCAGCAGCGAGGCCGTGAACTGGAACGTGAACGTGAGGAGCCCGATCTGGCCGAAGTCGAGACCGTAATTGGCCTTGAGGATCGGATAAATCGCCGGCAGCAGCGATTGCATCATGTCGTTCAGCAAGTGGCAGAAGCTGATCGCCGCTAGGATCGAGAATGTCGTTACGCTGACGTCGCTTTTGCCAGTCACTGCGTTCATGCACCGCGCGCGCCTCAGTCGAGATCGAACCGAATGCCTTGCGCCAACGGCAGCTCGCGCGAGTAGTTGATGGTATTCGTCGCCCGTCGCATGTAAGCCTTCCAGGCATCCGATCCCGACTCGCGGCCGCCGCCCGTATCCTTCTCGCCGCCGAAGGCCCCGCCGATCTCCGCGCCGCTCGTCCCCATGTTCACGTTCGCGATTCCGCAATCGGAGCCGCTAGCCGAGCAGAAGCGCTCGGCTTCGCGGACGTCGCTCGTGAAGATCGCAGAGGAGAGTCCCTGCGAGACGGAGTTGTTGATTGCAATGGCCTGCTCGAGCTCATCGTAGCGCATGAAATAGAGAATCGGTGCAAATGTCTCCTCGGCCACGATGGGCTCATTGCCGGAAACCTCGACGATCGCCGGACGAACGTAATAGGCGTCGTGTGGCGTGCCGGCGACGCGCTCGCCGCCGTGCACGACGGCGCCGGATGCGCGCAGAGTCGCGAGCGCGCGCTGCATCGCGTTGAACGCTTGCTCGTCGATCAAAGGTCCGACGAGCATGCCCGAATGTAGCGGGTCGCCGATGGGTAAGCGCGAATACATGAAGAGGAGCTTGTCCAAGACCGTGCTCGCGATGCTCCGCTCGACGATGAGGCGCCGCAGGCTCGTGCAACGTTGTCCGCACGTGCCGACTGCGGAGAATACGATCGCTCGCAGCGTGAGCTCGAGGCTCGCAGTGGGCGCGACGATCGCACCGTTGTTGCCGCCGAGCTCGAGCAATGTGCGGCCGAGACGAGCGGCCACGGTTTGCGCGACCGCGCGCCCCATGCGCACCGAGCCCGTCGCCGAAACGAGCGGTACACCGTGGTGGCTGGCCAAGGCTTGGCCGACATCCATGGCGCCGACCACAAGGCTCGAGAGCCCAGGCGGTGCGGAGAATTCTCGACCGACGCGCGCGACGATCGTTTGACACGCGATCGCGCAAAGCGGCGTCTTTTCCGAAGGCTTCCAGATGACGGTGTCGCCGCAGACGAGTGCGAGCATCGCGTTCCACGCCCACACCGCCATCGGGAAATTGAATGCCGTGATCACGCCGATGGGACCGAGGGGATGCCACTGCTCGGCTAACCGGTGCTCGCGGCGCTCGCTCGCGATCGTGAGGCCGTAGAGCTGCCGGCTCAGCCCGACTGCGAAATCGCAGATGTCGATGATCTCTTGAACCTCGCCGCGGCCCTCCTCGCGGATCTTGCCGGCCTCGTAGCTCACGAGCAGCGCGAGATCTTCCTTGTGAGCGCGAAACTCGAGGCCGATGCGCCGCACGAGCTCGCCGCGCCGGGGCGCGGGCTCCGTGCGCCAGCGCCGAAAGCTGTCGGCGGCCGCTGTGACCGTGGGTGCGACGTCTCGAGACGAGGCGAGCGCAAGCTCGGCGAGCGTCGTGCCGTCGATAGGGCAGCGGCTTCGCGAGCGCTGCCCTGTCCCTGTCTTCCACTCTGCCCCGACGGCCACAGCGCGCGGCTCGGCTGCGACGCCAAGCCGATCGAGGATATCGCGGACTGCATGCGGGCTGCTGCTCATGCCTGGGCTCCCTCGCTTCGCGAGACCTTCGCGTAGTACTTGCCGAAGCGATTGGCGAGAAACGCCGCAAGATCGATCTCTTCTTGACGCACGAACCCGGAAGCCGGGAGTTTGGACTCGAATTCGAGATCGAGCACGGCGCACAGGGCTGCAGCCGTGCTAATCTGGATCGCACTCCAAGCTTCGCCGAACAGCGTCTGTGAATGGATCATTCGCGCATCGCTGATCTGCACGAGTTGGTTCCTGCGCCAACCGCTCGCCGTGCAGAATACGACGACGAGATCTTGAAATGTCACGGGGATGGCCTGCTCGAGCACGTTCTTGAGGAGCCCGCGGCGCTCGGCGAGACGCAAGTCGGTAAGCAGAAACGCCATCAAGTCGCGGTGCCCCGGGTAGCGGATCGTCTTGTAATCGAGCTCGCGAAGCTTCCCGTCGAGGGTCTCGCATAGAGTTCCGACGCCGCCCGACGTGTTGAACGCCTCGTATTGCACGCCGTCCAGCAAGAAGTGCTCGAGCCCCTCGAGCGGCAGGAGCTCGGTCTTCTTGCCGTCGCGTATCGCCTCGCACGGATTGCAGTATTCGTTGATGAGGCCGTCCGTGGACCACGTCAAGTTGTAGCGCAGCGCGTTCGAGGGGTACTGCGGCAGGGCGCCGACGCGCATGCGCACCGCTTCTAGCCTATCAAAGGCCTTCGTCAAGTCATTGGCGACAATAGACACGAAACCCGGCGCGAGCCCGCATTGGGGCATAAAGACCTGGCCGCGCGCAGCACCGCGCGCGATCTCACGGATGCGGCGCGCCGTCGCAACGTCCTCGGTTAGATCGAAATAGGAAAGCCCGTTTGCGGCGGCGGCGGCGGCGACGGGAACGTTGAACTGGAAGCTCAATGCCGAAATGACGCTGTCTCGTCCTTTGAGCGCGGCATCGAGCACGGATGGCTGCGCGACGTCGATGACTTTGGTCGTGACGCGCTCGCGGATGCCGACGCGGCCGAGCCGCTGCTCGTCGATATCGCCGACAAGGACGTCATAATCGCCGCTCGCCGACAACAGCGCCGCAATCATTCGGCCGATTTTCCCGGCGCCGAGGAGGACCACCTCGCGCATCTCGACCTCCTCTGTCGCCGGTAATCTTACCGTGTAACCGAAGCCGTCGTGTCAGTTCGGACTGGAAATCGGCGGCGGCGCTTGCCAATCCTCGGGCATCGCCGCGAAATCGATGAACGGTTCTTCGTCGCCGGTTGCGATCGCATTCTCGATCTGGTCGTAGAACCCGCGCCCGGCTTGCTCGGAGAAGGTGATTTGAGTCTCCCGCGAGTCGCCGCGCCTCGGCCTCTCGACGTATTCGGGGAAGCTCGCTTCGGCCGCGTCGCCTTCCTCGTAGCCTTTGGCGAACATCTGCTTGAGGACGCCGAAACCGTCGTTGCGAACGAGCGTTCGGCCGCGCGGATGGCCACCCATGTCGATGAGGTGGCGCCGGAAAGCTTCGAGATCGTGGCAATCGAAGGCAACGTGCTGGCACGCGTGGTCGCCGTGGCGCTCGACGAACTTGGTGACCTGAGACTTCTTCCGCCGGTCGATGCCTTCGACGAGCGCGACGCCGAACGCGCCGTAGTCGATGCACCAGATCTTCATGCTGCTGTCCGGATCGCCGGGACGGACGTCGTCGATTCGGTTGATCAGCGTCCCACCCTCGACCTCGATATGAAACCACGCCCATTTCTCGATCGTGCCCTTGGCGCACGCGTACGTGACATGATCGACCTTTCGTAGGAATGACATTCGTCCCTCCTCAACCGACTTTGGCATGGGCCGTCTCCTCGGCCAGCGCGCGGCGTTGCTCGTCGAGGCCGCGCCAGAAGACTGCGACCGCGTCGAGCATCTCGTTCGCATGGCGCACGAAATCGTCGACGTCGAGGTCGCAGTACGTAAGAATGGTCGACAGCTCGTCCCACGTGTGTTGCGAGTGATTGGCTTCGAGGCGTGCGTGCCACGTGAAGAAGCCCACGTCGAGCCTATTCAACCGTTGCGCGATGCGATGGCGCTCCCAACCCTCGACGAGCTCATCCCAGAAGCCTGCCGCAGCCCAGTTTTCGACGGCCCAGGAGGCCGCGGCCGCTATTGCGTAGTCTTCGTGCCCGTACAGGCGAATGAGCTCGTCGCAGAAGAATAGCGTCGTGTCCGTCCCGAAACGCCGTTTGCCGAGGTCGGCGAAGCTCAACCCGAATTGGCGAGCCATTCGCACGAGCAACTCGAAGTGCGCGGCGCGAAAGTGAAACGTGCCGCCTTCGATGCTGCCGCGGAGGCTGCCTAGCTCCGCGTCCTCGATTCTGCCGGCACTCAGGAATCCTACGCCGATCTCGTTCGCGAGGATTTCCTTCGACGCGTGCATCTCGTCGAGCGTCTCGGCATTGAGGGTCTTGTGGAGCTGAGCGATGAGGAACTGATTGGAGAATACGGAGAACTGGACCA
>DATBLZ010000181.1:0-19854 GCA_036555065.1 Gammaproteobacteria bacterium
ATCGAGCCCGGCGACGTGATCGTGCAGGTCAATCAGCAATCGATCGTTTCCGCGCAAGAGGCTCGCGCGGCGCTCGCCGAGAGCCGTTCCGAAGGTCGCCGAGCATTGTTGCTCGTGCGGCGCGGCGACGCTCAGCGGTTCGTAGCCCTCAATTTCGCCTGAGCGGCTTCACCCCGCGGCCGACCTAATCCCCCCCTTGCGCCTCGGGCCCAACGACGAGGCGCAATTTTTTTGTGGGAGCGGCTTTAGCCGCGATTCAGGCGGTTGCCAGCGCAGGCAGCCGCCGGCGAAACTGCGCGCGCAGCAACACCACGCTCAGCACGGCTTGGAGAACGACGGTCATAACCGAGATCTCCCAAACGTGCCGCAGCATGAAGCCCGGTTGGCTCGCGAGCATGATTACGAGCGGCGCGAACAGAGTAAGGCGCGCCGCGGAGCTCAAGAGAGCCGGCCGCGTGTCGCCGAGGCCCTGGAACATTCCGGAGCACGTGAAGACGATGCCTTGGGCGATGAAATTCAACGACACGATGCGCAGGAATGTCGCGCCGACTTCGATTACGTCTGATTCACGTGTGAAGAAGGCGACGAGTATGTCGGGGCGCCATTGCAAGAACAGCGTTACGAGCAGCATGACGACGCTGTTGAGCACTACGGTCCTATAGAACGTATCGCGCACGCGTTGCGCTTGCCCCGCGCCATAATTCTGTCCCGCGATCGGTCCCGCGGCGAATGCGATCGCCATCGCGGGCAAGAAGATCGATTGCATGATGCGCCCGCCGATCGCAAAGCCCGCTTGCGCCGCCGCGCCGAAGCCGGCGATGGCCCAATACATGACGGCCATCGAGAGGAAAATGAGCGCGAATTCGCCGCCGGCCGGGAGACCCACGGCGAGCATGCGGCGCCACTCCGCCGGGCGCGGCCGCCAGAGGTCGGGATGGAACGCGACGTACTTCTCGAGCTTGACGAAATAGGCCGTGAGCATGGCCACGCCGACGGCGACCGACAGCGAGCTCGCGAGCCCGGCGCCGGCCACACCCAAGGCCCAACCCGTGCCCCAGCCGGCGATCAGGATCGGCGCGAGCGCCGTGTTCAGAAGGACGGTCAACACCTGCACGACCATCGTCGGCTTGACGATGCCCGTGCCGCGCAGCGCCGAACCCATCGTTATGAGCGCGAACTGGAGCGCCATGCCCGGCAAGAACCAGTAGAGGAAGGAGACACCCGCCTCGCGGGCTGCCGCGTCCGCGGTGATCGATGCGACGTAGATTCCCGTGACCGCGTAGCCGCCGATTATTGTGACGGCCGTGCACAACGCCGATAGTCCGATCGACTGATTGAAAATGAGGTTGGCGTCGGCCTGATTCTTGCGGCCGACAGCTTGCGAAATCAACGCGACGGCGCCGACGCCGAGTACCTGGGTCAGCGCCATGACGACGAACATCAACGTGCCGGCTGCGCCGACACCCGCAATGGCCGCCTCGCCGAGCGCGGACACGAAGTAGAGGTCGACGAGCAGATACAGCGTCTGAAATATCATGCCCGCGGCGATCGGCGCTGCCATGGAGAGGATGTTGGTCGTTATCGACCCTTGTGTCAGATCCTTCACGGTGAGCTCCGGAGCGCCGCGAGTAGAGCGGCACGCACGCGGTTGTGATTTTCGGCCGCGCAACGTTACGCCGAACGCGGCTCCGCGGCAACTCCTATAATACGGCGCAGCCATGTGGCACAGAGACCCGCTCGTCCACTTTCTGCTCATCGGCGCGGCGCTGTTCGCTTTCCTAGCCTGGCGAAGCAGCGACCGAGGGGATCCGCAACGTATCGTGATCTCTGCAGAACGGGTCCGCGCCGCCAGCGAGGCGGCCAGGCTCGTTCAAGGTCGCGAGCCGACGCAGGCGGAGCTCGAACAGCTCGTCGAGCCGCTCATTCGCGAGGAGGTTTACTATCGCGAGGCGTTGGCGCTCGGCCTCGACGTCGACGACGACGAGGTGCGGCGGCGGCTCGCTGACAAGATGGCCTATGTGACCCAGGATCTCGCGGACCCGGAGCCCGCCTCCGAGAGTGAGCTCGAGGAGTTTTTCGCGAACGCGCCCGAGCGCTTCCAGATACCGGCGCTCGTCACGTTCGAGCAGGTGTTCTTCAGCCCGAGCCAGCGCGGCGAAGCGCTTGCGGGCGACGTAGCCACCGGGCTCGAGCGGTTGCGCAACGGCGCCGCACCCGCGGACGTCGGCGACCGCACCCCGTTGCCGGATCGCTTCGACGACGCTGCACGCGAGCGCATCGAGGTGCTGTTCGGGCCGACGCTGACGGACGCGGTCTTTACGCTTGCGCCGGGTGCGTGGACGGGCCCCTTCGAGTCGGGTTTCGGCCTCCATGTGGTCCGAGTCCTTGACCGCAGTGAACCTCGCCAACCGACGTTTGCCGAGGTGCGTGCGCAGGCGGCGGACGTATTCGCCGCCGACCGGCGCAATGCCGCCAATGCCGCTGCTTTCGAGGCAATGCGCGCCCGCTACGACATCGTCGTCGAGTGGCCGGAGCCGGCTCCGCCAGCGAACGCCCAGTGAACGCAAGCCGAGCCTGTTTGCTGGTCGCGCTTTCCCTCTGCGCCGGCGCCGTGCACGCACATCGCCTGAGTCCCGCCTATTTCGGCCTCCTCGAGACCGAGCCCGGCCGTTTCCAGGCGCAATGGAAGGTGTCGATCTCGGGCGGGCTCGTCGACGTGCTCGAGCCGCAGATTCCCGACGGTTGCGCCGTCGACGGCAGCGTGCGGTCGTACATTCTCGAGGACGCGCGCGTGCAGCATGCGGACCTCGTTTGCACCGGGCCGCTCGCAGGCCGCGTCTTCACCGTCAACGGGCTCGAGCTCACGGCGACGGACGTGCTGCTGCGCATCGACAACCTCGACGGGTCTTCGTTCACGCATCGGCTCGTGCCGGAGGCGCCGAGCGTCGTGATCCCGGAGCAGGCCGGCGCGTGGGATGTTGCGGCGACGTATCTCGTTCTCGGCGTCGAGCACATTTTGCTCGGCATCGATCACCTGTTGTTCGTGCTCGCGTTGGTGCTCCTCGTGCATGGCATCGGCAGGCTCATCGCGACGATCACCGCGTTTACGGTCGCCCATAGCTTCACGCTGGCCGCAGCGACGTTGGGCTTCGTCAATTTGCCGTCGGCGCCGATCGAGGCCACGATCGCGCTCAGCATTCTGTTCGTCGCGACGGAGCTTGTACGCGAGCGCCAGCGTGGGAGCGGCTTCAGCCGCGATCGTGGCGAAATCGCGGCTAACGCCGCTCCCACATTGACGACGCAATTCCCGTGGGTCGTCGCGTTCACGTTCGGCCTGCTTCATGGCTTCGGATTCGCGGGCGCGCTGAGCGAGGTCGGATTGCCCACCCACGCGATTCCGCTCGCGCTCTTGTTCTTCAACGTCGGCGTCGAGCTCGGCCAGCTCGCGTTCATCGCGGCCGTGCTCGCGGGGGCGTGGGCGTTGCGTCGGTTCGCCCTCGAGCCGCCGGCATGGGCCCCGCGGCTTGCGGCTTACGTCATCGGCTCCGTCGCCGCGTTTTGGGTTTTCGAAAGAACGCTGACCGCGATCTGAGGGTCAGTCGCGAAGCCGCACGCGAATCCTCGGACCGCCGGCCGGTGAGATGAGAAACGTGCTGCCGAGGCTGCCTTTCTCCAGAGTGGCCTCAAACGGCGTGTCCGGATAACGGCCGCGCCCGCTGTCGCTCTGTTCCCAGACTTGTCCGCTCTCGGTGACGAATACCGCGCTCGAAGGCGTGCGCAAGCGCAGCTCCGTGACGACGATCGTTTTCGGAGCGTCGCCAGCTCGCGGCGGCGGGGGCGACGCGCTCGGGACCGCCACGGATGCTGCGGCAGCCGCGGCGGGTATCGCCGCGGCCGGAACGTCCGGGTCCGGCACACGCCCCAGCACGCCGTCGTAGCACGCGAGGCGCGCGTTGCCGCGCTCGATCGCGACGCAAGCCTTGACGTCGGCCAAGGTTTCGGAGTCTTCATTCTGCGCGAGCAGAGTCTCGGGCGGCACGCTCAAGGCAATCACGGCGGAGGTCCATGCGGCACGAGAACGTAGAGTGTTGCTGTAGACTCGTCTTTTCATAGTTATGCCGACAAGAATACCAACAGCCGTCGTCGGCAGCTATCCGCAGCCCGACTGGCTCGTGGACCGCACGCTGCTTCGATCCCTTATGGCGCCGCGAGTGCGCGCCCCGGAGATCTGGCGGGTTCCCGCGGAGCTTCTCGAGCAAGCCCAGGACGATGCGACGATTCTCGCGATCCGCGATCAAGAGCGCGCCGGCATCGACATCATCACGGACGGCGAAATTCGCCGCGAGAGCTATTCGAACCGATTCGCGAACGCGCTTGCCGGCATCGACGCCGAGCGGCACGGCGAGATCGTCGGGCGCACCGGAGCCAAGATTGCCGTCCCGCTCGTCACCGGGCCGATCAAACGACTGCGAGCCGTCGAAGTCCGCGACGTGAAATTTCTACGCGCGAACACGGATAGAAAGATCAAGATCACTCTACCCGGACCGTTCACGATGGCGCAGCAGGCGCAGAGCTCGCACTACTCGAGCACCGAGAGCCTCGCGCTCGCGTATGCGGATGCCGTCAACGCTGAGGTCCGTGATTTGTTTGCCGCAGGCGCCGACGTCGTGCAGCTCGACGAGCCGTGGCTCGAGGCGCGCGTCGACGACGCGCGCAAGTTCGGCGTCAAAGCGATCGATCGCGCGCTTGCCGGCATCGAGGGAACCACGGCGCTGCATCTGTGCTTCGGCTATGCCGCGCTCGTCAAGGACAAGCCCGAGCGGGCGTACCGTTTCCTCCGCGAGCTCGAGAGCTCCGCGGCGAACCAGATCTCGATCGAAGCGGCGCAGCCGCATCTCGATTTGTCGGTGTTCGCGAATGTCTTAACGTCGAAGACGATCATCGTCGGTGTGCTCGACCTCGGTGATCCCAACATCGAGACCGCCCAAGAGGTCGCGGAGCGGCTGCGCGTGGCGCTCGAGTTCATACCGCCCGAGCGGCTGATCGCGGCGCCTGACTGCGGCATGAAATACCTGCCGCGCGCGACGGCTTTCGGTAAACTCCAGGCCCTTGCGGCCGGAGCTGCCATCATCAACGCGGAACTCTAATGAAGCAGCGCGTGGGAGCGGCTTCAGCCGCGATTCTTTGTTGGGGATGCGTCTCATGAAACGACTATCTGTGTTTGCTGCCTGCCTCTGCGCCGCCATGCTCGCGCTACCTGGCGGGGGGCGTGCCGGACCCAGCGTCTATCCGACGGGAACGACGATCTACGAGCCCGACAAAGCATGGAACGGCTACACGGTCTTCGTGCTGCCGGAGACGGGCGCAGTGCTCATCGACATGAATGGGAACACGGTGCGCGAGTGGGACCAGTTTGCGGGCTTGGGCGGCGGACCCGTGCGAATTCTGCCCGGCGGGCACGTCGTCGGCCCGATCGGCGCGCGGCAGCCGCACCAGGAATCAGTCGCCCTCGGCCAGTACGATTGGGACAACGACCTCGTCTGGCAATTCGATCGCGCCGAGCAGGTGACGACGCGCGACGGCCAAACCATCTGGGCCGCGCGCCAGCACCACGATTGGCAGCGTCCGGATTTCCCCGGCGGTTATTACTCGCCGGCCGCCGACACGGGTAATGGTGCGACGCGCACGCTGATTCTTGCCCACAAGAACGTTCTCAATGAGGCCGTGAGCAAGGTCATGCTCGAGGACGATTGGCTGATCGAGGTCTCGCCCGAGGGCGAGATCGCATGGCAGTGGCTCGCGAGCGACCACGTCGATGAGCTCGGATTCTCGGCGGCGGCGCGCGCGGTGATCCATGACAACGCGCAGTTCAACGCCGCGCGCGGCAGCGCCGATTGGCTGCACATCAATTCCGCGACGTACTTGGGCCCGAACCGCTGGTATGACGCCGGCGACGAGCGCTTCCATCCCGATAACGTCATCATCAGCAGCCGCCAGGCGAGCTTCATCGCGATCGTCGCGCGCGATGGCGCGATCGTCTGGCGCATGGGTCCGGACTACCGCGAGACCGAGGCGACGCAGAAGATCGGGCAAATCGTCGGGCAACATCACCCGCACATGATTCCGAAAGGCTTGCCCGGCGAAGGCAACTTGCTCGTCTTCGACAACGGCGGCACATCGGGCTACGGGTTCGCGAGCCCCACGGCCCCTCAAGGCGTGGACGGCATACGTCGGGCCTTCTCGCGCGTGCTCGAGATCGACCCCGTCAAGCTCGAAAAGATGTGGGAGTATTCCCTGCAGGGCACGGAGAGCTTCCGCTTCTTCAGTCACTACGTGAGCTCCGTGCAGCGCTTGCCGAACGGCAATACGTTGATCACGGAAGGCGCCGACGGGCGCTTGTTCGAGCTCACGCCCGAGAACGAGATCGTCTGGGAGTACGTGAGCCCGTATTTCGGCACGAACCAGCCCGTGAACCGTGTTTATCGCGCTTATCGGCTGCCGTACGAATGGGTGCCGCAGCTCGCGCGTCCTGTCGAGCGGCCTGTCGTTGCGCCCGACGTCAAAGAGTTCCGCGTGCCGGCGCAATGATGCGCAGCGCTGCCATTCGTGGCGTGGCAGTCGCGCTGCTCGCGGCCTGGGCCGGCGTCGCGGTCGCGCAAGAAGCGCGGCCCAACATTCTCATCATCATCGCCGACGACTTGGGCTACTCGGATCTCGGCGCCTATGGCGGCGACATCCGCACGCCGAACATCGACGCGCTTGCGCACGAAGGTATCTTGTTCACGCAATTCCACGCCTCACCCGTCTGCGCGACGACGCGCGCCATGCTCCTCACGGGCAACAACAATACGGTCGCCGGGCTCGCGCGCATGGGTAGCTACGGCGGCCCGGTGATCCCCGGCCTCTATGGATATGAGAACACATTGCCGGATCGCGTCGGCGTGCTGCCGCGAATTCTGCAGGAAGCCGGATACCGGACCTATCTCGCCGGCAAATGGCACCTCGGCGAGTCCGTCGAGCATTCGCCGTGGTCAGCCGGCTTCGAGCGCTCTTTCGCGATGAAGTACGGCGCAGGCAACCACTTCGACGGCGTCGGCATTCGGCCGATCGAGCATCCGTACTTCGAGGACGACACCGAGGTCGACTGGCCCGAGGGCGAGTACTCGACCGACCTCTACACGAACAAGCTCATCGAGTTTCTCGAGGCTGACAAAGACAGCAATCGGCCGTTCTTCATGATGGCGGCGTACACGTCGCCGCATTGGCCGCTCCAAGTGCCCGAACGGGACCTCGATCTTTATGCGGGACGCTACGACATGGGCTACGACCGATTGCGCGAGCTTCGCTTCGAGTCACTCAAGCACGCCGGCATCATTCCCGCCGAGTCGCGGCTGCCGCCGCGGAATCCTACTATCAAGCCGTTCGCAGATCTCAGCCCCGTCGAACAGCGCCGCGAGGCGCGCAAGATGGAGCTCTACGCGGCCATGGTCGACAACCTCGATCGTCACGTCGGCCGGCTGCTCGACTATTTGCGCGCGAACGATCTCTTTGAGAATACGTTGATCGTCTTCATGTCCGACAACGGCGCCGCGGCCGAGGACTTCTATTACCAAGGGCCGTTCGTGGATTACATCCAGGCGCATTACGATGATTCGTACGAGCGCATGGGTAAGCGCGGCAACTACGTCTCATACGGGCCGCAATGGGCGCAGGCGGGCGCCGCGCCGTTCCGACTCTACAAGGGCTACCCGAGCGAGGGCGGCATCGTCGCGCCCATGATCATCGCCGGCAACGGTGTGGCGCGCAGCCGAGGAATCAGCCGTGCATATATAACCGTCATGGATCTCATGCCGACGTTTCTCGAGCTCGCCGGCGCGCAGTATCCCGAAGACAAGCTGCCGATGCTGGGGGAGTCCGCGCGTGCGTTCCTCGCGGGCGAGGCTGATGCCGTTCATGGCGATGATTACGTGACGACGCTCGCGTACCAACAGCGCGCGTTCGTGCGTCAGGGCAACTGGAAGCTCATGACGCTCGAGCAACCGTTCGACGAGCGCGATTTCGCGCTCTATGACCTCGCCGATGATCCCGGCGAGACGACGGATCTCTCGGCACAGCATCCCGAGAAGCGCTTGGAGCTCTTGCAGCTCTGGCGCCGCGAGCGCCGCGCGCTCGGGATCACGTTGCCCGAGGATCTTTAGGATTCCGACGTCGTGCCGACCCGCGCCGAATATGATCTCGTCGTGATCGGCTGCGGTGCCGCGGGGCTCTCTGCGGCCGTCAGTTGCGCGGTTGCGGCAAAGGAGCAAGGACGTAAAGCCCGCATTGCCGTGCTCGAGCGTGCGTCACGCGAGGGCCGCGGCGGCGCGACCCGGTGGACGAGCGCGTGGTTTCGCATCACCGAGGATCGACGGCTCGATCCGGCCTTTGTCGGCCTCATGGAGACTCTGTCGAACGGTCTCGCGGATCTCGAGTATTGCCGCACGCTCGCGCGCGAGGTCACCGAGACGCTGCGTTTCCTCCAAGCGAACGGTGTGGAGCTCACTTACTTCAAGCAACCGTTCGCGAATCGCAACACGGGCGGCGGGCTCGGCATGCCGGCTCGCGGGGGTGTGGGCATTGTCGACGGCCTCGCCGCCGTCGTCGAGCGGACGCCGGGTGCTGCGATTCTCTACGACACAGAAGCCGTGCGTTTGAGCCTATCGGTCGATGGGCGCGTCGACGGCGTCGTTGCGCGCGGCGCCGACGGACTGCTGCGGACGCTCGCGGCCCGAGCGGTCGTGATCGCGTGCGGTGGGTTCGAAGGCAATCCGGAGATGTTGACGCAGTACATCGGCGCACGCGCGTGCGACCTGCCGTTGATTGCGCCGACGCTCAAGAACAACCGCGGCGACGGCATCCGCATGGCGAAGGAGATCGGCGCCGATACGGCCGGGCAGTTCGACATGTTCCACGGCGAGCCGGTCGACCCGCGCTCGGCAAAGCCCGATGCAGTCGTGTATGCCTATCCTTTCGGCATCGTCGTCAACGCGCACGCGAAACGCTTTTTCGACGAAGGCCGCGACAGCTTCGACTCGACGTTCGAGGACCTCGGCGTCGAGATTTTCCGCAATCAGGACCAGAAGGCGTTCTTCATCGGCGATCAGACGACCCTGTCGATCGAGCCCGTGCAAGCGATCATCCTGACCGATCAGCCGGCGATCGAAGCGCCGAGCCTGCGCGCCTTGGCGCAAGAGCTCGGGCTCGATCCAGCGGCACTCGAGGCTACGGTTGCCGAGTACAACGCGGCCGTCGGTCCCGGTGAGTTCAACCCGCGCATACGCGACGGCAAAGCAGCGCCGAGCCTCGATCCCCCTAAATCCAACTGGGCGTTTCCGCTCGCGAAGCCGCCGTTCATTGCGTACCCGCTGACGTGCGCCGTGACGTTCACGTTCGGTGGCGTCAGGACGGACAGCCAAGCGCGTGTCGTGACGCCCATGGGCGCGCCGATCCCGGGCCTTTATGCCGCAGGGGAGGTCACGGGCCTCTACTACCACGCCTATCCGGCCGGTACCTCGGTTCTGCGTGCGGCGACGTTCGGGCGGATCGCCGGGGCGCACGCGGCTGGGCGTTGAGGCTGTGAACCCCCGGGGACCCCTGTTTCCGCGGAAACAATGCTGCACCATCGTGGTGCAAAATCCCTCTGCTATCCTTGACGTGCCGATAAGAACAACCAAGGCCGTCTGCCCATGATCAAGACGTTGCTGCCGATCGCACCGACTTTGGCCGTGCTCATCGTGGGATGCACGCCGTCCACGGGTCCGTCACCGGGCGAGCAGGCCGGCGAAGCGACCTTGGGCGCGGCCGCGACGAGTACGCCACCTCGCGAGCACGTGTTCGTCGAATGGCCGCACTACGGCGGCAACCTCGCGTCACAGCGTTACTCGCCGCTCGCGCAGATCGATCGCGACAACGTTGCGAGCCTGCGCGTCGAATGGCGCTACGCGACCGGCAATTTCGGTCCGCGGCCGGAGCAGAAAATGGAATCGACGCCGCTCATGATCGACGGCGTGCTCTATACGACGGTCGGCATGACGCGCAACGTCGTCGCGATCGATGCCGTGACCGGCGAGACGCTTTGGCTTTGGCGGCCGAACGACGGCGAGCGTTTCGACCGCGCACCGCGCAAGAGCTCGGGACGCGGGTTGTCGTACTGGACCGACGGCGCCGGCGATGAGCGGCTGCTCGTCGTGACGCCGGGGTTCTATTTGGTCGCGCTCGATCCCAGCACGGGACGGCAAGTGCCGGGGTTCGGTGAGAACGGCATCGTCGATCTCATGCTCGGCATCCGCGGCGAGGTCAACGACCAATCGAGCATCGGCAATACTTCGCCGGCCGTGATCATCGGCGACACGGTCATCGTCGGCCCCGCGCACGAAGTCGCGATGCGCCCGCCGTCCAAAGCGAACCTCAAAGGCGATGTCCGCGGCTACGACGTTCGCAGCGGCCGGCGCTTGTGGACCTTCCACACGATCCCCGAGGCCGGCGAGGCCGGGCACGAAACCTGGCTCGATGGCTCCGCCGAGTACACGGGCAATGCCGGCGTCTGGGCGCGCATGTCCGCGGACGAGGAGCTCGGCCTCGTGTATCTGCCTATCGAAGCGCCGCTTAGCGACTTGTACGGCGGCGAGCGGCCCGGCGACAACCTCTACGGCAACAGTCTCGTATGTCTCGACGCACGCACGGGCGAGATCGTCTGGCACTACCAGCTCATTCATCACGACATTTGGGATTGGGACAACCCGACTGCGCCGATCCTCATGGACATCGTCGTCGACGGGCGGCCGATCAAAGCCGTTGCACAGATCACGAAGCAGGCATGGGTTTACACGTTCGATCGCGTAACGGGCGAGCCCGTGTGGCCGATCGAGGAGCGGCCCGTGCCCGAGTCCGACGTGCCCGGTGAGCGGACCGCGCCGACGCAGCCGTTCCCGACGCGCCCCGCGGCGTTCGACCGGCAGGGCTTCGGCCCTGAAGACGTCATCGACTTCACGCCGGCGCTACGCGCGGCCGCACTCGAGGGCCTGAAGACTTTTCGCACGGGCCCGATGTACACGCCGCCGTCGTTAGGTAACGCGCCCGACGGCACGCGCGGGCTTTTGTCTGTGCCGAGCCCGGTCGGCGGCGCGAACTGGGAAGGCGGCGCGTTCGATCCCGAGACGAACATGCTCTATGTCGGCTCGTTCACGAATCCCGCGGTTTTTGCGTTGACGAGCCAACCCGACTTCACCGATGTGCGGTACATCGCGGGCGGTGGCGCGGAGCTGCCGTGGCTCGAGGGCCTGCCGATCGTGAAGCCGCCTTGGGGACGCATCACCGCGATCGACATGAATACGGGCGAGCATGCGTGGATGATTCCGAACGGCCCGACACCGGAGGAGATCACGAACAATCCGGCGCTCGCGGGCGTTACGCTTCCGCGGACCGGTCGCATGACGCGCCCGATGCTGCTCGCGACGAAGACGCTGCTGTTCGGCACCGACGGCTGGGGCGGCACGCCGGTGCTTCGCGCCTACGACAAAGCGACGGGCGAGGAGATCGGTGCGATCGAGTTGCCCGGACCCTCGGGCGGCCTGCCGATGAGCTATGCCGTCGATGGGCGCCAGTTCATCGCGATCTCGGTCGCGGGTGAGCACGGCGCCGAGCTCGTCGCCCTCGCGCTGCCGGACTGAGCCTGCCTGCAGCGACGCGAGGTCCCACCAGCCAATGCAATGCCGAGCTCTCTCTCGGCGGCGGCTAATTCCCGAAGAGCTATCGATAGTTATCTACGGTTTATTAACTGTTAATGCTAGCCTAATAGGGAGGGATCAAGGGATTGAACAGCAGTAGCGACAACGAGGCGATTCGCGCCCAGGCGGCGAAGATCGTCGCGAGCGGCGTGCTCGGGCGCTCGCGGTTCTATGCGAGCTTGCTCGATTACTTGGTGACCTGCACGGTCGAAGGCCGCGCGCCGAAAGAAATCGAAATCGCGGCCGATGTCTTCGGCCGCAAGGGCGACTTCGACCCGAGCCAGGACTCGATGGTGCGCGTGTACGCGCACAATCTGCGGCAGAAGCTGCAACAGTTCTACGCTTCGGCCGGCAGCGATGAGCCGCGGCAGCTCGCGGTGCCGCGCGGGGAATACCGTTTAGCGCTCGTCAACGCGGCCGAGGAAGAATCCCCGGTCTCGATGCCGGCGGCAGCGGCGCAGCGCTTTCGGCCCGCATGGCTGATCGCGGTGGTTCTACTCTTAGGTGTGGGTATCGCCGCAGGCATGGCGATCGAGGGCCGGCTGCAGGGGCCGGCGCAGAGCGCCAACCCCTACGATGGGATCGCCGCATCGCCGCTCTGGAAGCCGCTGCTCGACGATGATCTCCCGATCCTCATCGTCGTCGGCGACTACTTCATCTTCGGCGAGCTCGACTCCACCGGCAACATCGAACGGCTCGTCCGGGAATTCACGATCAACTCGAGCAAGGACCTTGCCGATCTATTGATGTACGACCCCGAGGCTGCGGAGCGGTACATGGACCTCGACCTCACGTATCTACCGCGCGGCGCCGCGTCCGCATTGCGCGACTTGTTGCGCGTGCTTTATAGGTCGGACAAGACCGTGCGGGTCATCTCGATGTCCGAGCTCAACGTCGCCGACGTCAAGACGAGCCATATCGTCTATGTCGGCTATATAAGCGGGCTCGACAAGCTGCTCGATTTCGTCTTCGCGTCATCGCAGCTCGCTGTCGGCGAGACGTTCGATGAGCTCATCGTGCGCGACAACAACGTAGCGTATACGAGCGAGGCAGGGATTCCCTCGGAGCACGGCAACTATCGGGACTACGGGCTTTTTTCGACGTTCCCGGGCCCGGGCGGCAACCAGCTCTTCATCGTGGCCGGCATGCGCGATCCGGGCCTCATGCAAACCGCTCAAGAGCTCAGTGAGCCCATGCACTTGAGCGTCGTGGAGCAGGCCGCCGCCGCGCGGAGCCCCGGTGGTCCTCCGGCAGTCGAGCTGCTCTTCGAGGTCACGGGCAACGATCGCACGAATCTCGACGCGATGATCGTGCATTCATCGGCGCTCGACTACGGCAAGATCTGGGGCGGCGAGCTCTTGCTGCCCTGATGACTGCGGCGCTCACGCGGAGCGCGGCTTCTTTTCGAGGAAGATCTCGGCCAGTAGGCAACGCACGCTGCCTCCGCCGTAGGTCTCGATTGCGTTGAGGCTGCTCGTCACGAGCTTCCCGTGGCGGCGCAATACGTCCTTTTGCGGCCGCGTCAGAGCCTTCGCGGCGCGGGTCGACAACACGATGATGTTGCCCTTGGGACTCTTGAGCTCGAGCAGGTTGCCGGCGAACGAATGCATCTGGTCGAACGTGATCTCGATGACGTCACGGCCCGTCATTTCGAGGCGCTTCAAAACGCGAAAGCGCTCTTCGGTCTCCACGATGGCCTCGAGGCAGACGACGCCGAAGCGCTCGCCGAGCGACATCATGGCGTTCGTGTGATAGATCGCGTGCCCGTCGCGGTCGCGCGCGTCGAACGTCACGATCCCGTAGTCGAGCCGCCGCGCGAATTCCTTGAGGGCCTCGACGTGCGTGCGCGGCGACAGGCACGCGTAGCCGATGCGATTCGCGCGGTCGAGAACGAGACTGCCGGTGCCTTCGAGGAAATGGCCCGCGTCCTCGAGATGCGACAGATCGATGATCTGCTCGATGCGATAGCCGTCGCTGCGCTGCTGCAGCTCGTCGATGATGTCGCGGCGCCGCTCAGGCCGCCGGTTCCAGGCCATGAGCGGGTAGACCACGACCGTGCCGCTCGCGTGCGTCGTGAGCCAGTTGTTGGGGAACACCTCGTCCGGCAGCGCGGTCGTCGTGCGCCCGGCAAACACTTGGACGTCGATCTCGTGCCGCTTGAGCCGCGTGACGAGATGATCGAACTCGAGCATCGCGGTCTTCGCGAGCTGGTCGGCATCGGCTGCGGCATCGCCCGACTGGAAACGATTGGACGGCCGCGTCACATCGTTTCGGCTGAAGGCCGCGGGCCGGATCATGAGGACGGCCGCGGCGGTCTGCGGCTCGGGTAGCGGCGGCTGCTTATCGTCGGTAGTCACAGCGACCGATTCTAACTTGTGGGAGCGGCTTCAGCCGCGACTCCTATCTCAACGTGGCCGCGAGGTCGTCGAGCGCGGCTTGCGTGCCGCCCGGCCGGTGCGGGATGCCCGCGAGCCCGAGACCCATCTCCACACCCGCGAGCGTGCCCGCGAGCATGAGATCGTTGAAGTGGCCCAAGTGGCCGATGCGAAATACCTTGCGCGCGAGCTTGCCGAGCCCCGTGCCGAGCGACATGTCGAACCGCTCGAGGATCACGGCGCGCAAGTGATCGGCATCGTGCCCCTCGGGCACGAGCACGGCCGTGAGCGAGTTGCTGTGCTCGTCGGAATTCAAGCACAAGACCTCGAGCCCCCACGCCTCGACGGCGCTGCGCGTCGCGGCGCCGTGCCGAGCGTGACGCGCGAACACGCGCTCGAGGCCCTCCTCGTGCAGCATCGCGATCGACTCAACGAGCCCATAGAGCAAGTTCGTTGCCGGCGTGTAGGGGAAAAAGCCGCTCTTGTTCGCGGCGAGCATGTCTTTCCAGTTCCAATAGGCGTTCGGAAGCCGGGCGCGTTCGTGCGCCGCGAGCGCCTTTTTCGATACGGCATTGAACGCGAGCCCCGGGGGCAGCATGAGTCCTTTCTGCGAACCGGCGACCGTCACGTCGACGCCCCATTCGTCCATGCGGTAGTCGATCGAGGCGAGCGACGAGATCGTGTCGACGATGAGCAGGGCGGGGTGACGCGCGGCATCGAGCGCGCGGCGCACGGGCGGAAGGCGGCTCGTGACACCCGTCGAGGTCTCGTTATGAACGACGCAGACGGCCTTGATCGCGTGCGCCTTGTCGTCGCGGAGCCGTGCCTCGATCGCGGCCGCATCGGCGCCGTGCCGCCAGTCCGTTGCGATGACTTCGGGCACGACGCCGAAACGAATGGCGAGTTGCTGCCACAACACCGCGAACTGTCCCGTCTCGCACATGAGGACCTTGTCGCCCGGCGAGAGCGAATTCACGAGCGCGGCTTCCCACGCGCCCGTGCCCGACGATGGATAGATGATTACGGGATGCTCGGTCTTGAAGATTGTGCGCAGCTCAGCGAGCACGCGCCGGCCGAGCGCGGCGAACTCGGGCCCTCGGTGATCGATCGTGGGGCGTGCGATCGCGCGCAAGACTCGGTCCGGCACGTTCGTCGGACCGGGAATCTGCAGGAAGTGTCGGCCACTGGCGTGCGCCATATCACGCGTCCGAAAAACCCGGTGGTCATACTGCTCGCAGTTGCAATAGTAGGACAAGTGATCGCGACTTGATTTCTTCGCGCCGCGGGTTGATAGTTCGGCCACAACTCCAAGAGCTTCAGGGGAGAGCCTCATGGAAATGTCCCGCCTGGGCCGCACGGCCGCGCTTTTGTTGTCCACGGCACTCGGTTTCGCCACACAAGGTCCGGTCTTCGCTCAGGATCCGGATCAAGCAGCCGACGAGGAAATCACCGTCACCGGCACGCGCATCGCCCGGCGCGACTATTCGGCGCAAACTCCGATCGTGACGGTCGACTCGGACGCCTTCACTGATCGATCGAACGTCGCCATCGAGGCCACGCTGAATCAGTTGCCGCAGTTCAACGTCGAGGGATCGCAGTCGATGCTGAGCTCGGCGCAGACGCCGTTTCCCGCGGCGACGGTGGCACCGGGCGCGGCGACCCTCAACCTGCGCGGCCTCGGTCCGAACCGCAGCCTCGTGCTCGTCGACGGGAGACGTGTGCAGCCCGTCAACGGCGCGCTCGTCGTCGACGTCAACACGATTCCTTCCGCCGCCATCGCGAGAGTCGAAGTCATCACCGGTGGCGCCGCAATGGTCTACGGTGCCGACGCGATCGCCGGCGTCGTCAATTTCATTCTCAAGAGAGACTACGAAGGCATGGATTTCCGCGCGCGGTACGGCGTGACCGAGGAGGGCGATGGCGAGGAGATTTCACTGAACGCACTCTTCGGCGCCAATTTCTCCGACGGCCGCGGCAACGTCACGTTCGGAGCTGATTACTACCGCCGAGAAACCATCCTTAGCGCGGACCGCGACTGGATCGTTGCGGGTTGGAAGGACCCGGGCACGATGGCCGCCGGGCTTGGCGGCTCGGCACTGTCGCAGTACGTGCTTCCGGGTGCGATTCCGACCCCCGCGGGCCCGCTCTGCTCTTTACCTTCCCAAAATTACCCGACAGCCGGCTTCCTACCGTGCGGGGCGGCCAGCTACTACATCGACCAGAACGGCAATCTCTTCGATGTCGCGGCGCCGAACGATCCCACCAATCCGTATACAGGACCGGTCGGCGGCAATTCGGGCTTCAAGATCAATCCGGACGGCTCGCTCGGCTTTATCGACACCGAAGGCCGCTTGCAGTTGCCCATGGATCGCTACGCTGTCTTCGGCACGGGTCGTTACGATCTCACGGATAACGTCGAAGCGTTCACCGACGTGCGGTTTTCGGAAACGTACTTGGAGGCTCCGGGGTTCACGTCGGGTGTCTTCAATGTCTGGTCACCGACGGTTCCCTACAACCCGCTCTACGACGATCCGAATTCCCCGACTTTTGGTCTGGCGCCTCTGGGAGTCGCGCAACACCCGGTTCCCGCCGCGCTTGCGACGATTCTGAATTCGCGCCCGACTGATCCGGCTGCGCCCTGGACGTACGCCGGAGGCCTCGACTATCTGCCTAATTTCACGACCGAGACGACGAGCAACGTTTACCAGGTCATCGGTGGCTTGAGGGGCGACGCGACGGTCGGCTCGCGCGATTGGGATTGGGAAGTTTACGTTTCGCACGGCAAGACCACGGTCAACGCTCGACAGCCGGAAGGATTCCCGTACTTGCCGAGAATTCAGAACCTCTTCAATGCCGACCAGTACGGCACGAACTTCGACCTATCGTCGCTGCCGAATTTCTTCCCGCTCTCGGTGACGGGCCATTGCACGTCGGGTCTGCCGATCTTCAATCCGGACGGCAGCGTCGACCCGACGCTGTCGGTCTCGCAGGACTGCGCCGATTACGTGGTCCTCCGCATGAACAACATCACGAGTTTGACCCAGGAAATCGCCGAAGCCACCGTATCGGGCCCGTTCGCGGAACTCTGGGCCGGGGAGTGGCTGTTCGCGGCGGGCGTCGATTATCGGCAGGAGGACTTCGCATTCGACCCCGATTCTGGATTCAACGCGAACCAAGACTACCCGAACGTGATTCAGAACATCATCCTGCCCGTGAGCGTCTCCGGCACCACGGACGTCTCGGAGATCTATCTCGAGTTGGCTATTCCGTTGCTCAGCGACAAGAAGTTCGTCCAGTCGTTCGAGATTGATCCGGGCTATCGCCGTTCTGACTACAACACGGTCGGGGTCATTGATACGCAAAAGCTCCTTTTCGACTGGACCGTGAACGATCGACTCCGCTTCCGCGGCGGCAGGCAGGTCGCCAACCGCGCGCCGAACGTGGCGGAGCTCTTTACGCCGAGGGGCGGAAGCCAGCTCGACTTTAACGCGCAAGATGCTTGCGGCTATTGGCCGCTCGGTACACAGTCGTGGGGCAACCGTCCGGAGAATCCGAACCGCCTTAACCTGCAGACGCTCTGCCAGGAGCTCATGGTGCGGGACGGCGCACCGCCCACGTTCTACGTGCCCGGGACGCCGAGCGCCAATAACTACGCGTTCAACGTTTTCGGCGGGACCGGAAACTTCCCGTTCTCGATCGCCGTCACGGGCGGCAACCCCAATCTTGACTCGGAAGAGGCCGACACGTTCACCTTCGGCATGGTACTTGGCTTCGATCGAGTGACACTTGCGGTCGATTGGTACGACATCGAGCTCGAGAGGGCGATCGCCGTGCCGGGCTTCGCGTCGATCTACCAGCAGTGCATGGATCCACAGTACAACCCGCTCATTGCATCAGCGCCGGGAACGTATACGGGTCCGCAGCTCACGGCGGGCAATCCGCAGTGCGCCCTCATCAACCGTGAATGGGTTGTGCCTAACGGCATGTACGGCGCCGCGCGCACAATCGACGGTATCTTCGTAAACCAGGGCGGCGTCAACTCGGCCGGCACGGATGTCCAGTTGGATTGGGGCTTCGATGTCGCGGACGGAGCGCTGAACCTGAGCGTGGTCGCGAGCTTCCTCGACGAGTACTCGGAAGCGCCGTTTGCGGGGGCCGCCTTCGTCGACTACACCGGCACGACGTATAATTCCTCATTCGACTACCGGACGTTTACGACGATCCGTTACGACGCGCCGTCTTGGACCCTCGGCCTGCGGTGGCAAAAGTGGCCGGGGTTGGATCCGCAACCGGGCGCCACGGCTTCACTGCCCGTCGAGTCGACCGACCAGCTCGACCTCTTTTCGAGATGGTCGTTCGGGGAGCGGTATGAGCTCAGCGCAGGTATCGACAATCTGACGAACCAAGATCCTCCCGTCGTCGGGGCTACCGTGGGCAACAACGCCCTTGGCTCGACCAGCGAGGACTACGACACGTTCGGCCGCCGGGTCTTTGTGGGATTCTCGGTAGCCCTCTGACACGTCTGATCCGCCTGCTGTCGCCTGTCTCGGGCGACAGCAGCGTCGCGCCCGTTATGCCGTCGGGACGATGTTGGCGTTCAGACGAAACAGGTTCGTCGGATCGTACTTGTTCTTGAGCGCGACGAGCCGCGGATAGTTGCCGAGGTAATTCTCGTCGACCTGCTGCTGCGTCTCGTCGATGATGTCGTTCGTGTAGAAGCCCTGGATGTGCGGCTCGATCGACGCCCAATACTTGCGGAGCCAGCTGATGTGCTCGCTCGGATCGCTGCCCATGGCCCACTCGACGGCGAGCAGCGGCGTCAGCGTGATATCGCGATGCGGGAACGCCGTCGCGTCGGGCGCTACCTCGTTGATCGCGCCGCCGCAGTGGTAGAGAACGAACACGTGTCTTCGACCCGGGTGCTCCTCGAAACCGTTCACGATCGCGTCGATGAAAGCGGGCGTGAGCTCGGCCGAGAAGCCCGACTTCGTATACGAGCCGAGCGCGCGCGGGTCGTCGACGTCGCCTGACTTTTGCAGCGCCACGTAATCGATGGTGCGCACCTCGTCGGATATCGGCGTGCCGGCGCTACGGATCGTGTCGAGAACCCGGTCGGCCGCGCTTTTCGGGCCGCTATAGCATAGGTGGAACCCGAAGTAGCCGCTGCCCGCCGCGTTGTAGACCGCGGCATTCAAAAAGAGCTCGTTGGGCGCCGTCGCCTGGTACTCCGAGTAGAACTCGAATAGTCGCCGCGCTTGGCTCAGCGGGAAGAGAATATTGCCGCCGATGACCTCGCGGTCCATCGGATAGAGCTCGAACTCGAACCCCGTCACGACGCCGAAGTTGCCACCGCCGCCGCGCAGCCCCCAATAGAGCTCCGGGTTCTCGGCGGGGCTCGCGCGGCGGAGCTCGCCGTCCGCAGTCACGACCTCGACGCTGCGGACGTTGTCGAGCGACAAGCCCCAACGTCGCGCCACTCGGCCGAAGCCGCCGCCGAGCGTGAGCCCGGCGACACCCGTGTGCGATACCGTGCCGGCCGGCGTCACGAGGCCGAAAGCCATCGTCTCGTGATCCATGTCGCCCAAGAGGCTGCCGCCCGATACGTAGGCGCGGCGCGCGTGCGGGTCGACACGGACGCCGCGCATGAGGCTCAAGTCGATCATCATGCCGCCGTCGCACGTCGATTTGCCCGAATGGCTGTGCCCGCCGCACTT
>DATBLZ010000005.1:0-15772 GCA_036555065.1 Gammaproteobacteria bacterium
CCGTCGACTCTGTACTACATCCGCCACAGCCGAGCGCCACTCGGCTTCACCAGTGCGAATCGCCGTATCGGGGTACCATTCCGGGGACTGCGCCGGATACCCCAGCTGTACCCCAACCACGGTACGCGGATCGATGGATCGCTGAAGATCTTTGCGGATCAGGAAACGCTAGGAAAACAGGTGTTTTGCAGCGTTATTACGGACGACTCTGGACCATCTTGGATCCAGAGATGGCTCCCCGGGCCGGACTCGAACCAGCGACCAACGGATTAACAGTCCGTCGCTCTACCACTGAGCTACCGGGGAACCGGTAGAAAAGCACGCGCATTCTAGCTTACGCGGCCATGAATTTCTCGACGCGCGCCAGCGCTGTGACGAGCGTCTCGAGCGACGCCGCGAAGGAGATTCGCAGATGCCCCGGCGCGCCGAACGCCGATCCCGGCACGACGGCGACGCCGGCGGAATCAAGCAGCCGTTCGCAGAGTACGACGTCGTCGTCGATTCCTTTCATGCGCATCGCTTCGGCGACGTTGGGGAACAAGTAGAACGCGCCCTGCGCGGGCCGGCATGCGAAGCCCGGAATCGCAGCGAGGCGCGGAAGTATCGCGTCGTGCCGCTCTTTGAACGCCGCGCACATCTCGCGTACCGACTTTTGATCCCCGTTGAGCGCCGCGCGAGCCGCCGCCTGGGAGATCGTGCACGCATTCGTCGTGCTCTGCCCTTGAATCGTCGTCATGGCTTTGATCAAGGCCACGGGACCCGCGGCATAGCCCAAGCGCCAGCCGCTCATCGCGTAACCTTTCGACATGCCGTTAACGGTGAGCGTGCGCTCGTAGAGGTCGGGGCACGCGTCGGCGAAGCTCGCGAACGGCTCGTCCGCCCAGTAGATGTGCTCGTAGATCTCATCGCTGAGCACGATCACGCGCGGATGCTCGCGCAACACCGCCCCGAGCGTCTGCCACTGCGTGCGCGTGTATACAGAGCCGGTCGGATTGCAGGGGCTATTCAAGATCACGAGGCGCGTCGCGGGCGTGATCGCACCCGCGAGCTGCTCGGCGGTCATCGTGAAATCGTGCTCCGCGGCCGTATGCACGATCACGGGCTCGGCGTCGGCGAGCCTGACCATCTCGGGGTACGAGACCCAGTACGGAGCAGGGACGACGACCTCGTCGCCGAGATCGAGTAACGCTTGGCAGGCATTGAAGCACGCTTGCTTCGCGCCGCTCGTGACGAGAATTTGTGCGGGCTCATAATCGAGACCGTTCTCGCGCCGGAGCTTCGCGGCAATCGCGAGCTTGAGCTGATGGGTGCCGTCGAGCGCCGTGTACTTCGTGTTCCCCGAGCGGATCGCCTCGATCCCGGCCGCTCGAATGTGCTCGGGGGTCGCGAAATCCGGCTCGCCGGCGCTCAAGCTGATGATGTCGTGGCCGGCCTCGCGCAGACTGATCGCCTTTGCCGTCATGCCCACGGTCGCCGAGGGCCGAATCCGTTGCAGGCGGTGAGCCAGTCGAATGCTCATACTCCGATACCTTAAGATGACGTTTCGCGTTCGCGGGCCATTATGACCGATCGGCAATTCGAGCTCGTATCCGACTTTGCACCCGCCGGCGACCAGCCGGAGGCGATCGCGCGGCTGCTCGACGGCATCGGCAGCGGGCTCGCGGCTCAGACGTTGCTCGGTGTGACGGGATCCGGAAAGACCTACGTAATGTCCGAAGTCATCGCCAAGGTGCAGCGCCCGACGCTGATCCTTGCGCACAACAAGACGCTCGCGGCGCAGCTCTATGGGGAGATGCGGGAGTTCTTTCCCCACAATTCCGTCGAGTACTTCGTCTCGTACTACGACTACTACCAGCCCGAAGCGTACGTTCCGTCGACCGATACCTACATCGAGAAAGACGCATCGATCAACAGCCACATCGAGCAGATGCGGCTCTCGGCGACGAAAGCGCTGCTCGAGCGGCGTGACGTCGTCATCGTCGCGACGGTCTCGGCCATCTACGGTTTGGGCGACCCCGAAGCCTACCACGGCATGATCATGCACCTCGTGCGCGGCGCAGCGATCGATCAGCGCTCGATGCTGCGCAGGCTCGCGGAGCTGCAGTACACGCGCAATCCCGTCGACTTGGCGCGGGGCACGTTTCGGGTGCGCGGCGACGTCATCGACATCTTCCCGGCGGATTCCGAGCGCGATGCCGTGCGCGTCGAGCTCTTCGATGAAGAAATCGAGGAGATCAGCCTCTTCGATCCGCTCACGGGGGCAATCACACAGGTCGTGCCGCGCACGACGATCTACCCGAAAACCCACTATGTGACGCCGCGCGAAACGCTCGTCGCGGCCGTCGATCAGATACGCGCCGAGCTCGGGCCGCGGCTCAAGGAGCTCCGTGCCGCGAACAAGCTCGTCGAAGCGCAGCGGCTCGAGCAGCGCACGCGCTTCGACATGGAAATGATCCTCGAGGTCGGCTATTGCACGGGCATCGAGAATTATTCGCGGTTTCTGTCGGGCCGGCGGCCCGGCGAGCCGCCGCCGTGCCTATTCGATTATTTGCCGCATGACGGCTTGTTGTTCGTCGATGAGAGCCACGTGACCATCCCGCAGCTCGGCGGTATGTATCGCGGCGACCGGGCGCGCAAGGAGACGCTCGTCGAATACGGGTTCCGTCTGCCGTCGGCGCTCGACAACCGGCCGCTAAGGTTCGATGAGTTCGAGGCGATCGCGCCACAAATGATCTTCGTCTCGGCGACGCCCGCCGACTACGAGCGCGAGCACTCGGGCCAAGTCGTCGAGCTCCTCGTGCGGCCGACGGGCCTCGTCGATCCCGAGGTCGAGGTGCGGCCCGCGAGCTCGCAAGTCGGCGACGTGCTCTCGGAGATCAACGCGCGTGTTGCCATCAAGGAACGCGTGCTCATCACGACATTGACCAAACGCATGGCCGAGGATCTCACGGACTACTTGCAAGAGCACGGCGTCCGCGTGCGCTATCTGCATTCCGATATCGAGACGGTCGAGCGCACCGAGATCATTCGCGACCTCAGACTCGGCGAGTTCGACGTGCTCGTCGGCATCAATCTGCTGCGCGAGGGCCTCGATATGCCCGAGGTCTCGCTCGTGGCCGTCTTCGACGCCGATAAGGAAGGCTTTCTGCGTTCCGAGGGCTCACTCATCCAGACGATCGGCCGTGCGGCGCGCAACGTTCACGGCAAAGCGATTCTCTATGCCGACGCCGTCACGGGCTCGATGCAACGCGCAATCGACGAGACCGACCGCCGGCGGCGCCGGCAGGTCGAGCACAACCGCGTCCATGGGATCGAGCCCAAGTCCATCGTGAAGTCGGTCCACGACATCATGGAAGGCGCCCGCGAGTCGTTACACGGCCGGCGGCGCGACCGGCGCGCGGAGCGCCCAACGGACGTGGAGAAGCTTACGCCCGAGGAGTTGCTCGCGAAGATTCAAAAGCTCGAAAAGCGCATGTACGAACACGCGCGCGAGCTCGAGTTCGAAGAAGCCGCGCGGATCCGCGACGAAATTTCGATGTTGCGGCGGGATGGCCTCGTCGCGCCCGAGCAAGTCGAGGACGCGCACGAAGCGATCGAGGCCGAGGCCGGAAAAGAGACGGACGTCTAGCGCAAGGGGTCGGCCATCGCCATTTCGCGCGCGCTGCGCCCGCGCTTTCGACGGTACGGCCAAAGCTCGGCCGAGTCGATTAGCGGCTGAATGTGCCGACGAAACGAGTTGATCGCCCCGAGCTCGAACCCGGTACGCAGCTCGTCGGCTTCGGCCATTCCCGCGACTTCGGCATAAGAGAACCAGCCGATGCCGAGCAGCTCTTTGGGGTCGAACCACTCGACCGGCGAATCGATCTCGCAGCCGAAGACCCGGTGCGTGTGGCCGCGGTAAATGCAGTCGCCGAGCTCGATGAGGTAAGGGACGCGTAGCCTGACCTCCTCGAGAATCTCGCGCCGCAAGCCCGCTATCGGCTCCTCGGAATCCTTGAGCCGCCCGCCCAAGAGACCCCATTTGCCCGCTTTGTCGGGACGTCGAGAATTGTGCTGCGCGAGCAGAAACCGATGCTTACGCATGAGCACGCAACGGACTCGATCCACTGACTTCATTCTGATCAATAGGTTACACGACGAATTTGTCATTTTTGTGACGATCGTCGCAATAACCCCAAGATTGTTGTGGGATCTGCCGCCGCGCGCCGCATCTATTGAGTCCGAGACGCCAAAATGGGTATGGTGGCGCCTCGCGCCGATCTTCAATTCTATGGAGTCAGAACAATGAAAATGCGCCTCGCCGTCCCGATTGCCCTTCTCATCAGTGCCGGAGCCGCCGCCCAGGCGCCGCCCGCCGCGCCGGCCCCGTTCCGGGTGGGTCAGCCGCTCGGCGCGACCAACGAAGCGGGAGTCGCGACGCCGCTGTCGGCCAACGTCAAGGTCTATGGGAGCTTTCATTTCTCCGAGAGCTGCACATTCGACCCGGCGCGCAACCTCATCCTCGCGATGAACGCGGGCAATCCGAACAATACTCAGGACGGGCGCGTGGTCTCGGAGGTCAATGACGGCTTCGTGTCGCTGATCAACCCCGACGGCAGCGTGCACACGGCCAAGTGGATCGGCGTGACGCGCGACGGCTTGACGCTCAACCACCCGCTCGGCAGCGCCATCGGGAACGGCGTGCTCTACACAGTCGATGGCGCGGTGCTGCGGACGTTCGATCTCGCAAGCGGAAACCCGCTCAAGGCCGTCGATCTCGCAGGCGCGGGCGCCACGTTCTTGAACGGCATCGGCGTCACCGCCGACGGCACGGCCTATATTTCCAATACGCGTCCACCCGAGATGATCTTGAAGGTCACGGCCGCCGGAACAATCTCCAAGTTCGTCGAAGGGGCCCCGCTCGCCGTGCCGAACGGCGTCGCCATCGACAACGACGGCAACATCGTCGTCGTCAACATCGGCGCCAACACCGTGCTGACGTTTAATCCGGCCGGCGAGCTGATCAAGACCGAAAACGCCGTGGAGAGCGGCAACGACGGGCTCGTGATCGCCGAGGACGGCACCAAATACGTGAGCAGCGTGCGCTTCGGCAGCGTCTCGCGCATTCGTCCGGGTCGGCCTGCCGAGATCATTGCCTCCGGCATCCCGGCCGCGGCGTCGATGTGCTACGACTCGGTGCAGAAACAGCTCGTGATCCCGATGAATCCGAACAACGCGCTCGCGTTCATTAAGCTATAGAGCACCCGACCGCTCCGAGCGCCGAATCAGCTACGGATTGCGTGGGCGAGGCGCAGCTCGCGCAGCATCGCGCGTTTCTTGCTCTGATGCGCTTGCATGCGCCGCAGGATGTCGTCGAGCGCCCGCACGGCGCTTGCGACGTGCGGGCCCTTGTTGAGCATGACGCATTCGGCCCGATGAGCCATCGCTGCGTCCGTGATTTCTGCGCGCGATGGCATCCCGGTTTTGGCGAGGCTCTCGAGCACTTGCGTCGCCCAAATGACCGGGATGTGGGCGGCCTCGCAGATCCACAGGATCTCCTCCTGGATTTCGGCCAGCCGCGCGAAGCCGCATTCGATGGCGAGGTCCCCGCGCGCGATCATCACGCCGCAGCAGGGCCACCGCATCGCGGTCAGCAACATTTCCGGCAAGCTTTCGAAACCGCGCCGCGTCTCGATCTTGAGGACGATGGCCGGAAGACGACCGCCGATACGCGTGAGCTCACGCTGCAGCGCTTCGACATCGGCGGCCGCATTCGCAAACGATAGCTCCACGACATCGGCGTGTCGCGCGACGAAGGGAAGGGCCTGGAGGTCCTGCCGAGTCAGCGCATCGAGCTTGACCGCGCTCTCGGGCAAATTGATGCCCTTGTCCGCGGTGAGCTTACTGCCGCCCGGCCGAGCTTGGGTGATGCGGACGAGGATTTGATCCTCCGCCACGCGCTCGATGACTCCACCGATCTTGCCGTCGTCGAACCAGATCGATTCGCCCGCGCGCACGTTGCGCGGCAACTCCGGAATCGTGCAGCCGAGTCGCGCGGCGGATACGATCCTTCCTTCGGAATCGAGTCTGGCGTTGCGCCCGGGGACTAAATCGCGCGTGAGCACGAGGGGGTCGCCGACGCAAAGCGAAATCGCAGCGGCGCTTGCCGGAAGATCCCCGACGGCGGCGTCTCGATCGAGATCGTCGTCCGGCGCGCTGGCACGACGTAAGATCGTGCCGGGAACGATGTAAATCGTCTTGGTCGTCTCTGCCAAGCAGCCTTCGGCAGTCGCATCAATGACGACCATGCTTCGCTCGGCACCGCGGGCATCCGTGAGACGCAGTTTCTCGCCCGCGTAGAGCCGCGAGAGCCATGCCGCCGGCAGGGGCAGGGACGCGACGGTCGGCTTGCCCGCGGCGACGCCCGATTCTGGATACAGCCAAACTCGCGCCGGCGCCGTGACTCGGCCATACGCGTCGCGCTTAGGCCGGATGCGCGCGACCGCGGGCCCGGCCTCGATCGGGCCGGTCCGCAATTTCGGTCCGGCGAGATCCATGACGACGCGGCACGTTCGGTCCAGGGCTCTTTCGGCGCGCCTTAAGTTCTCGATCATGCCCAACCAAATCGACGGGCCGTCATGGGCACAATTGATGCGCATGCAATTCATGCCTTGCTCCAGCAAGTCGTGCACGAGCGTATCGTCGTGGGCCGCCTCGCTCGGCATCGTGACCATGATCCGCACGTCGCGGCCGCGCGGCGCAGCGCCGAGTAACGCGTCGGTATGCTCAGCCAGCAGTCGCTGCCCTTGCGAGAAATCCACGACCGGAACGGCTCCGGCGGACCGTCGCCATGGCCGCCCCGCAAGGCTGTGCAGCACCTCGAGCACCGAATCCACGGTCGCCAAGATGTGCGACTCGCCGCGACCGAGCGAGGACAGTCCCATCTCCGCCAGACGCTGTTGCAGTGGCCTCAGATCATGGCGACGGAGCGCCAGGTAATGCACGAGGTTGCGCGCGCTCTCTCGATAGCTCGGGTGAACCGCGTCGAGCGACACGTGCGGCGTCGCGGCAGCGGCCACCATGTGCTCGCGGATCGTGAGCAGGTCGTTGAGCGCACGCTCGATCTCGGAGTTGCGAGGCGACCTGGCGTTCTCTGCCATCATGGCGAAACCTGCTCCCGAACGATGCCCGACCGTGCATTGTCTGCGCTCAAGGCTACGCCAATATGACGTGATCGCCGTCAGTAGAAATACGAGTGTTGTGGCGGTGCCAGCCCAGACCAGCGAATATCGCCGAGTGCAGGCTGTGCACGCGCGCGCTACCCGGTACCATAGCGACTCCGGCTTGGGCTTCAGTCGAGGAATCGAGGGCTCGTGAATATTGGTTTTGTCGGCCTTGGCGCCATGGGCCAAGTCATCGTCCCGCGCCTGCTCGCCGCGGGGCACCGCGTGACCGGCTGGAACCGCTCACGCGAGCGCGCGCAGGCTCTCGTGAAGCTCGGTATGCGCTCGGCCGAGAGCCCCGCCAAGGTCGCCGCAGCCTCGGAAGTGACGTTCTCGATCGTGACCGACGGCGCCGCCGTCAAGACCGTTGCCCTCGGTGAGAACGGCGTGCTCGCCGGGATGCGGCCCGGCAGCGTCTACGTCGACATGGGCACGATCGCCCCGGACGTTACGCGCGAGGTCGCGGCCGCGTTCGCGGCGCGCGGTTTCGCAATGCTCGATGCGCCGTTGTCGGGCAGCCCCGTGACGGTGGAGCAGGGCAACGCCTCGCTGATGATCGGCGGCGACAAGCTCGCATTCGAGCGCGTCGAGCCCGTGCTCCGCGCGATCGGACCCAAAGTGACCTACATCGGCGCAAGCGGCCAGGCCGCGACGATGAAGCTCGCGGTAAACCTGCTGCTCATGGTCGAGGTCATCGCCTTCGGCGAGGCCGTAGCGCTCGCCGAGAAAGGCGGAGTCGCGCGCGAGATTGCGCTCGATGCCGTGCTCAAGAGCGTCACGGCGGCGCCCGTGCTCGGTTACCGCGGCCCGTTCATCCTCGAAGGCAAGATGCCGAAGATGCCGCTGGCCGACGTCACTTTGCAGCAGAAAGACATGCTGCTCGTGCTCGAGATGGCGCGTAAATTCGGCAGCCCCGTGCCGCTCGCCGCTGCCGCGAACGAGATGATGAATGCGTGCCGGGGCTTGGGGCTCGACCGCAACGATTTCGTCGTCGCGCACGAGGTTTATCGCCGCCTCGGCGGGCAGTCGCGCTGAGTGGTGTGGGAGCGGCTTTAGCCGCGATGGGTAGATCCATATGAGCACAACGACGTCACCGTCGCGACCGACCCCTGGACCCAAACTGCCCACCTACGGCCGCTCGATCACGCTGGCCGAGGCGAAGAAGGCGGCTGCGGCCGCGCTCGTTCCCGCGCAGGCGAACGGCTGGACCGTCGTCGTCGCAATCGTCGACCCGGGCGGACACCTCGTGTATTTGGAAAAGCTCGACGATACCCAAGTGGGCAGCGTACAGGTCGCCGAGCAGAAGGCACGTTCGGCCGCGATTTTCAAACGACCGACGAAGATGCTCCAGGACGTCCTCGCGCGCGGCGGCGAAGGCCTGCGCGTGCTGCGGCTCGCGGGCGCGATTCCGGTCGAGGGCGGCGTGCCGCTCATCGTCGGCGGCGCGCTCGTCGGCGCGCTCGGCGTATCGGGGGGCTCGAGCGCCGAGGATGACGCGTGCGCCGTCGCGGGCGCAGCAGCGTTATCCTAGGGGTCCGGGATGTGTGGGAGGGCTCGCGCCGTCATGAAGGCCTCGTTCGGGGCTATCGCAACGCTCTCGGTCATAGCGGCTCTATCGCCGGCCGTGGCGCTCGGCGAGGCCATCGTCATCAAGTTCCCGCACGATCTTGCGCCGAATACACCGAAAGGCCTCGGTGCGGACCATTTCAAGAGAATTGTCGAGGAGCGCTTGCCCGGGCGCGTGATCGTCGAGGTCTATCCGTCCGCGAGCCTCATGGACGACCAGACCTCGCTCGAAGCGCTTGCGTTCGGCGAGATTCAGATGATCGCGATCTCCGTGTCGAAGCTCGAAGGTCTGACGAAACGTTTTCGAGTATTCGATCTGCCGTTCTTGTTCGCCGATATGTCGCAAGTGGAAGCGTTTCAGCAGAGCCCCGTCGGCCAAAGGCTCCTGATGGAGCTGGAGGGGCGGGGGATCCTCGGCCTCGCGTATTGGCACAACGGCATGAAGCATCTGACGGCACGCACGCCGTTGCGCGTGCCGGCGGATGCCAAAGGGCTCAAGTTCCGCATTCAAGACTCCGACGTGCTGCTCGAGCAGTTTCGTGCCGTCGGCGGCAATCCGCAGAAGATGCCTTACGGCGAGGTCTATCAGGCTTTGCAAATGGGCGCGATCGACGCGCAGGAAAACACTTGGTCGAACATCTATGCGAGCAAGTTCTATGAAGTGCAGCCCTACATCACCGAGACCGGCCACGGCTACATCGGCTACCTCGTCGCCGTGAATCCCGAGTTCTGGCATGGGCTTCCCGCCGACGTGCGGCCCGTGCTCGACGCCGCGCTCGCCGAAACGACGGAGTACGTGAATTCGATCGCGCGCAGGGTCAACGACGAAGCACGGAGCCAAGTGCTCGCTGCGGGACGCAATACGTTGATCGAGCTCACGCCCGAGGAGCGCCTACAATGGCGCGCCGCAATGCGCCCCGTCTGGAGCCGCTTCGCAAACGACATCGGCGCGGAGCTGCTCACGGCCGCCGGTGCCGAGGGCTCGCCGAGCCAATGACGGCCGCGCCGCGATGACGCTGCGCGCGCTCGACCGCGCCGAGGAGCTCTTGACGGCGACGCTGCTCGCGGCGATGACGCTGCTCACGTTCATTCAGGTCGTACTGCGCGACTTGTTCGAGTCCGGACTCGTCTGGGGG
The DNA here is from genome assembly GCA_036555065.1 of Gammaproteobacteria bacterium. Taxonomy (GTDB): domain Bacteria; phylum Pseudomonadota; class Gammaproteobacteria; order Steroidobacterales; family Rariloculaceae; genus DATBLZ01. Next base: position 9,905 of record DATBLZ010000005.1, read on the forward strand.
CTCGAGGCCACGGTCTACATGTTCGGCTGGCTCGTGCTGCTCGGCATCTCCGGCGTCGTGCGCACGGACGGCCACATCGCAGTGGACATTCTCACCAAACACTTGGGCCCTTCCGCCCGAAAGGCGGCAGCCTTGCTCGCGACGGGCTTGTGCCTCCTTTACACCGGTTTGATGCTCGCGGCGAGCTGGACCCTGGTCGCGCGACTCCAAGCGTTCGGCAGCTTGGCGCACGACTTGCCGCTGCCGCGCTGGGTATTGCTATTGTCCTTGCCGATCGGCTTTGCGCTCTTGGGCTTGCGCTTGATCCAAGCGACGGTCGGCATCGTGCGCGGCACGCGCCCGGTGAGCGGGCATGGCCACACGCCGACCGGGCTCGACACGGAGCGCCAATGACGCCGGTCTTTCTGATCGGCGCGCTGCTCGTCTTTCTCGCGCTGCGGATGCCCGTCGCGATCGCCCTCGGCCTCTCGAGCGTTCTGACTCTTTGGCTCTTCGGCGAGCAAACATTGTTGTCTCTCGCGCAGACTTTTTTCCGGGCGATGGAGGTCTACCCGCTGCTTGCCGTGCCGTTTTTCATCATGGCGGCGACCTTTCTCACGAGCGGCGGCGTTGCGCGACGGCTCAGCGATTTCGCGATCGCACTCACGGGTCGATTGCGCGGCGGTCTCGCGATGGCCTCGGTGCTCGCGTGCGCGCTCTTCGCGGCCGTCTCGGGGTCGTCGCCGGCGACCGTCGTCGCGATCGGCTCGATCACGATCGCGGGCATGGTCGGCGCCGGCTATCGGCGCGAGTACGCGGCCGGCGTCGTAACGAGCGCCGGGACGCTCGCGATCCTGATCCCGCCGTCGATCGTCATAGTCGTGTACGGCGCGATCACGGAAACCTCGGTCCGGTCGCTGTTCATGGCGGGCATCGTGCCGGGCTTGGTCTTGACTGCATTGATGATGGCCGCGATTCCGGTCTTCGCGGGACGCGATGGGCTGCCGGCGCAAACCTTGGCGGTGAGCTGGCGCGAGATCGTGCGCGCAGGGCAGAGCGCTTTCTGGGGATTGCTGCTGATCGTCATTGTGCTCGGCGGCATCTACGGCGGAGTCTTCACGCCGACGGAAGCCGCAGCCGTATCCGCCGTGTACGCCGTCGTCGTCGCCGTATTCGTCTATCGCGACATCGGCGTACGGCAGATCCCCGAAGTGCTCGTCCGCAGCGTGCGCGTCACTACGATGTTGATGTTCATCGTCGCGAATGCCTATCTCTTCGCATTCGTGCTGACGACCGAGCAGATCCCCCAAGGAATCTCGGCGAGCGTTCTCGCGCTCGACCTCGCGCCGTGGGAGTTCTTAATGCTCTTGAACCTCATCCTGCTCGTCGCGGGCACGCTCATGGACCCGACGTCCGTGGTCCTGATCCTTGCGCCGATTGTTTTTCCGATCGCAACTGAGCTCGGCATCGATCCCGTGCATCTCGGGATCATATTCGTCGTCAACCTCGAGATCGGGCTCGTGACGCCGCCCGTCGGCCTCAACCTCTTCGTCGCAAGCGCCGTGTCAGGCCTGCCCGTGACGTCCGTGATTCGGGCGAGCGTTCCGTGGCTCGTGCTGCTGCTCGGGTTCCTCGTGCTCGTGACCTACATTCCGTGGATATCCCTCGCATTGCCGGGGCTCATGCTCTCGTAGAAAGCTCCATCGCGTCGCCGATCGGCACCTTGACCGACACGTAACCGTTCGCTGGGTCGCGGACGTAACTCAAGTACGTCGCGAGCGCGTCGGGAAAGAGATCGATGTCGTCGCCGATCACGAGCGCGCCCGGCTTGAGCGAGGGCTCGAGTAACTTGAGCACCGGCACGTAGAGGTCTTTCGCGCCGTCGAGAAAGAGAAGCGCTACGTCGCGTCCGAGTCCCCGCAGCGTTTGCAGCGCGTCACCGACGCGCAGATCCACGTGGCTCGAGAGCCCGGCCGCGTCTATGTATTCCCGCGCGCGCTCGGCTTTGCTCGCCAGCAGCTCGGTCGTGATGAGGGCGCCTCCGCCGCGGTCGCGCAGAGCCGCCGCCATGTAGATCGTCGAAATCCCGAACGACGTCCCGAACTCGACGACGGTGCCGGGCTGCGCGCCGCGCACGAGCGCGTAGAGGAAGCGCCCGGCGTCGGGTGACACGGGGATGAACGCCTCCCCGAGCACGGCTGCGCGCTCAGCCAAGCTCTTACCCTTAGCGCGCGCCAAAAGCGGCGGGTCGACGCGATCCGCGGCCGCGTGCATCTCGTCGAGCACGCGGCGCACACGGGAGTCATCGAGAGTCGAGTGCATGGCCATGCGCGGTTCAGATTGTACAATCCCCGCATGAAGCTCGAGGGGCTGCGCGTCGTCGATCTTTCGATCTTTTTGCCCGGGCCGTACTTGACGCTCGCGCTCGCCGATCACGGCGCGGAAGTCATCAAGATCGAGTCCCCCGACGGCGATCCCGGCCGCAAAATCGGTGCCCCGGACGGTCCCACGACGGCGTTCTTTCGCTGTTTCAACCGCGGCAAGAAAAGCGTGGTTCTGAACCTCAAGGAGCCTCGCAGTCGCGAGCGCTTGCTCGAGCTCGCTGGCACCGCCGACGTCTTCGTCGAGTCATTTCGCCCCGGCGTCGTCGAGCGCCTGGGCGTCGGCTACGCCGACGTCGCGCGCCGCAATCCGCGCATCGTGTACTGCTCGATCAACGGGTTCGGTGCGCAGAGCCCGTATCGCGACCGGCCCGCGCACGATCTCTCGATCGAAGCGCTAACTGGGGTGTTGGGCACGACACTCGGCGATGACGGCCGACCCGCCATACCGGGCATTCCGTTCGCGGACATCGCAGCGGCACTCCAAGGCTTGAGCGGGATTCTCATGGCATTGCTCAAGCGGCAGTCGACCGGCAAAGGCGACCATCTCGAGATCGCAATGCACGACGCACTGATCGCCGCAATGCCGAACATCGTCGGGCCCGTATTCGCCGAGAACCGCCAACCCGATCCGAAAAGTGAGCGGACGACGGGCGGCTCGGCGTTTTATCGGCTCTACGACACGCGCGACGGCAAGCAGGTAGCGCTCACCGGCCAAGAGACGAAATTCGTCGAGCGGCTCCTCGGTGCGCTAGGTCGCCCGGATCTCGCGCCGCTCTGCGCGCGCGGACCGGGCCCTCACCAGCAGCCGGTCGTGGACTGCCTACAAGCGTTTTTCGCGACGAAATCTCGATCCGAGGCGCTCGCGTGGCTCGCCGCCCTCGACGTCTGCTTCGCGCCCGTCAATACGCTCGTCGAGGCGCTTGCCGATCCGAATGTGATTGCGCGCGGCCTTGTGGTCACCGATGAGCGCGGGCGTAAGCACCTGGCGCCGCCGATCCGTTTCACCGCCGACCCCGCGCGGCCCGTCTTACGGGAGCCGTTGCTCGGCGAGCACACCGCGAGCGTGCTCGCGGAGCTCGATGCTTAGAACTTCTGGCCGCTCGCGGTGGTAACGGAGGTTACGTACCCGCCGTCGCTGCCGTCGCGCAGCGGCGCGATCCCGATGGTCACCCGGTCGCCGACTTTGACCATGTCGGCGCGCCAGCCGGAGCGATAGTAGTTGTTGCGGCTGTGCCCCTCGAACTCGATATCGCGCGTGCCTCTCTCATCCGTGACCTCGAGAATAATCCTCGTGTGCGGGTTAGCGACTGCGAATTCCTTGACGATTCCCGTGACGGTGCGGTCCCTAATCGAGAAATCGAACTGCGCGGCGGAGTGGTGCGCGAGTGCACTGGACGTCGTGAAACCCAGACCGAGAACAGCGGCTGTGACGATGAGGTTTCTCATTGGCTTCCCAACCATGCGAACTATTCGATCAGTGTCTACAATGTTATAGAAACGGCGACGCGTCTCAAAGGTCCATGTGCGTCCAGTGGAGCGGTAAGCGATGGGAATTGTACGTATTGTGATTGTCGCGGCGGCCGGCGTGCTCACGGCAATATCTCCCGGTTGGGCGCAAACGAGCGTCGGCCGCGGCGCGCGCGATCCCTTGCAAGCCGCGGCCATCGTCGGCTCCGAGGGCAAAGGCCTTTTCATCGGCGCCGGCATTCCGCCCGACAATACTCCCATTTTCGCCGCAGAGAACGGCGCGGTGCCGCCCGGAGTCGAGCCGCTCGCCGTCGATATTTTCACGACGCGGGACTTCTATAAAGACCGCGATCTATGGTTTGACCCGCGCTACTACCGCTGTAATTCGCCGGTCGGGCTCGAGCAGATCTGGGGCGCATATGAGGTTCCGCTCATTGGCGACAACCCGCCTGCGTCCGCGGCCTGGGGTTACTGTGATCGAGACTATCCGCGCGCGGAGATCGTGAGCCCCTACGGGTTTTCGAGGGCCAAGGAGCACTACGCAGCGCTGCTCGCCGCGGCCCGCGAGCGCGGCGGCCCGACAGTCTACACGCAAGCGACGCTACCCGATTGGAACGGGCGCTATCTGCGCCAGCGCGCGAAAACCTCGTCATGGTTCAACGGCGCCGTTTTGCAAGTGCCTACGTACTTGTCCCTGTTGACGCCCGAGTATCAAAAGCGTTTCGTGCAGCAGATGTACCACTATTCCGGGAGCAACGCGGCGCAGTGGCCCGGCTCTTATTGTTGGCCCGAGGGGTTCATGCGCCGGCTCGCGCAGTACGGCGGCGGAACGGTCATGATCGTCATGACGCCGGACTTGATTCTCGACATGCGCAATGCGGCAAAAACCCTCGTCACGCAAATTCACATCGGCCGCGAGTTCGATGAGAGCGGGGTCGTGCCGCGGCTCGGGCCCGACGTGCCGCAGTGGTTCGGCGAAACGATTGGTTTTTGGGATGGCGAGGCGCTGATCACCTGGACGTCGAATATCCAGGGCTGGATCTCGCACGGCGCGCACGAGTTCAGCAGCAAGCTGCAATCGATCGAGATCTATACGCCGCGAACAGACGCGAGCGGGAGCCTTATCGGCCTCAAGCACGAAATCGTGCTATACGACGAAGAAGCGTTCGTCGAGCCCGTGCGCATCGTGCACAACCTCGACAAGCAACGCGAGCTCAACGAGGGTGATCCGTTCGAGATCATGGAATGCGTTCCGCAGAGCTTTCCCGTCGACGGCCATACGACGCCGATGTCCCCCGGCCAGACGTTCGAGTACACGGTGCCGGACATCTACGGCCGGCCGTGGGCGCAAATCTGGGAGCGTTACCACGAGGAAGGCATGGAGCGTCCCGTAGAACGCGGCCCGTTCGGCCTCTGATAAAGGAGTCGATCATGAAGATATCCAAGGCAATGGCTGCCATGACGCTCGCGTGCGGCGCGCTCGCGAGCACCGCCGATGCGCATCATTCCTTCGCGATGTACGACATCAACAAGACCTACGTCATCACGGGCGTCGTCACGCGCGTAGATCCGAACCCGAATCACCTACAGATTTTCTTCGCGCCGCTCAACGAGGAGCGCACCGAGGTCCTGCGCGACGCGAAAGGCGAGCCGATCGTCTGGGGCGTGGAGATGCAGGGATCGGCGATCGCGGCGCGCGACGGCATCACCGTCAACAACTTCCCGCGCGGCACGATCATGAGCGTCGGCCTGCACCCGCTGCGCAACGGCTTCCCGGCGGGCGGCCGCGGCAAATCCGGGCTCTTCAAGTGTCCGGCCGACACGCCGCCCGAGCCCGGGAAACACTGCGATTCGGTCGCGGGCTCGACGGCGCATGGCGAGGGCGCTCTGCCCGAGGCGACGGGTGCCACGCCGGAGCCGACTGTTCTTCCGCCTGTCGGCGCCAGGTAGAGCGGGATTCTAGAGTAGCGCCGCCAGCTCCTTCTCGATTCGTTCCGGCGTGTCGGTCGGCGCAAACCGCTTGAGCACGCGGCCGTCG
>DATBLZ010000028.1:0-64864 GCA_036555065.1 Gammaproteobacteria bacterium
GGGCGAATCTCGCGCGATCGAGGCTGTTCGCGAGGCCGTCATGGAGATCGCGAGGTCCGTGGAGCTGCGCGAATAGCGCGCTCGGGCCCCCCGAATGATCAGACGCGAGCACCGGCTTGCGGGCCAATTGTGGCCGGAGGAGGCGTGGCGCGGCGTCGCTTGCCGCCACTGCGGTCGAATGGCAGAGTCCCGGGACCAAAGGTTTTCCGACGAGTATTCGTGGCGCAGCGCGACCTGTTTGAGCTCCGTGTAGTCGCGTGTCGCGCTCTCATACTGTGCTCGACGTTGTTCGGTGCATGCGCGATACCGCGCGTGCAGGAGCCGCTCGGCGGGACGGAGGTGCCGCGGCTCGAGGCCGATCGCGTGGTTCTAGAGGACGGCGCGGTGCTGCCGCTCGCGCAGTGGCTGCCGGCTAGGGGCAGGCCGCTCGCGACCATCGTAGCGCTCCACGGCATGAACGAATACCGTGCTGCGTTCGCAGACGCGGGCGAGCAACTCGCGGCGAACGATTACGCCGTCTACGCGTACGATCAGCGCGGCTTCGGCGCGACCGAGCAGCAGGGTCTCTGGGCCGGCGGGAACGTGCTCGCGAGCGACGCGCGGCAAGTTGCGCAGCTCGTGCGGGCACGTCATCCGGGCATCCCGCTCTATGTTCTCGGCGAGAGCATGGGCGGAACCGTGCTTCTTCACGCGCTTACGCAGGAGCCGCGCGGGTGGCTCGACGGTGCGGTCCTTCTAGCGCCGGCCGTCTGGAACCGCCGCGACATGCCGTGGTATCAACGCTTCGGGCTCGACTTCCTCGCGCATACCTTCCGCGGGTTGAAGGTGTCGAGGCCGAAGAGTCGCACACCGTCCGACAATTCCGAGACGCTGCGGCGCCTGCGCGACGATCCGCTCGTGATCAAAAAGATGCGCGTCGATGCGCTCTCGGGCATTGCAGACCTCATGGACGACGTCACCGACACGCGTCGCGACGTCGGCGTGCCGTTGCTGATCCTCTACGGCCAGAACGACGAGATCATACCGGCCCGCCCCTTCTGCCGTTGGGTCACGAGCCTCGATGATGGCGGCCCGTGGCGGCTCGCCGTGTACCCGAATGGCTGGCATCTCCTGCTGCGCGGTCTCGACGCGGCGACGGCGATGTCGGACTTGACGGCGTGGCTTAAGAATCCCGGCGCCGCTCTGCCATCGGAGTGCGAAGCGGGGAAGCCGCTCGACGAAGCGGCGTGCCTCGCCTTGGTTGCGTCGGCCGCCCTGAGGCAGTCGCCGCAATGTCCACGCGACCCGGGTTTAGGTGGATCCGCCGGAGCAGCTACCGCGGCGCGAGCAACCGCGGGTTGAGCTTGAGCTGCAGGAACAGCACGCCCGTCATCGTGCGGTCCTTGAGCGGCATGTGGCTCACGCTCTCGAGCGACGAGGCGGACATGTAGGTCACGTTGAGGGCGAGGTTCCGCGTGCCGACCGTGAGCGCGGGAAGAACGCCGGGGAACGGTCGTCCGTGATCGACGTCCTCGCGCGCCATGAGGAACGCGATAGCGCCGACGTCGACATAAAACGTGTCGCTGATGCTCGGCAGGCGAAAGCGGTGCTTGATGCCGCCGCCGGCCATGTAAGAGGGATTCCCGAGGCTGTCTTTGAATCCGTTCGCGAGCGCGACTTTGACCCAGCGCTCATCGGTGTCGAATTCCCTTTCGACGCCCAGGCCCCAATTGTGCTCGTTCCATTCTCGGGCTGCGTTCAAGTGTATTGCGCGCCCGTTCAGGATCACTCGCCAGTCGTCCTGAGCTTGCGCGTTCGCAGCCGTCGCGACGCTGACGAGCAGCAGCGCGAAGCGTATTCGCATGCCGGAAAAGAAGCAACCGGCATGCCAGCCTTATAATTCAATGAGTTACGTACGGAAGCTTGGGCGAGTTGTAAAGGCCGCCGACACTATTGATAGCAGAGGATCGTGCCCGTGAAGCTCTGCGCCCGCTCGGCGATGTCGGCAACCGAAAGCTGCGGAGCGTTGCCCGGAGCCACCCCATAGCGCACGTTGTTCGTGTCGAGGAATGAGCGCGCGAGCGAGTCACGAATGGCGAAGTTGACGTTCTGCGCGACGGCGCCGCGCTCGCGGCGGAAGTACTCGTCGTTCGCGGTTTCCACGACCACACCGACGATTTCCCCCCCACGATCCATGACCGGGCCGCCACTGTTTCCGGGTTGAATCTGCGCCGTCATCTGCATGCGGCTCAAATCGTCGTCGAGCCCGCTGAGCGCGCTGACGATTCCGTTGGTCAAGTTACCTTGCGAGGACAGGTCGCCGAGCAGCGGGAAACCGTACACGACGACCTCGTCGCCGAGCCGCACGCCGTTGCCGCCGCGAAATTGAGCCGGTGCCGCGACCGTCAGCGTCGTCTTGAGCAGTGCGAGATCGGTCGTTTCGTTGGTCGCGAGCAACTCCGCTTCGACGGCCAGCTCGCCGCGCAGCTGGAACGTCTGCCGGTTGCATTCGTGAATGACGTGGTCGTTCGTGAGCACGTGCCCCGTGCCGCTCACTAGAAAGCCCGTGCCCGACGCGACGAGCTGCGTGCCGTCGCCCGGCGGCGGGCCGCCGCCCGGCGCGACGACGGCGGCGCCCAAGGCGTCGTCGCCGCGCTCGGTGACGATGAGGTTCACCGTTTGGTCGGGCTCGGTCGCTTCGTAAGTACCGACCCAGATGCGGTAATAGCCGTCGACCGGGGCGTCGAGCACGACGCCGGGATCGTGCCCCGTGGCCGAAGAGTAGTCGTCGTTGCAATACCAGCGACCGTTCGGGTCTTCGACGATGAGCGTCGAATCTTCGTCGCCTTGGGCAAACATGCTGAGGCTATAACGGCCTGCTCCCGAATAGACGACGCCGTAATCGGGTCGCGCCGCGTTCAAATAGCCGACGCAGCCGGAAGCCAAAGTCGCTGCGGCATCGGGTCCGCCGGCGACGATCTCGACGACGTGCGGATCGGGGCTGAAGTTCGCGGTGAGATCGACCGCTCCGTAGAGCGGATCCCACGGCGCGCTCGTTTCCGTGATTACGAGATCGACTTCCTCGCCCGTGCCGTCCTCCTCGTACGAGCCGACCCAGATGTCGTATGTTCCGCCGGCCGGGTTCCGAAACACGACGCCGGGATTGACTCCGCCGCGGCCGCCGAAGTCGTCGTTGCAGACCCAGTTTCCGGATGGATCGTTGATGACGAGCGTCGTATCGATATCGCCTACGACATAGATGCCGAGCGCGTATGTTCCGCTCGTATAGTTGAGCTCGAAGTCCGCGCGCTCGTTGCTGATGTAGCCGGCGCAGCCGGACCCGAGGCTCGTCGCGGAGTTGCCGCCGCCGGCTTGGACGGTCACGACATGCGGGTCGGGTCGGAAATCGGCGGCGAGGTTGACGACGCCGTAGCGCGCGGATGCGCCGAGGTCTTGGGCTGCCGCGCGATCGAGCGCGCCGAGCGCGGCCGCGACGGCACACGCGGCCGCCAGGGAGCGACAGATCACCACGGTTCGCATGCGGCTATCTTCGCGCATCGGAGCCTCCGAAATTGTGCGGCAACGCAAGAAAATAACAAGTTCGCATCGATTACGTCACTGTTTGGGGCGTGTCATCGCGAGGCGGCGCAAGCGACCTCCGTCCACCTTGTTTTCGTTGGTTTAGCCCCCAGCATGTGTGTTCGCCGCAAACGACGTAGTGATTATAATCGAGCCCAACCGATGAGCACCAAGCCCAAAGCACGAGAAGTCATACGCAAGTTGCGCGGTCAACCGACGAGCGACGGCGCCGGCGTCCGGATGACGCGCGTCATCGGCACGCCACAGCTCGATCATTTCGATCCCTTCCTGCTGCTCGATGAGTTCCGGTCCGACGACCCCAACGACTACATCGCGGGATTCCCCGATCATCCCCATCGCGGCTTTGAGACGGTCACGTATATGTTGGCCGGCCGCATGAAGCACGGCGACAACCAGGGCAACACGGGCTTGCTCGGCCCGGGCAGCGTGCAGTGGATGACGGCCGGCCGCGGCATCGTGCATTCGGAGTTCCCGCAGCAGGTCGAAGGGCTCATGTGGGGTTTCCAGCTCTGGGTCAATCTACCGGCCAGCGACAAGATGACGGCGCCGCGCTATCAAGACATTCAAGCGGACCAGGTTCCGGAGACGACGCTCGCGCCGGGAGTGCGTGCGCGCGTGCTCACCGGCGAGCTCGGCGGTGTTGCAGGCCCGGTCACGGGCGTTGCGACCGAGCCGATCTACTACGATCTCCACGTCGATAAGGGACGTGATTACGACGTGCCCTTGCCGAGCGGCCACAACGCATTCATCTATATATACGCGGGTAACGCCACCGTCGGTGCGACCGCGACGGCGCTCGAGCGCGGCGAGATTGCCTTGCTGAGCCATGGCGACTCGGTCCGCATCGTCGCGGACAAGGACGACTGCCGCTTGATTCTGGTCGCGGCGCGGCCGCTCAACGAGCCGATCGCGCGCTACGGCCCGTTCGTCATGAACACGCGCGAGGAGATCTATCAGGCGTTCGAGGACTTTCGCGCCGGGCGCTTATAACCGCGCGCGGTCGTGCGGCGTGCCGTAGTCGATCGCCGGGCCGATCGGCACGATGAGATGCGGATTGATCGTCTTGTGGCTGCCATAGTAATGCCGCTTGATGAGCTCGATATCGACGGTCGCGCTGATGCCGGGCTGCTGATACAGATCGCATACGTAACCCCACAAGCTCGGATAGTCGACGATGCGGCGCCGGTTGCATTTGAAATGGCCGAAATAGACGGGATCGAAACGCACGAGCGTCGTAAAGAAGCGCCAATCGGCCTCGGTGATCGCAGCTCCCGTGAGATAGCGGCGCTTCGCTAGCCGTTCCTCGAGCGTATCGAGCGCGGCGAAAAGTGCTGTCGCGGCCTCTTCGTAGGCGGCTTGAGTCGTTGCGAATCCCGCGCGGTAGACGCCGTTATTTACGTTCGCGTAAATGTAATCGTTTAGCTCGTCGATCTCGGCGCGCAGGGGTTGCGGGTAGTAGTCGGGACCCGTTGCGCCGACCTCATCGAACGCACTGTTGAACATGCGGATGATTTCCTTCGATTCGTTCGAGACGATCGTGCGGCGCTCCTTGTCCCAGAGCACGGGCACGGTTGCGCGGCCGCTGTAATGCGGATCGGCGGCAAGGTAAATCTCGTAAAGGCGCTTCGCGTTGTGGATCGGGTCCGGGATAACGCCGGGCCCCGGATCGAAAGTCCACCCCTCGGGCCCCATGAAGGAGTTCACGGCCGAGATCGGGATCAGCTCCTCAAGTCCCTTGAGCTTGCGAAAGATGAGCGTCCGGTGCGCCCACGGACAGGCGCGCGACACGTATAAGTGATAGCGACCTGCCGCGGCTCGGAATCCGGGTTTCCCGGTCGGGCCGGCGCTGCCGTCGCGCGTTATCCAGTTGCGGAACTGCGATTCGCTGCGCACGAATCGTCCTTGCGACACGCGCGTGTCGTACCAAACGTCCTGCCATTTGCCGTCGACGAGTATTCCCATCGCGCATACCTTGAGTGAGCGCGCGCCGAGCGTCAATCGCGACGCGCTCGTAGCCGTACCACAACGCGTTGTTACCGTGGTACTGTCCGCGGGAAAGGACGAGCCGATGCAAACGCCCACTCTCGATCTAACCCGCATCTTCCTCGTTATTTTGATCCTCGTCGCGCTGATCGCCGGCAGCCTCTGGGTTCTGTTCCCCTTTTTGAGCGCGCTGATATGGGCGACGATGATCGTCGTCGCGACGTGGCCGCTGCTCGTGCGCGTCGAGCGCGTAACGGGCGGCCGCCGAATCGTGGCCACAGCGTTCATGACGCTCGTAATGCTCGCGATCTTCATCGTGCCCTTCGGCGTGGCGGTCGCGGTGCTGCTCAACGGCGCGATCGAAGGCGTCGACATGATCAGGACGGCGACGACGCAGGGGATGCCCCCGCCGCCGGCCTGGCTAGCGGCGATCCCCTGGGCGGGACCGCGGCTCGCGGCGGAGTGGCAAGCGGTCGCGGCGGGCGGGCCCGAAGGCGTTGTCGAGCTCCTCCAGCCCTATGCGCTCGCGACGGCGAGCTTTGCGCTCAGAGCGACAGGTGGAATCGGGCTCGTCGTCATCCACTTCGGGCTTACGGTAATCATTGCCGCGATTCTCTACGCGAACGCCGAGCCGGCCGCGCGCGGTGTCATCCTCTTTGCCCGGCGCATCGGCCAGGAGCGCGGCGAGCATGCAGTTCGTCTCGCGGGCCAGGCCGTGCGTGGCGTTGCGCTCGGCGTGGTCGTGACGGCGCTCGTGCAGTCGTTGATCTCGGGGCTCGGCTTGTGGATCGCCGGCGTGCCGCGCGCGGGCCTATTGCTTGCGGTCATCTTCGTGCTGTGCATCGCGCAGCTCGGGCCCTTGCTCGTGCTCGTTCCCGCCGTCATCTGGCTCTTCTGGTCGGGCAGCATCTTCTGGGGCGGTGTGCTCGCCGTGCTCACGGCGATCGTCGGCGTCGTCGACAACATCCTCAAGCCGCTGTTGATCAAGCGCGGCGTGGATCTGCCCCTGTTGCTGATCGTCGCGGGCGTGATCGGCGGCCTCGTCGGCTTCGGCGTCGTCGGTCTCTTTATCGGGCCCGTGATTCTGGCCGTCACCTACACTTTGCTCGAGACTTGGGTCAAGGAAGGCTGAGTCAGCTGAGCGGAATCTCGAGGCGCTGTGCGTGCCGGATCCGCTCCGCCTGCTCTACCGAGACGCGCGCGCGCGCGGCAAACTTCGGCCACTGCGCGACCGCGTCGCGCACTTCGGCGAGAATCGACTCCGCGCGGCCGCGCTTTAACGCAATCGCGCGTGCGCATGCCTTGAAGTCCTCGAGCGTGAACGCATCGCGCTTGCCGTTCACGCTCATCTGATGCACGGCCGTCCATAGGCCTTCGGGGTTGTAGCTATAGGTAACGTCGAACGCGGGCGCGAGTGACCACCGGCCCTGCTTGTCCATGAGAAATGCGATGTTCTTGACGTGGTCGTCCTGGTTCCGCGCGACGATGTTGAACGTCATGCGCCGATACTGCTGCTCGAGCTCCATCATCGGCAGGCCGAGCTTGCGCATGACGGCGAAGGCCTGCTCGTAGGAATTGGCGCCTGCGCTGTTGTAGTCGTAGTGCCCGAGCGCGCCCAACGACTGCATATGGATCTTGCCGCCGCCGTCCGTGCGATCGAAGCGTTTCGCCATGAAATGGCGCCGGCCGTTCTCCTCGAGCAGCCGGCACGGGCTCATCGTGATGCCGGCCGCCTCGGCCATGCCGTGGTATGCATACTCGATCGCTCCGTAGCCCGCGGGGTCCTCGAGCTCTTTATCGCGGTTGCCGCGAACACCGTCGAATTTGAGGAGCCAGTGCTCGAAGCCCGTGCCGGCCTCGACCTGCCCCGACCGCACCTCGTTCGTATGCGGATTCCAGGCGATGACGGCTTTCGCGCGCGCGCCGCCGGCCGACGTTCCGACTTGGAGAATTCGCGTCAGCGACGCCCGCTCGGCCGTTGCGGCGAGAGAGCCGTGCAAATCGCTTTGGCGCGCGAGCACGCGGCTCGCAAGCTCGACGAGCGCAGCAACCTCGATTCGGTCCGACTCGTCGGGCTCGGGGCCGGTCGCGGGCTCGAACTCGAGCGCACCCATGCCGCGCGTTCCCGTATAGCAGAGCCGCTCGACGGCGTTGAAGCTCGCAGGCGAGCGGCCTTGCGCGGCGAGCCACGCGTCGATGAGCGCGTTGCCGAACTTGTCGGGCAGCGAGTCGGCTAGCAGGCCGGGCAGGCCGCGGAAAGTCACGCGCGGCAACTCGGGAAACACGTAAACGCGATTCGCGAGCGGCATGACGATCGGCGCGATCTCGATCCCGCTCGCTGCGAATTCCGGCTGATACTGGAAAGCCGCGTAATCGCGATCATCCTGCTGTGAAACTGCGCCGATGTGGCGGCCCCAAAGTTTGACGGCCGCGACGGTCGTCATGCGTCGTCATCCCAGCGCCACGGCCCGGGCGTTCTGTGCTTCGCTCGCCGCGAAGCGCGTTCGCGTTGGCGACCGCGGAGCTCGAGCTCTGCGATGGGGCTCGGCGGCGTCTCGGGAACGAGGAGATCGAAGTTCGCGGCGAGGCCGAGGGCGCGGACGACGCGAACGAGATTCGCGAGCTGGGAAGACTGTCCTGCCTCGAGCCGCTCGAGCGTGCGCTTGGCCACGCCGGCTTCGGCCGCAAGCTCTGCCTGCGTCAGGTTGCGCTCGAGGCGCGCCTGGGCGAGGCGTTTGCCGAGCTCACCGAGGATTACGGTGTCTGCGTGTTGGGTCGTGAGCTTCATTTATCGCCAAATATGGCGATTAAATATCCCTTAGTCAAATATATCGTCAAAAACGACGATATAAGTCGCCCCGCCCTTTGATGCGACGCCCGTGGCGAAATCCGGCATAGTGGCTCGCCGTGCCCACTCCGCCCCGCGATCACGCCGCTGCTCTCGAAGACGTCGATCGCAAGACGCTGCGGCGGGTCATTGTCGCAGCCTCCGTCGGGACACTCTTCGAATGGTACGACTTCTATCTCTACGGCAGCCTCGCCATTTTTTTCGGCGGATTTTTCTTCCCGCCGGGAAACGAAACGGCGCAATTGCTCGCGAGCCTTGCGACCTTCGGCGCGGGCTTCGGCGTGCGCCCGCTTGGCGCCATCGTGTTCGGCCACATCGGCGATCTCGTCGGCCGCAAATACACGTTCTTGATCACGATGGTCACGATGGGTGCGAGCACGGCGCTCGTCGGGTTTCTGCCGAGCTATGCGACAGCGGGTCTCGCAGCGCCGATCATGCTGGTCGCGCTGCGGCTGCTCCAGGGCTTGGCGCTCGGCGGCGAATACGGCGGCGCAGCGACTTATATCGCCGAGCATGTTCCCGACCGCAAGCGCGGCTACTACACGAGCTTCATCCAGACGACGGCGACGCTCGGGTTTTTCTTGAGCATGGGGGTGATCGGCACGATGCGCCTTTGGCTCGGCGAAGAAGTGTTTCGCGGCTACGGCTGGCGGATTCCGTTTCTGCTCTCGTTCGTGCTGCTCGGCGTGTCGCTCTATATCCGCCTCCGGATGAAGGAATCGCCGTTGTTCACCGAGCTCAAGAAGAGCGGCAAGGTCTCCGCGAACCCGCTCAAGGAAAGCTTCACGAATCCCGTCAACCTCAAGTACGTGCTGCTCGCTCTGCTCGGCGCGACGGCGGGACAGGGTGTGGTCTGGTACACGGGCCAGTTCTATGCACTTACATTCCTGCAAAACGCGCTCGGCATCGCCTGGAGTGATGCGTATCTGATGGTGTCGAGCGCGTTGCTCCTGACGACGCCGCTGTTCATCGCGTTCGGTGCGTTATCGGATCGCATCGGCCGCAAGAAAGTCATGTTGGCCGGATGCTTGCTCGCGGCGCTCACGTATGTGCCGATCTACATGGGCATGAGGTACTTCTCTGAGCCGATCCACTGGCCGATGATGATTCTGCTTCTGAGCCTGCAGATGGTGTACGTCTGCATGGTCTACGGCCCGATCGCGGCGTTTCTCGTCGAGCTCTTCCCGACGAAGATCCGCTATACATCGATGTCGCTTCCGTATCATCTCGGCAACGGCTGGTTCGGCGGTTTCCTACCGTTGATCGCAACGGCCGTGACCGCGTCGGCGTGGGCCGCGAGCACGTTCGGCGCCGGTGCGATCTATACGGGGCTCATCTATCCGATAGCCGTCTGCGTTGTCACGCTCGTAGTCGGCGGGCTTTTCATTCGCGAGACGAAAGATCATAAGATCGACGCGGACCCGCGGATCGGCCGCTCATGATAGATCTCTACACGTGGACGACGCCGAACGGGCGCAAGGTCTCGATCATGCTCGAGGAGACCGGGCTCCCGTACAACGCGATCGCCGTCGATATCAACAAGGGAGAGCAGTTCACTCCCGAGTTTCTCAGAATCAGCCCCAACAACAAGATTCCGGCGATCGTCGATCGCGAAACCGGGGTCGCGATGATGGAATCGGGCGCGATTCTCGTGTACCTCGCCGAGAAGGCGGGCCAGTTCCTGCCGACGACGAGCCCCGGCAAGTGGGCCGTTCTCCAATGGCTCATGATGCAGATGGGCAGCGTCGGGCCGATGCTCGGACAGACGCACCACTTTCATCATTTCCACAAGGGTAAGTCCGATTACGCCGAGCAACGGTACCTCGCGGAAACTGGGCGTATTTATGGCGTGCTCGATAAGCGCTTGAGCGAGACCGCGTACTTGGGCGGCGACGAATACACGATTGCCGATATAGCCACTTGGCCTTGGATCGCACGTTACGAGTGGCAAGGCGTCGATTGGCAGAGGTTTCCGAGCCTCAAGCGCTGGTATCGAGCGATTGCCGATCGGCCGGCCGTCCGCCGCGGCTTCGACGTGCCGCGCGCGACGGCGCCGATACCGATGCCGGCATAGAGCGGCCGGCTTCCTGTGCAAGAGTCGCGGCCGCGGCCGCGACGATCAACGCTCGGCGACGAGCGCGTCGAGCGCGCGAATGTGCTCAGGACTAGTCCCGCAGCAGCCCCCGATTAGGCGCGCGCCGGCATCGATCCATTGCTCGGCGAGCGCCGCGAACGCCGCCGGCGCGAGCGCTTCGCTCGAACGGATTTCGGGGTAAACGCCGACGAATCCATTCCAGCGCGCGCGCACGAGCTCGAGTGCGCGCGCGACGACGCTCGGCGGGGAATGCATCACGTTCACGACCGTGGGCCCGTAGGCGAGCAGTGTGTCGAGCACTTGCTCCAAGCGGGTCTCTGGATAGTCGAACGCGACCAAGGTTTTTCCATCGGGCCCGAGCCGGCAGCTCACGCCGAGCCAGAACGGCAGTCCGCACGCACCCGCGGCTTCGCACGCGAGGGCTGCATGCCGCGTGTCTTGGAGCATTTCGAGCGCGACGAGATCGGCGCCTTCGGCCGCAAAGAGCTCGGCGAGCTCGCCATACGCGGCGCGCTCCTGCGCGAGTTCGGGATAGGCGGCCGCGTCGAAGCGGGGCGGCAAGCACGAGATGGCTCCGGCAATTGCAACATCGGCGCCGGTCTCCTTACGAGCTTCTTTCGCGGCCGCGAGCGCGCCGCGGTTGACGGCCGCGAATTTCGCGCCGTGCCCCGCCGCGTCGAGCACGAAGCGTGTGGTGCCGAACGTGTTCGTCGTGATGACTTCAGCGCCGGCCGCAACGTAGTCGCGATGAATTTGAACGAGCAGATCGTGGCGCGCATGGCCCGCGAGACCGCTCCAAGTCGCATCCCCCCACGGCGCCCCGCGGCGGCGAAGCTCTGTGCCCGTTGCGCCGTCGATCACGAGCACGTGTCCCGCGCGCAGCTTGTCGAGCCAACTACTCATTGGCTCTACACTATCAGTTAGAGTGAGGCTGTGGCGCGACCCAAAGTAGTCATCGTCGGGGCGGGCTTCGGCGGCCTATTTGCGGCGCGCGCGCTCGCTCGTGTGGCGGTCGACGTGACCGTGATCGACCGGCACAACTACCACCTATTTCAGCCGCTCTTGTACCAGGTCGCCGTTGCGGCGTTGCCGCCTTCGGATATCGCCTGGCCGGCGCGCTCGATTCTGCGCAAGCAAAAGAACACGACCGTGCTCATGGACGAGGTCGTCGGCGTGGACGCGGTGCGCAGCCGCGTCGTCGCGCGGCGCAGCGAAGTCGAGTTCGACTACCTCGTGCTCGCGACGGGCTCGACGCATTCCTATTTCGGCCACGATGACTGGGCCGGGATCGCCCCGGGCCTCAAGAGCATCGACGACGCGACGTTGATTCGGCGCAAGATCCTCATGGCCTTCGAGCGCGCCGAGATGGCGGCCGATGCGGCCGCGCGCAAACGTCTGCTGCAGTTCGTAATCGTCGGCGCCGGGCCGACCGGAGTCGAGCTCGCGGGCACGATCGCGGAGCTCGCGCACCATACGCTCGCCCGCGACTTTCGCAGCATCGACCCGCGCAGCGCCAGGATCATGCTCGTCGAAGCCGGAGCCCACGTGCTGCCTGTGTTTCACGAGAGCCTGCGCGCCTATGCACGCCGCGCGCTCGAGAGGCTCGGCGTCGAAGTGCGCTTGGGAAACGCCGTCACCGCGTGCGACGCGCATGGCGTGCTCTTGGGCGCGGAGCGCATCGAGGCCGCGACCGTCATTTGGGCCGCGGGTGTGGCGGCATCGCCGGTCGGCGCGTGGCTCAAGGTCGCAACGGGCCGCGACGGCAAAGTCGCCGTTGCTCCCGACCTCTCCGTGCCCGGCGCCCCGAACGTGTTCGTGATCGGCGATGCCGCGCGTGTCGTCGGCAGAGACGCGAAGCCCGTCCCCGGGATTGCGCCCGCAGCGAAGCAGCAGGGCCGCTATGTCGCAACCGTGATCGAGCGGCGCATCGCGCGTCGCTCGCCGCCGGCGTCGTTCCGTTATCGGCACGCCGGTCATCTCGCGACGATCGGGCGGCAGTCGGCGGTCATCGAGTTTCCGTTCCTCAAGCTCAAAGGCTGGCTCGCGTGGTGGATTTGGGGCATCGCCCACATCTATTTCCTCGTCGGCGTGCCGAGTCCGCTGCTCGTGTCGATTCGCTGGCTCTGGGAGTATTTGACGTACGGACGCGGCGCGCGGCTCATCACGGGCGCGGAGCACGCGGACTGAGGTCGCGGCTAGAGGCGCCTCTACACCGAGCGCCTTCGTGGGAGCGGCTTCAGCCGCGATCTCCGTTATCATCGTCGCGGTGCCACAGTCATTGCGAATCGGTGTGCTTGCGTCTGGCGCGGGCACGACGCTGGAAGCCGTCATCGACGCGATCGACTCGGGCGAGCTTCCAGCCGCGATCGCCGTCGTGATCAGCAACAACAGCGAATCGGGCGCCCTGGCGCGCGCCGCGCGGCATTCGCTGCCGCGCGCGCATCTGAGCAGCGTCACGCATGCGAGCGGCCGCAGTCTCGATTCGGCGATCCGCGACACGCTCCGCGCTCACGAAGCGAACCTCGTGCTACTCGCGGGCTACATGAAGAAGGTCGGGTCCGCGACGCTCGCAGCGTACGCGGGCCGTGTGATCAACACTCATCCGGCGTTGTTGCCGAAGCACGGCGGCAAAAACATGTACGGCAGGCGTGTCCACGAGGCGGTTCTAAAGAGCGGCGAGAAGATCACGGGCGTCTCCGTGCACCTCGTCGATCGCGACTACGACACGGGGCGCGTGCTCGCGCAGCGCGAGGTCCGGGTCGAGCCGGGCGACGACGTCGCTTCCTTGACGGCGCGCGTCCAGGCCGTGGAGCGCGAATTTCTCGTGGAGGTCCTGCGCCAAATTGCCACCGGCGCGCTTGCGCTAGAATCCTCCGCTCCGAGCAAATGAGGGGTTCTCGATGAACGTGTCGCGTAGCCTGTTCATGACGAGCGTGGTCTTGGCGCTGCCGATTGCCACCGTTTCGGCCGGCTCCATGCCGCGCGCGACGCCCGAAGACGTCGGGCTTTCGTCGGCGCGTCTCGAGCGGATCGGGGAGGCCATGGACCGGCACATCGAGGCCGGAGACGTCGCGGGCGTCGTCACGCTCGTCGCGCGCCATGGACGCATCGCGCATCTCGAGGCCCATGGTTTCATGAACATCGAAACGCACGAGCCTATGCGAACCGATGCGATTTTCGGCTTGGCGTCGATGTCGAAGCCCGTGACCGCCGTTGCGATCATGCTACTCGTCGAGGAAGGCAAGATTCGCCTGTCGGATCCGGTCTCGCGCTTCATTCCCGAGTTCGCGAACCTCAACAAAGTCGCGGTGCCGCGCGCGGGCGCAGCCGAGAGCAGTACCCCGGCCGCCGACGCATACGACCTCGTTCCGGCGACTCGCGAGATCACGATTCGCGACCTTTTGACGCACGGGTCGGGGCTCATGAGCGGGGGCTTGGGCGCGCGAATCGGCGCCGAGCTCGGGACGCGCGGCCCAAACGACACGCTCGCGACCTATATCCCGAAGCTCGCAGGCGTGCCGCTCGACTTTCAACCCGGAACACTATGGCGGTATAGCGGCCTTGCGGGCTTCGACGTGCTGAGCCGCGTCGTCGAGGTCGTCTCCGGACAACCGTTCGATGAATTTCTCGCGGAGCGTTTGTTCGAGCCGCTCGATATGCCCGATACCGGCTTCTACTTCAGCGGCGCACGCGCGCGCCGGCTCGCGACCAATCATGCGCGCACGCCGCAGGGGCTCGCGCCCGCGCCACGCCCGCTCGATGCTATCTATTTCTCGGGCGCGGGCGGCCTTGCGAGCACCGCCGAGGATTACCTGCAGTTCGCGCAGATGCTGCTCAACGGCGGCGAGCTCGACGGCGAGCGTATCTTGGGCCCGCGCACGGTTGCTCTGATGACGGCGAATCACACGGGCGACATGGTCAACGGTCAGTTTGGGCGACCGGCGCGTGGCATGGGGTTCGGCCTCGGCATGGAGGTCGTGCTCGACCCCGTGGCCGCGGGCCTGTCGGTTTCGACTGGGGCCTTCAGCTGGCAGGGCGGTACCGGCGTCGGATTTTGGGCCGAGCCCGAAGAAGACCTCGTGTCGGTCTTCATGGTTCAGGGCGGTGCGGCCGGGACAGTGCGGCGCTCGTTCGAGAACGCCGTGCGGCAAGCGATCATCGACTGAGCTATTTTCGCGTTACTCGAGCACGTCGCCGGCTTCTTGCGGCGCGAGGTAGCGCGTGAACTCTTCTTCGAACGAAAGCAGCTTCGAATCCTTGATCCGGTCGATGTAGAGCGTGCCGTCGAGGTGGTCGAGCTCGTGCTGGAATACCGTCGCGAGGAACCCCTGGAGCTCGAGCCCTGCGGACTCGCCTTCGAGGGTCGTATACCGAACGCGCACGTGCTGCGGCCGCTCGACGAAACCGCGGAGCCCGGGCACGGAAAGACACCCCTCCCAATAGCCGTGCGCCGCGGGATCGACGACCTCGATCGTCGGGTTGACGAACGCCGTCAGCGGCATCGTCGGAATCTGCCCATAGCGGCTGCTGTCGCCCGGTATTTCGATGAGCGCGACGCGCACGGGCTCGGCGATCTGCGGTGCCGCGAGGCCGATGCCGCCGTAGTCGCGCAGCGTATCGACCATGTCGTCGAGGAGCACACGCAACGCGGGGCTCCGAATTTCCTCGGCGGTCAGCGGTCGCGCGACTTGGCGCAGCACCGGGTGTCCCATGCGGATGATCTTGCGAACGGCCATCGGCAGATGATAGCGCGCCCTGCGCAAGGCACGGCGCGCGCACGGATTATCGAGGAGGTTGGGTCGCCGCTTCCGGGATACGCGGCACTGGGCGCAGGTCGCGGTCGAGTTGCACGACCGGGCGCGGAAGTCTTTCGGTCGTGACGTAACGCGCGTCGATGAACCTCACGACATAGCCGTCCGCGCGCGATTCGACCTCGATGAACGGAAAGCGTGCCCAGGTTAGGAAGCGCTGCGCTTCGGGCGTTTGCGCGGCCGCGACATAGAGTGGATCGAACGCGCGCCTCTCGATGGGCTCGTCCGCGAGCTCGAGTTCGGGTCTCGGCCACCAGCGCCACCGGCCGACGTAGTAGCTCGATGCCGTAGCGGCGACGACCTCGCCCGCAAATGGGTTCGCCGCGACCGGCGCGACCATGACTTGCTCGACGCCCGTGATGCCGCGCGCGGCGAGCTCGGCGCGCACGTACGCGCGCTCTGCGAAATCGGCGGCTACCATCGCGCCGACGTAGACGACGACGCAGGCGATGGCGATTCGCGCCGTGCGCTCGGCGACGCGCTCATCGGCCGTAAGACGCAGGCCGCGGATCGCGAGCACGACCGCAACGCCGACGAGCCAGAGCACGCGCGCAGCGACCGGCACGCCGGGCGTCATCAGTATCAGCGTGGAAGCGAGCAACCAGAAGACGCTACCGCCGATCAACGACCGCAGGCGATACGACCACGTGAGAAACGCGACGCCCCCGAACCCGAGCCAGATCCATGGATCGATGATGAAGACCGCGTCGCCATAGAACCACCGGCCGTCGAACGGCATGAGCCAACGGAGCCCGTAGTTATTGAGCCAATCGAGCGTCGGGTGCGTGAGCACCGCGAGTGCGGCAAGGCCCAAGATCGGGCCCGCGCGCGCCGGCGCGGCCGATGGATTTTCCCGGCGGCGCACCCAACGATCCCATAGCAGCACGAGGGCCGCAACGATGAGCGGCAGAACCGCGAGCGCGAGCACGCCGTGCGTCCAGCCGCGCCGAAACGCAAACGATTGGAATAGCGCGCCGAACGCGGAGACGACGTCGACGTCGGGCGCATTCGCCCCGATCAGAAGAGTTGCGGTCGCAAGTGGCGTCGTGCGGCGCAAGCCGGACGCCGCAAGCGCGGCGCCGGTGAACGTGTGTGCGATCGGATCCAAGTCACGCGAGTGTCTACGACGGCGCTACAAGTTACAAGGATGCCGACACCTCGCACGTAATGATGAGACATCCGCGCGATCGAGATCGAAATCGGAGGCGCTAAAGATACGCTTGCGAGGAAGCATGATTTGCAGACGGTGCGTATTTCTTCGCAAGGTCTGACCCCGTGAATTGCGTCGCATGGACCAGATTTCCGGGCGCCCAGTTGCACCTTCGGGCGGGTAGTCTTGGCTCGGACCGAGTTGACTCGGGCCGCTGGGCGCAACCATAATGGTTGCGTTCCGGTTGGAGCGCGACATGCCGACGAACCTCACACTGAAGAACATTCCGGACGAGGTCTACGAGAGGCTCAAAGCCTCGGCCGAGACACACCGACGCAGCTTGAATAGCGAGGCCATCGTCTGCCTCGAAAGTGTGCTGCTACCGGGACGAATGCCCGCTGCGGAGCGGCTTGACCGGGCTCGCGCGCTGCGCGTCGGCTTGCCGAAGCGCTTCAACGCTCGTGAAATCGACGCGCTCAAGCGGAAGGGTCGGGCGTGATCGTCGTCGACACCAACGTCATCGCATACCTGTATCTGCCCACGGTCCATACGGCGCGTGCCGAGGCCCTGCTCGAGGACGATGCGGACTGGGTGGCTCCGCTGCTGTGGCGCAGCGAGCTGCGCAACATTCTCGCTGGGTACCTGCGGCGGAAGGCGCTGTCCTTCGACGCCGTGCGCAGCATTCAAGCTGAGGCCGAAAGCCTGCTCGCGGGAGGCGAGCACGAGGTCGATTCACAACAGGTGCTCGAGCTCGTTCGCGACAGCAACTGCTCGGCGTACGACTGCGAGTTCGTCGCGTTGGCGAAGCGCCTCGGAGTCAAGCTCGTGACAACCGACGCGCAAGTGCTCGCGGCTTTCCCGCGCCACTCGGACGCGCTCAGCCGGTAATTCCGAACGCGCTGCGCAATAGATAACCGACCACGTAGGCAATTCCCGCCGCGGCGCCGCCCGTTAGGAGCGTCGCGAGCCCGGCTTTGAAGGCCGGCTGGCCGAACACGAGGCTCTTGAGCGAGCCGATCGCGAAGAATACGAGGCCGGCGAGCACGAGGCTCGCATAGAGTTGCGTCGGCACGCTGAGCGTCGTGATCGACAACGGCAGCAACGGAATCACGCCGATGAGCACGAACGCCGCGAACGTCACGGCCCCCGATTTGAGCGGATTCGGGTGCGGCCCATGCAACCCGTGCTCCTCGGCGAGCATCGTCTCGATCCAGAGCCGGCGATCGGCCGTGATCGTCTGGACGATGTGCTCGAGCGCGGCATCGGCGAATCCCTTCTGCGCGAATATTTGCCGGATCTCCTCGCGCTCGCCTTCGGGCACCTGGTCGATGTGGCGCTCTTCCTCGCGGCGCACAGCGTTGATGAAGTCGTTGTGCGCCTTGATCGATTCGTAATTGCTGACCGCCATGCTCAAGCCGTCGGCGAAGAGCTTCGCGATGCCGAGGATCAGCGACACATGCGTCGGGAAACCGGCGCCGACTGCCCCGGTCACGATCGCGAACGTCGTGATGCAGCCGTCGATGCCGCCGAGTACCGCGTCCGAAACGTTGTGACGCGGGCGGCCGTGCTTGAGCCGCGCGGCGACGGCATCGGGGGCGTGTTGGCGGATCAACTCATCGAGCGTGGAATTTGCCATTGAAGTGCACCGCAAAGCAGGGCTGCTCATTATGCATCGACTGGCGTATCGTGCTCGCGTGTTAACGCTTATCATTTCGCTGCAACGAATCCGCGAGCTCGCATGTGCGGACGCTTTTTGACTCCGGATCAAGCCGCACTCGAGCGGTACTGGAAGCTCGAGACCCCGGCGGATTTCGTGCAGTCCTACAACGTTGCGCCGAGCCAGGTCGCGCCCGTCGTGCGCATGGACAAGGACGGGCAGCTGCAAATGCACATGCTCGTTTGGGGTTTTCAGCCCGGATGGGCGAAACGTCCATGGATCAATGCGCGCTCCGAAACCGTGTTCACCGTAAAGGCCTTTGCGACCGCGGCGCTGAAGCACCGCTGCCTCGTGCCCGCGATGGGCTGGTACGAGTGGCAAGGTGAGGAAGCGCCGCGCAAGCCGTTCGTGTTTCATCGCGATGGGTTCCAACCATTCGCCTTCGCCGGCATCTGGACCGCGCGTGAGACGCCTGAGGGCTGGCAACGCTCATTCGCGATCTTGACGACGGAGGCAACGGGGGCGCTCCGCGAGATTCACGACCGCAAGCCCGTCGTCCTGAATCCTGACCACTATTCGGCATGGCTTCTGTCGACGACGACGATCGGCGACGTGCAAGCGATTCTCCGCGCGGACTTTTCCGGTATCTCCACGTACGCCATCACGACGTACGTCAACAAACCCGAGCACAACGATGCGGGCTGTATTCAACCCGCCGAGGCGACCGGATGAAGAAAAAGACGAGAGTGAAACGCCGAGCACGAACAGCTCGCGGAGCACGAACGACTCGCAAAGCGAGCTCGGGATGGGACATCGCGTGCGAGATCGCGCGCCGCCTACCGGGCGTCGAGGTCGAGACGTCCTATGGCACGCCGGCGCTCAAGGTCAAGGGCAAATTCTTGGCACGGCTGCGCACCGAGGCCGAAGGTTGGCTTGCGATCCGGTGCGAGTTTCTCGAGCGCGACATGTTGCTCGAGGTCGCGCCGCAAGTTTTTCACTTGACCGACCACTATCGAAATTACCCGGCTATCCTCGTCGACCTCGACGCGATCGGCCGCGAGGCGCTCGAAGACGTCATCGAGAACGGCTGGCGCATGGCGGCGTCGCCGAAAGCGATTCGGGAGTTCGATGCAGGCGAGCGAGGCGATGCGCGCAAGCGAACTTCGCAGCGCACGAAGGTCCGCCCGTCGTGAAGGACGTCTATTCCTGTATCGTGGGCTCGACGCCGAGGTAAGCGCCGAGCGCGGCCCGTCAAGCGCGCCACGCGTAGCGCAGCAGCAGCACGCACAGGCCGCAAATCAGCATCGGCGGGATCAGCAGCACGAGATGCTGCTCGGGCTCGAGGTCGAATCGACCGAGCACGAGCCCGCCTGCGAGCGGGGCCAAGACCGCGCCGACTCGGCCGCAGCCGCTCGCCCACCCGGCGCCCGTGGCGCGTAAGCTCGGCGGATAGAAGATCGCCGAGAGCGCGACGAGAGCGACCTGGGAGCCCGAGACGCCCGCGCCGACGACCAGCAACAGAATCGTCCACGCAGGCACCGTGCCCGGTACGACGAGAAACAACGCGAAACCCACCGCGACGATCGCGTATGCATTGATCAACACCGCAACCGTTCGGCCGAGGTCGACGAGCTTCGCGATGATGAGGCCGCCGACGAGGCCGCCGGCCTGAATCACGACGGCGCCGCGCAACGCTTCCGGGCGTGTCCAGCCGGCATCGGTCAAGATCGTGGGCAGCCAGCTGATCAAGACGAACAAGACGAAGAGGTTCAGCGCGAAGAGGCACCAGAGCAGCGCCGTGCGTGCCCAGTACTGCGCAGTGAAGAGCGCGAGCACGCTCGGCTTCGCGACGCGATCCTCGGGAAGCGCATGAACGGTCGCGGTGTCGGCGTCGGGCGCGAATCGACGCAACAACGCCGGGATCCTCGGATCGTTCGGCCGCTGCGCGACGAGCAAACGCACCGATTCCGGTATGTATGCGAAGAGCGCGACAGCGAGCGCCAATGGCAGGATTCCGCCGGCGAGGAAGATCGCGCGCCAGCTCGCGGCGTCGATCAAGAGCGGTGCGATGAAACCCGCAATCAGCGCCCCGAGCGGCACGCCGAGATACATCACGGCAATCAGAAACGCGCGGTTGTGCTGCGGGACGTACTCCGAGGTTAGCGCCGTTGCGTTCGGCAGCGTCATGCCGAGACCGATGCCCGTCAGCAGCCGCCAAAGCACGAGCTCGGCGGGGGCCGTGGAGAGCGCCGTGCCGGCCGAGGCGAGCCCGACGAGCAGCATTCCCCAAATAAGCATGGGCCGGCGCCCGATTTTGTCACCGAACGGGGCGAGGGCAGCCGTACCGACCACCATTCCGAGCACGGAAGCCGAGAGCGCATAGGCGAAGGCTGCTGCATCGATGCCCCACTCATCGGTCAGCGAAGGGACCGCAAGCGCCATCGTCTGAATGTCGTAGCCGTCGAGCAGAACCACGAGGCCGCACAGGACGACAACGGCGGTTTTCTGCCGAGTGAGCGCGCCCGCGTCGATGAGGCGCCCGATTTCGTTCGTGTGCTGGATCACATCAGACGTGCAGCTGTCGCGGCTAAAGCCGCTCCTACGAAGAGGACGGCAAGTTCGGAATCAGCTCGCGAGCGTTGCCGTTATAGATCTTTTCGCGAGTGGTCGAGTCGAGCGAGTCGACGAGCTCGATCGCGCGGCGAATCAAATGCCTTCCTCCGGCCGGATCGAACGGCGCGTCGGACGCAAACACGCAATGGTCTCGGCCGAAGAACGCGAGCCCGCACTCGAGCGCTTTCGGCACGCCGTTGACGGCCGTGTCGCCGTAAAACCGCCTGAAATACTCGAGCGGCGCACGCTCGAGCCCCGCTTCGGTGGCCACCGGGTTGCGGCCGAGATCACCCTCGGCGGCCTGGCGGAAACCGATCGCGATCTTGCCTTCGAGGTAGGGGACTAAGCCGCCGAGGTGGTGCGTGATGATCTTGATGCGCGGCAGCTTGTCGAAGAGCCCGGCGTAGACGAGCCGACCCATCGCGACGGCCGTCTCATACGGCCAGCCGAACGTGAACCAGAGCTCGTGCTCCGAGCGGCTCTCGGCCAAGTAATCGGCGTGCTCAGGGCCGCGAATCGGATGCAGCCAAATCGGTCGGTCGAGCTCCGCGAGCTTGGCAAATATCGGCAGGAACTCTGGGGCGCTCAACGGCTTGCCTAGTACGTTCGTGTAGACGAGGCAGCCCGCGGCGCCGAGCTCCGTGACGGCGCGTTCGGCTTCAGCGACAGCGGCTTCGGGGTTATTCATCGGCAGATTCGCGACGAAGCTCGGGAAGCGGTCGCGGTGACGCGCACAGAGCTCGGCGAGCGCGTCGTTGGCAACGCGCGCGATTTCCGGCGTTGCGCGCGGTGTGCCGTAGGCCTCGATCGGCGGGTTCGCCAACGACGGCAATTGCACGTAGTCGTCGAACTCGTCCATGAGCCGAAAGTGCGCGTCGATATCGACGAGCGTCGGGATCCGCTGCCAGCGCGGCACGGCCGCGCGCCCGACCTCGTTGCCGCCCAGGAACTTCGCAAATGCCGGCGGGACGAAATGCGTGAACAGATCGATCTTCATTTTCGCTTGGGCGGCTTGATCGTGTCGCCGGTCTGCACACCGCGATAGAGCAACGACTCCTCCATGCCCGCGGCGAGGCTCCATTCCGCAAAGACGTCGGGCGTCTGAGAGAACTCGTTCCCCACCCAGTTTTCGTCGACGACGTCGGAATCGAAGTCGTATTCGGCGCCGCCGCCACAAGGATTCAAGAAATACCAGAAGTAGCACGATGAGATCGGATGCCGGCCCGGGCCGAGCATCGTCTTCCAGCCCTTGCGCGTCATGTTGAGGCCGCCGCCAAAGAGCTCGTGGATGTTCGCCATCTCGAATGCGAGGTGATGAAAGCCGAGCCTACCGCCGCCCGCACCCGGAGGGTTGAGCAGAAAGAGGTTGTGATGGTTCTGCGATGCGCCGCCGCGGAGGAAATACCCGCGGTTCGGATAGCAGTCGCTGATGCGGAAGCCGAGCCGCCCGACGTAGAACTCGATCTCTTGCGCGGTCTCCGGGATCATGTAGACGACGTGCGTCATCTCCATGGGCTGTGCGGACTTGTAGAACTTCGCGCGTGCGTTCAAGCGCCCGACGCGGCCCGGCATGTTGAACTCGGGATCCGGCGCCGTAACGGCGCGGCAACGCGATACACGAAAACCGATGCCGATGCCGAGCGGGTCGCGCGTGTGGATCGTGCCGTCGGCATCGCGGCGAACGTCGCGGTCTTTCGCGAGCTCCTTCGCGATCGCGTCCAAATCGGCCTGCGCACGCACGCCGAAGATCGATTCGCGCACGCCCGGCCCTTCCTCGATCGGCGGCGGCAGCGACGGATCGTTCGCGAGCTTGATCTCGACGTCCGATTGATCGAGCGAGCGAAAGAGCAATCGGCCGGGGCGCTCCGCGACGAGCGCGAGGCCGAAATCGGTCCAGAACTGCTTGGCTTCCGCCAAGTCCTCTACGCCGTACGTGACGGCATCGATCGTCGTTACGTTCATATCACGGGCCAGCGGAGTTTCACGAGCTTGCGCATATCGAGCTTTTGACCGAGTCGTTTCATCGTTTCGGCGACGACACGTAGCACCTCGCTCTCGTCGAGCTTCGTGAGGTGGCCGTCGCCGACGACACGCTCGCCGGCGACGAAGACGTCGGCGACCGAGTTTCCGGTTGCCGAGTAGACCAAGTTCGAGACGGGATTGAAGAGCGGTTGCCACTCCGGATACGTCGTATCGAACAGCACGACATCGGCGTCCTTGCCGACTTCGATGCTGCCGATCTTCGCATCGAGCCCCGCGCAGCGCGCGCCGTTGATCGTCGCCATCTCGACGACCTGCTCAGGAGCGACAACGCGCGGATTCATGTGGATCTCCTTGTAGGTTCCGGCGAAGAGCAGCATCTCCTGAACGATATCCGTGATGCCCGAGCACGCATGGTCGGAGCCGATGCCGACGTTGACGCCGAGCTCCATGAGCTCGGGCAGGCGGCCGCGCGCGAAGTTTCCGTAGCCGTTGTGGAGGCTCGAGCTCGGCGCCGAGACGAGGTTCGGGCGCCGGCGCGCGACGATCTCGAGCTCTTGCGGCTCGAGCCAACCCATGTGCACGAGCAGCGTCCGCTCGTCGAGCACGCCCAGGCGCTCGAGCCGCTCGATCTCGGGGAGACCGAAGTTGCCGAGCGAATCGTCGCGCGTCGAGTAGTGAAAGCACGCGTGAGTTTGTAGAACGCAGCCGTGCTTGCGGGCGAGCTCCTTGCAGCCGACGATGAGCTTGTCGCTCGAGTTGCTCAAGCCGCGGAACGAGACGCTTGCGCCGAGCCGCGGGTCGTTTTCTTTAGCGACGAAATCGAGCAGCGCGCTCGAACGCTCGAGAGCCTGGTCGGTCGTTTCGATCATTGCGGGAGGCAGGATTCCAGAAACGGCCTTGGTCATGTCGAAGGCGCTGCGCCCGAGCACGGTGCGCATGCCGGCCGCGAGCGCCGCGCGGCCCGTCGCGGCCGGGTGATAGTTGCCGGGGTCGATGAAGCACGTGACGCCGCAGCGAAGCAGCGACATCGCGGCGAACAATGCGCTCACGTGCACGTCCTCTTCGGATATCGCAGCCTCGTAAGGGAACATATGATCGAAGAGGAACTGACGCGCTCCAACTTCGTCCGCGAGCCCGCGGGCCAGTTGAAACGAGGAGTGCAAGTGGCTGTCGATCAATCCCGGGAGCGCGACGCGATCGCGGCCGCGCACGGTCGTCTTCGCGGTCCACTCGCGCGCGATATCCACGGACTTACCGAGCGCGGCGAATTTGCCCCCGGCGATCGCGAGACCCGCATCGCGGATGACCCGCCGCTCACGGTCGACGGTGACGAGCCAATCGATGTCGAGAATCAGCGTATCCGCGCGCATACCGCGCACAGAATACATGGAGTGCGAGATTCAGCCCAGGAAGCCGACGGCGAGACAGGCGAACGCCCAAAACAGCATGTATTCGACGCCCTTGAACTGCCACCGCCAGCTCAAGCCGTTGACCTTCGCCTGCGCCCAGGCGGCGACGAACAGGATTGTGGCGGCGATCGAGGCGCCGAGCTTGGGATAGAGATTGAAGATGAGGCCGACGGCGGCGATCGCCTCCATCGTCGCCGTCAAGAAGACGAAGAAGCGCGGCGGGCGGAAGCGAATTTTGTCGAAGAATTCGATGGCCTTGTCCAAGTGCCAGAGCTTGAGAAACGTGTGCGGCAACAGGAATGCGCCGCAGAGCACGCGGAGCGCCGTTACGGCGTCGAGCGCGCCGATAGTCTCGGGGAACGTCATCGGCGTCGGGCTCGTTGCGGGCTTTCCACTGCCGCGCGCCGGAAGCTGTCGTCGAGCACGGCTTTGGCCTGCGCGATGGTCGTCGCGTCGGCGAGCTTGGCCTTGCGCATGAGCTCGAGCGACTTCGCGAACGCCGACTGCGGTATGCCGAGGTCGCGGGGAAACAGCGCCGTGTCGCGCGCATAGGCAAGCGCCCGAGCCGCGTGGTCCTTGCCGGCGTCGGTCAGCTCCATCGCGAGCTCGACGAGCGTCGCGTCGTTGCGCGAATCGTAGACAATCTGCGTCGCCTCGATGAGCGCGGCGAGGAGCGCGACGACGGCCGCTCGATTGGCAGCAGCCCAGCTCGCGTCCGTGATCACGGCCGTGAACACGATCTCGGGGATATAGGCGCTGACTTCGCCGAGGTTGGCGAAGCCGGCATCGGTCGCGATGAAATTGAATGGGATGGGCTGGACTGCGGCATCGATCCTCCCCTCCTGCAGCGCTAGCCAACGGGCCGGGTGAACGCCGACGACGGCGAACTCGTAATCGCCGGGGTACTCAAGACCGTGCTTCGCGAGCATTTCCATCGTGTAAATCGCCGTGCCTTCGGTCAGCGACGACGTGCCGAGCCGCGCGCCCTTGAGATCTTCGATCCGCCGATAACGCGGATTCGCAACCAACGAAAGAGGCAGACGGTTCAAGTTGGCGGCGATGATGCGCAATCGGCCGCCGGCCACGCAGTCCTTGATGGCTCCTTCGGGCGGTGTGATCGCGAGCTGCAGCTCGCCGCTTTTCACACCCGCAGTCGCTTTGTCGACGGTGCCCACACGCCGACGCAGAACATTGAGCCCACGCTGCGCGAAGAGTCCGTGCCTCTCGGCCACGAGCACGGGCAGCCAGTTGAAGCCGCCGGCGCCGGCGCCCATCGCGACGTCGATCATGGGCTATTCCAGGAGCTCTCGAGCTTTGGCAACACCCGCTTTCGCACACTCGTCGTCGGTCGTCTGATTCGACCCCGAGCTCGCGACGGCCCCAATGATCTCATCGCCCGACATGATCGGCACGCCGCCGCCGAGCGCCAAGATGCCCGGCACATCGCGTTGCGGAGCTAGAGCCGGATCGGCTGCAGTGCGCGCCTGAAACTCGAGCGTCGAGGTGCGAAAGATCAGCGCCGTGTACGCCTTGCCACGGGCCATTTCGATGGTCGCAGGGCTTGCTTGCTCGTGGCGCAGCAACACGAGCAGATTGCCGGCACGATCGACGACGGCGGCGGCGGTGCGGAACCCTTTCGACGCGCACTCGGCGAGAGTCGCTTCGGCGATAGCCTTCGCCGCTGCGAAAGAAAGGATGCGCTGCGTGACCACTCCCTGTGCAGGAGAATCGATGGCCGCGAGAAGCGCCATCGTCGCCAAGGCCGATATCAGCGTGGTTCGCAACATGCCGTCCGGGCGGCGCGTGCCGCGCGATGCCGACACGCTAGCACAAGACGTTGTTGCGCGTGCAGAGTTCGTTCATCATGACCGCATCATCCGACGAGGGGCGCTGCCATGAACACCTCGGCCGACCGCGAAACACCGGTGCTTCTGTGGCCGTTCGTCATGCTCTGGGCGTTCGTCGGATTCGTGCTGCGCACTGTCGGCCGGATCCTCTGCGCCGTGCTCGGGCTTGCGCTCATGGCCGCGGGCGTTGCGCTTACGCTGACCGTCGTCGGCGCGATCGCCGGCATCCCGCTCACGGCATTCGGCTTGTTGCTGCTCGTGCGAGCCTTGTTCTGATGACAGGGCGCCGGCGGCTGCTCAAGTTGCTCGCCGTTTTCGGGCTCGGGCTGCCGCGCTCTGTGCTGCGCGCCGACACGGGCGATGCGGGCGCGGCGCCGCAGGAGAACGACCGGCTCGTCTTCGCTTTCGGCAAGCGCGCCGGTGAGCCGATCGCTCCCGAGGATCTCGAGGTCGGCGCGAAACAAGTGTTCGCCTATCCAGAGGATCCTGCTACGGGGCTCATCAAGAGCGGCAGCCGCTTGAACCAAGTCGTTCTCGTGCGCCTCGATCCCGCGGGCTTCAAGGCAGAGACGCTCGCGCGTGCCGCCGCAGGCGTCGTCGGGTACTCGGGCGTCTGCTCGCACACGGGCTGCGACGTCACGGATTGGTTCGCCGACGTGCGCCGCTTCAAGTGCCCGTGCCACGAGTCGGAATTCGATCCGAGCGACGCCGCGCGCGTCGTCGGCGGGCCGGCGCCTTGGCAGCTCGCGGCGTTGCCGCTCAAGATCGTCGACGGCAAGCTCGCAGTTGCGGGCGCTTTCGAGGGCCGGCTCGGCTTCCTACAGCCGGATCAGTTATAGGAGCGGTTTTGTAGGAGCGGCTCTAGCCGCTTTGGAGAAGACCGTGAAACGACTAGCTCTAATTGCAACCTGTTTGCTCG
Organism: Gammaproteobacteria bacterium; assembly: GCA_036555065.1. Lineage (GTDB taxonomy): Bacteria > Pseudomonadota > Gammaproteobacteria > Steroidobacterales > Rariloculaceae > DATBLZ01. Next base: position 26,895 of record DATBLZ010000028.1, read on the forward strand.
CCGTCGTCGTGGTGTCGCCCGGCATCGCGCAACCCGTCGAAGGCCGCGATTACGTGCTCGTGCAGCCGCCGCAGCCGACCAACGACGCGAATCACATCGTCGTGACCGAGTTCTTCTCGTATCAGTGCCCGCATTGCTTCGCGTTCTCCTCTGTGCTCAACGAGTGGGTCAGCCGGCTTCCGGCGGACACGGTTTTTGATCGCGTGCCGGTATCGATCGGGTACGCGACCTGGGCGCCGATTGCGCGGGCCTACTACGCGCTACAGATGATGGGCAAGCTCGAGGCGCTCGATGCAGCGATTTTTCGCGCGATCCACGTTCAGCGCGTGCCGCTCGCCGATGAGGCGGCGATTGCAACTTGGGTTTCAGCGCAGGGCGTGAATAGGGATGAATTCACGTCGACGTACAGATCGTTCAGCGTCAATACGTTCGCGACACGCGCCGAGCAAACGTCGCGGACGTATCGCATTCCGAGCGTGCCGACGCTGGCCGTCGACGGTAAGTATTTGGTGCGGATCTCGGACGACGGCGAGTTCACGAGGCAGCTCGCGATCGTCGACGCGTTAATCGAGAAGGCGCGCGCGGAGAAGGCACGGTAGCCATTCGGCCCGCGAATGAAATTCGATCAAGCAATGGCGTTCATTCGAAACCGTGGGGTCGTGCTCGAGTCGGCGCAGGGGCCCGTGCCGCGGATGGCCGAGCTCATCGCAGGCGAGCCGATCAAAGGCAGCTGGTGGGCACACCCGAAGAGTCACTCGATATTCGCAGTCGTCACGCAGATCAAGGAATCGCCGGACATTCTCGTTTGCCGCCTCGTCGAAGGTAAGATCACGTATGTGCACCGCCGTCTTTGGCCCGCGCTCGTTCGGCTCGCGGACCGTTTCGGCGCGGCGAACCTCGCGCAGGTGCGTGACGAGCACACGAGCGCGGGGCACCATGTGAGCCGTCGCGTGCCGTTCCCGAAGTGGGTCCCTGCCGATGTGATCGCGGCCGCGCGCGGGCTCGATGAACGGCAGGCGCTTGCGACTCTCGGCGGCTGGGCAAGCGCAACCACAGCGGCGCGAAAAAAGAAGAAAAGGCGCTCGCATGAATAGGGCCGACGTCCGTATTCCGATGATTCTCGCAAGTCTCTGCGCAGCGAACATCGCGAGCGCACAAGATCTGCGCGGCTCGCCGCCGCTGCCGCCGTTGCCGCAAGTCTATGAAACCTCGGAGCACCGGATCCGCGTCGTCGAGATCGCAGGCGGACTCGAGAATCCCTGGAGCCTCGCTTTCTTGCCGAACGGCGACATGCTCGTCACGGAGCGCATAGGAAGGCTGCGCATTCTGCGCAACGGCGTGCTCGATCCGACGCCGATCGCCGGCGTTCCGGCGGTTCGCAATACGATTCTCGGCGGCTTGCACGACGTGCTGCTGCATCCCGATTTCGCGACCAACGGCATTCTCTACTTGAGCTATGCGAAAGGCGGCGAGGGCGATTTGGCGACGACGGCCGTGTCACGCGGCCGGTTCGACGGCACGAAGCTCGATGCCGTCGAGGAGATCTTCGTCGCCGAGAACTGGAGCACGTCGCCGACCAATTTCGGCGCGCGCATGGTGTTCGGCCGCGACGGCAAGCTCTACCTCACGGTCGGGGAGCGCCAGGAGCAGGATCGGGCGCAAAACACGCTGCTTCACGGCGGCAAGGTGCTCCGGCTCAACGACGACGGCAGCGTGCCGGCCGACAATCCGTTCGTCGGCCGGGAAGGCTACCTTCCGGAGATTTACTCGCTCGGCCATCGCAGCCCGCAAGGTCTCGCCGTCCATCCCGAGACGGGCGCGATCTGGGAGAACGAGCACGGCCCGCTCGGCGGCGACGAGATCAACATCATTCTGCCCGGCAAGAACTACGGCTGGCCGCTCGTGACGTACGGCCGGGACTACGACGGCTCGATCATCAGCGAGCTCACGTCGCTTCCTAATCTCGAGCCGCCATTGATGTATTGGGTGCCGTCGATCGCGATCTCCGGCCTCACGTTCTACACGGGCGATCGATTCCCCGAGTGGAAGGGCAATGCGTTCGTCGGCTCGATGATGGCCGGCCGCATTCGCTGGACCGGCCACGTGCAGCGCCTGACGTTCGAGAACGGCCGGCCGATCCAGCGCGAGCCGATCCTCGTCGAGCTCCGCCAGCGCATCCGCGACGTGCGCGCGGGGCCCGACGGTTTGCTGTACGTGCTCACGGACCAGAATCCCGGTGTCGTGTTGCGCGTCGAGCCCGCGGAGTAGCCGTGGCCGTCCCAGTATCGGCGCTCGAAGCGCTCGGCCGACTGCGCGAAGGCAATCGCCGCTTTCTCTCCGGCAACCAGAGTCGTGACACGGCAACTAGTCATATACAGCGCATGGAGTCGCTCGCCGGTCAGCGGCCGTTCGCCGTGATCCTCGGATGCTCCGATTCGCGAGTGCCGGTCGAAACCGTTTTCGATCAGGGCTTCGGGGATCTGTTCGTCATCCGCGTTGCCGGGAACATCGTGGCGCCATCGCAGATCGGCAGCGTCGAGTTTGCCGCAGAGAGGTTCGGCACGCGGCTCGTCGTCGTTCTCGGGCATACCCATTGCGGAGCGATCGAGGCGACGCTGGAGGAGCTGCAGCGCCCGACCGCGAGTCAATCGCGCAACCTCCATTCGATCGTTCAGCGCATTCAGCCGGCCGTCGAAGGTTTGCTCGCGACCGACCTCAAACGCGACTTCGTTGCGCTCGCCCGCCAAGCCGTGCGCGCCAACGTCCGCATTTCCGTGGACCACTTGCGTCATGGGTCGGACGTGCTCGAGGACCTTGCGGAAAAGGACGGTCTCCTCATCGTCGGCGCCGAGTATGCGCTCGAGAGCGGCGTCGTCGATTTCTTCGCCGGTGTGCCTGCGCGCTAGGGAACGCGAATGCACGGGGCCGAAAACGCAAGTAGGGTATTCCCGCTCGAAGGCGGCTGCGACTGCCGGCACGTGCGCTATCGCATGGCGACACCCCCGCTGTTCGTTCACTGCTGCCACTGCCGTTGGTGTCAACGCGAGACGGGCACGGCGTTTGCGCTCAATGCCCTGATCGAAGCCGCCCGCGTCACGTCGCTCGGGGCCGAGCCCGAGATCGTCCACACGCCGTCGGCGAGCGGCAAGGGGCAGGAAATTCTGCGCTGTCCGCAATGCCGTATCGCAGTTTGGAGCCACTATGCGGGCGCTGGGCCGGTCATTCGCTTCGTTCGCGTCGGCACGCTCGATGCGCCGGATCACTTGCCGCCCGACATTCACATCTTCACGTCGTCGAAGCAGCCGTGGGTCGTATTGCCCAAAGGAACGCCCGCGGTGGCCGACTTCTATAAACGCGAGCAGTATTGGCCGCAGCAGAGCCTCGCGCGCTGGGAAGCGGTCCGGCCCGAGATCGAGGAGTATCGCGCAAGGTCGCGGGGCAAGGCAGGCTAAACGCATGGCTGCGAAGATCGCCGATGTGCGCCGGTTCGCGCTGTCGCTCCCCAAAGTGACGGAAGAGCCCCATTTCCATTTGTCGTCGTTCCGAGTCCGCGGCAAAATCTTCGCGACCGTGCCTCCCGATGAGCAGCATCTGCATGTCTTCGTCGACGAACAGGAAAGGGAGCTAGCTATCGTGATGAATCCGAAGGCCAATGAGAAGCTGTGGTGGGGCAAGAACGTCGCGGGCCTGCGGGTTACGCTCGCCGCAGCGAAGCTTGCCGACGTCAAGTATCTGCTCGAGTCCGCATGGCGGCGCAAAGCGCCGAAGTCGTTGCAGCTGCAAACGGGAGGTCGATCGTGACGAAACAATCAGCGGCGCTCGCGGTCGTGCTCGTTTCGAGCGCGAGCGCGATCGCGGTGCGGGCCAACAGCGCTTCCATCGCCGACTTGGCATGGCTCTCGGGATGTTGGGCCAGCGAGGACGCCGAGCTCGGCTCCGGAGAGCAATGGATGGCGCCGGCAGGGGGGACGATGTTCGGCGTGGGTCGAACGGTCAAGGCGGGCACGACCGTGACGTTCGAGTTTCTCGAAATTCGCGAGACCCCTCCCGGCAAGCTCGTGTACGTCGCCCGACCTTCGGGGCAAGCAGAAGCCGCTTTTCCGTTGCAACGGATCGAACCCCGACTCGTCGTTTTCGAAAACTCGGCGCACGATTTCCCGCAGCGCGTCATCTATCGCCTCGAGGGCGAAGGTCTGCTTCGAGCTCGCATCGAAGGCACCGTCAACGGCGAAGCTCAAGGAGTCGATTTCCCGATGCGACGCGTTGCCTGCGAGGCGCCCTGATGCACGCAACGCGGCGCGAGCTCATGCAGGTGGGCCTTGCGACTGGCATGGCGCTCGCGGCTCCGCGCGTGCTCGCCCAGGCCACGGATCCCACCGAGCTCACGTTGACCGAGGCGTCGACACTGTTGCGAACGCGTGCGATTTCGCCCGTCGAGCTCGTACAGGCGTATCTCGAGCGCATCGAACGGCTCGAGCCGCAGGTCAATTCATACATTACGGTGACCGCGGCGCTCGCGCTCGAGCAGGCGCGGCTTCACGAGACCGAGCTTGTGGCCGGGCGCTGGCGCGGGCCGCTGCACGGCGTGCCCATTGCGCTCAAGGACAACATCGATACGGCCGGCATTCGCACGACTGCCGCGAGTGCCGTGCTCGCCGAGCGTGTGCCGACGGCCGACGCCGAAGTCTACCGGCGCCTCAAGGATGCGGGCGCGGTATTGCTCGGCAAGCTCAACATGCACGAGTTCGCCTATGGCGGCACTTCGGCGATCACGCACTTCGGTCCGGTCCGGAATCCCTGGAGTCTCGAGCACATTCCGGGCGGCTCCTCGGGAGGCTCCGCGGCCGCAGTGGCCGCGCGGCTTTGCGCCGCCGCCCTCGGGACGGATACGCTCGCGTCGATTCGCCTGCCGGCCGCCTATTGCGGCATCGTGGGCTTCAAGCCTACGCACGGCCTTTCGAGCATCCGCGGCATCATCCCGGTTTCCGAATCGCTCGACCACGTCGGGCCGATGTCGCGCACGGTTGTCGATGCGGCGCTCGTGCTCGACGCAATCGCCGGGTACGACTCACTCGACTCCGTGAGCATCCGCGCGGACCTTCCGCGCTACGCAGGCGCTGGATACGAGAGCGCGACGCGCCTGCGAATCGGGATTCCGCGCGCGCCGTATTACGCCGATCTCGATCCCGACGTCGGCGCGGCGATCGAGGAAGCCTTGCGCGTGCTGCGGACGCTCGCCGGCGGCACGCGCGACGTCACGCTGCCGGAGCCGCCGAGCTTCGTGCCGTTGCTCGCCGAGAGCTACGCGTACCATGAGCAGTATTTAGCGGACCCGGCGAATCACGAGCTCTACGACCCGTTGACTCTCTCGCGAATCATCGCGGCCGGCGAGGTGCCAGTCGAAGACTACGTGAACGCCCGCAACGAGCTCGCGCTCGTCCGCGCCTCGATCGCCGACGTTTTCCGCGACGTGGATCTCCTCGTTACGCCGACGACGCCGAGCTTACCCGAGCTCATCAGCAATCCGCAGAACCCGAACGTGCCGTCGGGCGCGGAGGTATCCGTGCGTAACACAGCCCCGTTCAATCTCTACGGGATTCCGACGATCTCCGTGCCCTGCGGCTTCAGTCGCTCGGGGCTGCCGATCGGGTTGCAGATCAGCGGTCCGCGGCTCAGCGAGGTTTCGGTTTTGGCGCTCGCGCACGCCTACGAGCAGGCGACGGAGTGGCACCGCCGCCGGCCGCCGCTCTGATGGGGTAAACTGAGCGCAGAATTCCGAGATCCACTGTCAGAGGCTTTCAATGAAATCCAACAAGCGACTCTCGGCGCTGGTCGCGCTTTGTGTTTCGGCGGCTACGATCGCGATCGCGCAGAGCGAGCCGGCACCGCCCGCGACGCCGCGCATCTACATCTTCGACAACGGCGGGATCAGCGGCCTCGATCCGGCGCTTTTCAATTTCACGCGCGCGGAGCTCGCCGAAGTCGATTTCGTCAACCGTTCGTACCTCATCGTGCACCCGCGAGGCACGCTGATGTTCGACGCAGGCGCGGTGCCCGACAGCGCATTCGTGGGTCACGAAGGGCCGGTCGTCGAAGGCGTCGTGACGGCAACGCAGCCGCTCTTGCCGCAGCTCGCAGCCGCGGGCTATGTGCCCGCGGACATCGACTTCTTCGCGATGTCGCACTACCACTCGGACCACACGGCGAACGCGAATGCGTTCGCAGGCGCGACGTGGATCGTGCAGCAGGCCGAGCGCGACTACATGTTCAGCGAAGCGCCGCAGGGCATCATTCGCGTCGATACCTACGATCAGCTGCGCAACTCCAAGACAATACTGCTCAACAACGAGGACCACGACGTGTTCGGCGACGGCAGCGTCGTCATCATGTCGACTCCGGGCCACACACCCGGCCATCAAGTTCTGGTCGTGAAGCTCGCGAACGCGGGCACGATCGTGCTCGGCGGGGATCTCTACCATTACCCCGAGGAGCGCACGACGGGCCGCTTGCCGACGTTCGAGTTCGATGTCGAGAAATCGCGGGTGTCGCGCGCCAAGATGGAGGCGTTTCTCAAGGAGACCGGCGCCACGTTTTGGATCGAGCACGACAAGGCGACGCACGCGGCGCTGCCGAAGCCGCCCGGCTACGTGGATTGAGAGGAATCATGACGAGAACAGTCGCGGCTAGAGCCGCTCCCGCAGGCCCGCGTCCGCATTCGTGCGGGAGCGGCTTCAGCCGCGATTTTTTCCGGGTCGTGGCAATCGCGGCGCTCGCTTTCTCACAAGGTGCTTACACTCAGCCACCCGGCGGGTTCGGGCCGCGCGGTCCGCAAATCGAGAACCTGCCCAAAGAGCCGACGGCCGTCGTGTTGCCTACGCTCGTGGGAGAGGTCACGGGGCCGGGCCCGATGTTCGACTCCGCGCCGTCGCAGGCCAAGGGGCTCGACCCCGCGCACTTCGGCTACGTGACGCGCGAATACTTCGTTTCCGGAACCGCTGACGGCCGGCCATACACGACACGCGTCGTCGTGCGCCGACCCGGGGACGACCGCAAGTTCAGCGGGCTCGTGCTCGCCGAGTCGATGCACGGCAGCGGCTCGGCGCACGGATTCGAGTTCAACGCCGTGTACCTCATGGACTCCGGCCACGCGGCCGTCGAGATCGTGACGACTTCACCCGCGCAGTTCGTCGCTTTCAACGCCGCGCGCTACGGCAACATGAAAGTCGAAGACGGCCAGGCCAACGACATCCTGGCGCAGGTCGGCGCGCTCGTTAAGAGCGACACGGGACCGCTCGCAGGGCTCGCCGTTCGGAAGATGGTGCTGTTCGGCACGTCGATGAGTGCCGGCACGCTCATCAACTACTTGCCGGCGCACATGGTCTATCGCACGCCCGACATGAAGCACGTATACGACGGTTTCATCCCGACGTCGAACGGCTCGACGATTCAGGAGATCGACGTTCCGTTGATCCAGATGCCGACGTTGCTCGAGATCGAAGCCAACGTGCCGCGGCGTCAGGACGGCGACGAGCCCGGCAAGCAGTACCGGCTCTACGAGTTCGCCGGCATCGGCCACGTCGATTCGCGCGACAACGTGCGCTTGATTCCGAATCCATGCACGCGGTCGCTGAGCACCGTGCCGGTTCAAGCCTACATGGCCGTCGGCCTCTATCACCTATTCCGTTGGGTCGACGAAGGCATCGTGCCGCCACGCGCGGACCGAATTTTGCTCGACCGCAACACCGGCAATGACGGCTCGCAGGCGGCCGACGACGCGCACGGAAATCCGTTGGGTGGAATCCGCACACCCTATGTCGACGTTCCCGTCGCGAAGTACGGAGCCAGTATCACGGCGATCGATCCGGTGATACCGAACGCGAGCGCTTACGTAACGGCGAATGGCCTGCAAGGCGCGCAGATCATGTGCCGCTTGAGCAATTACCAAGAGCCGTTCTCGGCTGCGAAGCTCCGCGAGCTCTACGGCACTAAGCGGAATTTCGAGCGCATGTTCGCCACGCGCCTCGGTGCGCTCGAGCAGCAGGGCTGGTCGCTGCCCGTGTATCGCGAGTTGATTCTCGGCGACGCGGCCGTGGTCGATTTCTAACGTGGGAGCGACTTCAGTCGCGACTCTTACGAGGCCTCGCGGCTAAAGCCGCTCCCACAGAAAAAGCCGCTCCTACAGACAGGGCTACTGCGGCGGGCTAATTCCCCGGAGGCGGGCCGCCCTGCGGACGCGGACGCGTGTCGAACTCTTGCTTCGAGACCGATCCATCCTTGTTCGCATCCCAGCGGCCGAAGACCTCATCGGCGCTGACTGCGCCGTTCGGACCGGCGCCCAGCGTCGCAACCCAGGCGGCGACCTCTTCCTTCGAGAGCGAGTCGTTCTTGTCCGTGTTGAGCCCATCCCACGTCGGCGGCGTGAATTGCTGCGCGGATGCGAGCTGCGCGCCGAGCGCGAGCGCCAAAGCTGATGCCAATGAAATGTGCGTTCTCATGTTCTAGTTTTCTCCACAGGTGAGTTGCGGAAATCGCGCGGCGATTATAACGCTGCGGCGCGGTGCGATGGTAAGCTGCGAGTGTCGCCGTATAACGACAACAACGGTATACCGATGAATAGAACCGCAGCTGCCCTGTGCTTGGGCCTCGCGCCCATGTTGGCGCTCGCGCAGCCGATCGAGAACTACAGCGTTGTGACCGATGCGCGTCTTTCGAGCCCGGCGCCCGAGGATTGGCTCATGTACCGGCGCACGTACGACGGCCAGGGCTACAGTCCGCTCGCGGCGATCAATACGCGCAACGTCGCGCGGCTCGCGCCCGTGTGGACGTTGTCGACGGGTGCGAACGAAGGCCACGAAAGCCCGCCGATCGTCAACGACGGCATCATGTTCGTGACGACGCCGTTCAACCGTTTGCTCGCGATCGAAGCGACCACAGGCCGCGTGCGCTGGGCGTATCAACGCCAACTTCCCGCCGACATGCAGATGGCCCATCCGACGAATCGCGGCGCTGCCCTTTACGGGAACAAGGTTTACATGGCGACTTCGGACGCGAAGCTCGTCGCGTTCGACGCGGCGACGGGCGGCGTCGTATGGGAGAAGGAAGTCGCCGACTATCGCGCGGGTTACTACATGACGCTCGCGCCGCTCGCCGTGCACGGCAAGATTCTCGTCGGCGCCTCGGGCGGCGAGCGCGGTATCCGCGGGTTCGTCGTCGCATACGACGCCGAGAGCGGCGAACAGGCGTGGAAGACCTACACGATTCCCGCGCCGGGCGAGCCCGGCAGCGAGACCTGGACCGGCGATTCATGGCGAACGGGCGGTGCGCCGACGTGGGTCACGGGCACCTACGATCCGGCGCTCAACCTCACCTACTGGGGCACGGGCAACCCCGGTCCGTGGACCGGTGACACGCGCCCCGGCGACAACCTCTACACGACCTCTGTCGTCGCGTTCGACGCCGACACGGGGGCGATCCGCGGCCATCACCAATACCACTGGAACGACTCGTGGGATTGGGACGAAGTCGACGCACCGCTCTTGATCGACGTCGCCCGCGGCGGGCGGACGATTCCGACGCTCGTGCATCCGGCTCGTGACGGCTACTTGTGGATTCTCGAACGGCGCGCGCAAGGCATCGGCTTCGTCGATGCATTTCCGTACGTGTACCAGGATGTCTTTACGGCGATCGACCCGGAGACGGGGCGTCCCGAATACGACATGGACAAGAAGCCGGCGATCGGCAAGCCCGCGACGTTCTGCCCGTCGCTCCACGGCGGGAAGAATTGGCCGCCGGCCGCATATAACCCCAAGACGCGCCTGCTCTACGTGCCCGCGAACGACAACCTCTGCACGACGATGGTGGGCGAGGCCACCGAGTACGTGCCGGGCCGCGGATTCACGGGCATCACGGGTGTGACTGCGACCTTGCGTGAAGGCGCCGACCATGTCGGCGAGCTGCAAGCGTGGAATCTCGCAACGGGAGAGCGTGTCTGGACACACGAGTACGGCCCGTTTGCGAATTGGGGGCCGGTGCTCACGACGGCCGGTGGTCTGGTCTTCTCGGGCGGCACGGCGGATCGCTACTTCCGCGCATTCGATGCGCGTACGGGCGAGCTGCTCTGGCAGTCTCGCCTGAGCTCGGGCGTGCTCGGCGCTCCCGTCGCGTACGAAGTCGACGGCAAGCAGTACATTGCCGTGCAGGCGGGGTGGGGTGTCGATTCCGTCGCCTCGCAACGCCGCGTCGACGGTTTTTTCAATCAGGAGACGATCGTGCCGCAGGGGGGCGTCGTGTGGGTCTTCGCAGTCGAATGAAAACCTCGCGGCTGAAGCCGCTCCTACACGCGCTGATTGGCACCACCGTAGTCGCCGCGAGCGCCGCGGCGCAGCCGCCCGAGGCACCGGAAGTCACGGTTCAATCCCTGGCGCCGGATCTGCACTTGCTCTTCGGCGCCGGCGGCGGTCAGGTCGCGGGCAACGTGCTGGCCTTGCTCGGCGCGGACGGCGTTGTGATCGTCGACACGGGATTTCCGGCGTTCGTGCCGAAGTATCGTGCGGCGATCGCCGCGCTCGGCGGCGGCGAAGTCCGCGTCGCGATCAACACGCACTGGCACGACGACCATGCCGAGGGCAACAAGGTATTCGGCCCGGACGGCTCCGTGCTCGTCGCGCACACGAACTCGCGCGAGATGCTGATGCACGACAACAAAGTCAACGTCGTGCGAACCGTGCTCGATCAACCTGCTTATCCTGCAGCCGCGCTGCCGGTGATTACTTACGACGAGCGCACCGAGCTCTTTCTGAATGGTGAGCAGATCGTGCTCTTGCACTTCGCGCGCGCACACACGGCCGGCGATACCGTGGTGATCTTTCGCGAGCACAACGTCGTGCACATGGGCGACGTCTTTCTTTCGGCCGCATATCCTTTCTTCGATGTCGACAACGGCGGCGACTTCGACGGTTTGATCGAGTTTTGCAGTCGCGTTCTCGAGGAGATCGATGCGGCAACGGTCGTCGTGCCCGGTCACGGGCGGGTCGCAACCACCGCGGACCTCGCGGCCTACGTCGAGATGCTGCGTATCGTGCGCAGCCGCATCGCGGCGCTGATCGCCGACGGCGCGACGCTCGAGCAAGTCGTCGCCGCCGAGCCGACGCGCGAGTGGGACACCAAGTACGGCAACCCGAGGACCTACTTCATCGACCGCGCGTACGAAAGCCTGGCGCGGTAGCCCGCAAACTACATACAGCCACGGAGCTTTAGGCTAATCACACGAGGATCGTGTATATTCATGCCACGGCCGCAATGTGGTTTCCATCGTGAGAAACGTCACCATCACTCTGGACGAAAAGACTGCCGCATGGGTTCGCGTACACGCGGCGGAGCGTGGAAAGAGCGTGTCCCGGTTCGTAAGCGAGATGTTGCAGGAGCGGATGCGCGAGGCGCGCGCATACGACCGCGCGATGCGCCGGTTCCTGGCGTCGAAGCCCATGAAGTTTCAATGGGCCGCGGGCCGTAGACCTAAGCGCGAGGAGTTGCATGACCGCGCCGGTCTTCGTTGACACGAACGTTTTCGTTTACGCGCGCCAGGTCAACGAGCGCGTGCGGCAACCCCTGGCTGCGGAGTGGATCGAGCGACTGTGGCGTGAAGAAGCCGGTCGTACGAGCATGCAGGTGCTCAGCGAGTGTTATGTCAGCCTCACGCGGAAAATCAAGCCGGCAATTACGCGCGAGGACGCTTGGGAGCACGTCAGCGACCTTCTGACCTGGAATCCGCAACCGACCGATGTCGAGCTCCTAGGGCGGGCGCGCGAGATCGAGGACCGGTATGGCTTGAGTTGGTGGGACAGCCTGATCGTGGGCGCCGCGGAATTGCAGAACTGCGCTCTACTGCTCACCGAGGACCTTCAGGACCACGCCGTGTACGGTGGCGTCACCGTGCGCAACCCCTTCAGCCTCGGAGTATCGGAGGGAATGGCGACCTACACGCCCGCGCTGCGGGCCGTTTCGCGACATCCGCCGCGCGGCAGGCCGCGCCACCCCCTGGTTTCGTCGGCCTGATCGCGCTTCCGTTACGTCTCGGCGCGTAGCGTCAAGGCCGGGTCGACGCTTGCGGCGCGGCGCGCCGGCACGAACGCCGCGAGCGCCGCGACGGCGAGCAGCACGGCGGTAACTCCGACCGCGGTCGTGGGATCCGTCGGGCTCACCTCGTACAAGAACGATGCGATCGTGCGCGTCAGTGCGTACGCGACCACCAAACCGATGCCGATACCGAGCAGCGCCGCCGCCAGCGCCGAGCGAACTACGGAGCCGACCACGGTGCTCTCGTTCGCGCCGAGCGCCATACGCAGGCCAATCTCGGAAGTGCTCTGCGAAACCGTGTAGCTCAACGTGCCGTAGAGGCCGACGGCCGCGAGCACGAGCGCGAGTAACGCGAACGAGCCGATCAGCGTGAGCTGTGTGCTGCGGCCCGCGAGCTCGGCGTCGAGAACCTCGCTGAGCGCGCGAACGGTTGCAACGGGCTGGTCGGCGTCGATGTCCCAGACGGCTTGGCGCACCGCCGGACCGAGCGCGAGAGGATCGCCGCTCGTCCGCACGACGAGCTGCTGTGGCCACATGAGGCTGAATTCTCCGTCGTCGCCGACCTGGTCGATCGACGCGTAGACCTCGGGGAATGCGGGCGCGTCGAGGCCGTCCTGACGCATGTCAGCGACGACGCCGACGACGGTGAAGAGTGTCTCGATGTCGCCGAGGCCGAAACTGAACCGTTTCCCGATCGGATCCTCGTCGGGCCAATGCAGCCGCACCATGGCCTCGTTGATGACGGCGACGGGCGGCGCGTCACGCGTGTCGCGCGCGTCGACGAACCGGCCGCTCACGAGCGGCACGCCGAGCGCCTCGAGATATCCGGGGCTCACGCCTCTGTTCTGTGCGACCGTGCTGAACAGCTCTTGTTGACCGGGGCGCGGACGACCTTCGACGAACGTGATGGAGCGCAGACCCTTGATCACGAGTGGCGCAAAGTTCGTATAGCCGGCGTTTTCGACACCCGGCAACGCGCGCACTCGCTCGAGCACACGTTGGTAGAAGGTATCGCGATCGGCCGCAGTGGGATGACGCGATGAGGACAGCGGGGTATCGACGAGCAAGACGTCTTCGGTATCGAAGCCGGGATCGACGGCCAACACCGCCGCATAGCTGCGCAGCAACAGCCCGGCACCCGCGAGCAGCACGACAGTCAACGCGATTTCCGCGACGACGAGCGTCGTGCGCAACCGTTTCGCTTTCGTGCTATGAGCGCCGACGGATCTGCCGAATGCGGCGCTGAAATCTCGGCGCGCGGCCGCGAACGCGGGTCCGGCCCCGAAGAGCAGCACGGTCACGAGCGTCGCGCCGACAGTCAATGCAAGCACGCGCGAATCGAGGGCGAGCGTCGTGCTCGCCGGCAGCGTCGCCGGCAGCAACCGTGTCAGATAGCCGAAACACGCGGCCGCGAGACCCAAGCCGAAAACGACGCCGAGCCCGGCCAGGACGCCACTCTCCGTCAAAAGCTGGCGCAGCACGCGGCCCTGCGCGGCGCCGAGTGCCTTGCGGATCGCGAGCTCTTTCTGTCGCACCGTCGCGCGCGCGAGCATGAGGTTTGCGACGTTCGCGCACGCGATCAGCAACACGAGCCCGACGGCGCCGAGCAGCGCCAGTACGGTAGGACGGACGTCGCGCGTAGTGAGGCCGCCGCGCACGAGCGTCTCGCGCAGCGGCACCACGGCGACGGGCTGGCCGGTCGAATTCTCGGCGCGAAGCGCGTCGGCGACGGCGTTCATCTCGGCCTGCGCCGCTTCTATGGAAACGCCGGCGCGCAGCTTCGCAACCACGGACCAGATGAACGCGCCGTCCTCGGCCAAGAGCTCCGGCGCGAACGCCGTCGCGATGAACACGTCCTTTTCGCCGTAGGGGAAGCGAAAATCCGGCGGCACGACGCCGACGACGGGATGCGGGGTGCCGTCGAGCGTGAGCGTGCGGCCGATAGCTGCGGGGTCGCCGTTCAAGCGGCGCCGCCAAAACCGCTCGCTGACCACGACGGCCTCGCTCGCGCCGTCGTCGGGCGCGAACGTGCGGCCAAGGATGGGTGCCAAACCGATCGTTGCGAACAGATTCGGCGTCGTGCGCACGGCCGCGAGCCGCTCCGGCTCGCCTTCGCCGGTAAGGTTCATGCTCGAGGGCACGACGGCCGCCATTTCGTCGAACGATGTCGCGCGCTGACGCCACAAATCGAAGTTGCGGGGCGGGGGCTCGAGACGCGGCGGGCCGCCGACCGAAGACATATCCACCCATAAAGACACGAGCCGCTCTTCGTTTGCGAAGGGCAGAGGCTTGAGCCATACGGCGCTCACGAGGCTGAAGATCGCGGACGTTGCGCCGATGCCGAGCGCCAGCACGGCCACGGCGACGACCGTGAAACCGGGCGTGCGCAGCAGTGCGCGGGCGGCGTATCGCAAATCGCGTGCTAAATCGGTAAAGAACGACATGACCGTCACAAAGCAAACCCCGTGCCAATACCCAAGTCTAAGCTCGAGGTCGATCCGGAGGTGCGCAACGTCCCGGAATCGCACGCGCCATCCCGGGAGCGGGACGGACACGTACGCGCCTTTGCTCAGAACGCCTTGGTGGCGCTGGCGTTTCGCAGGGTCTCGACGACTTTCTCGGATCCAGGAATCGGCTGCCCACCGACGAGGCTCGACGCTTCATCGAGCGGCGAGCGGCCGCGCGCGTCGACTATGTCGACCTCCGCGCCGTGCTCGACGAGGAAGCTCGCGACGCGCGCCCAACCGCGGCCCGCCGCAGAGTAAAGAGCAGTCTGGCCGTCGCGATCCGTGATTGCGCTCGGCCTTGCGATGCGCGCTGTGCGGCTCTGGGTATCCGCGACGCGCGCGTTGATGTCGGCGCCGGCCGCGAGCAGGATCTCGAGCGAGGCAATGACCTTGTCCTCGATCTCGGGGTCGCCCTCGAAGTCGGGCGAGCGGTTCGCGCCGAAGTTGATGTTGCGCACGCCGACGCCGGCCGTGGCCATGAGCGGCGTCACGCCCATGACGTTCGGCAGATCGACATCGGCCCCGGCCGCGAGCAACGCGCGCATCGTCTCGTCGTCATGCGTGATCGCGGCGCGCAAGAGCGGCGTCGCGCCCGTCGTGAGCAAGTAATCCGTGAACCGCGCGCTGTTACCGCCGCGTCCCGGCCGATGCATGTTGAGCTGCGGATCCACTTCGACTCCCGCCGCGAGCAGGCGCTGGACGACGTCGAAGCCGGTCGTGTTGGTCGAACGCGGATGCGCCGCCTCGCGCGGCACATAAGTGTTCAAGTCGACGGCGAGATAAAGCGCCGTTCGCCCCCACCAGTCGGCATAGTGCGGATTCGCGCCTTCATCGAGCAGCACCATCGCGGTGTCGAACTCGTAGTTGTCGAGCGCGAGCATGAGCGCCGTGACGCCGTCCGGCGTCGGCCGGTCGACGTCCTCGCCTGCGGCGAGAATCGCGCGCACGCAGGCCGCGCAACCCGCGCGCGCCGCATAGAGCAGCGGCGTGAGGCCCCCGGTCGGGCGGTACTGTGCGCGCGGCTCGGAGGTGATCTGCGCGCCCCAGTCGTTCGCGGCGGCGCGCGCCTTGGGATCCGCGCCGTGCTCGAGCAAGAGCTTGACGACCTCGGGGAATGCGTCGCCGGCCGCCCACATGAGCGCCGTCTGCTCGCGCCAAAGCTCGCGCGCGTTCACGTCGGCGCCGGCATCGAGCAGCAACTTCACGACCTCGACCGATCCTGTGCGTGCCGCGAGCATCAGCGTCGTCTCGCCGTCGAGGTTCGGCGAATCGACGTCGGCGCCCGCGTCGAGCAACATTTCAACGAGCTGCGCGTTGCCGGCCTTGACGGCCTCAGCGAGCGGGCTCGAGCCGTAACGGTTCTCGACGTCCGCGTTCGCGCCACGGTCGAGCAGGCGCTCGACGAGCTCGGGATCCAGCTTGTAGACGGCCCAGTGCAGCGGCGTCGCGCCGTCGCCTTGGGGGGCGTTCACGTCGGCGCCATCGGCGATGAGCTCGAGCGCAACTGCACGGTGGCCGTTTTGGATCGCGTCGGCGAGCGGGCTCTCGGCCGCGGCGGAAGCCGAGGCGAGCAGGCCAACGAGCGCGAGCACTGAGCCTTTCATGGACCGCGAAACTTATTGCGCCGCGGTAATTTGCTCGCAATGGAACGGATAGCTGTGATAGTCGTTGTACTGCGATAGCCACAGCATGGGCACGGCGAGGTAGTAACCGAAGACGATCGCGCCGTAATCCGGCCGCTCGTTGCGGCGGATGCGGTAGTTCTGCGCCTCACAGCCGTCCTTGCGCACGCTCACATCGATCGTCGTGAACGCGAGCTTGCGGTCGGAGTAATGGGTCTCACCCATGCCCTGGTACTCGCCATCGATGTAGATACGGGCTTCCGGATCCCAGGTCCGGATCGTCGTCGAGCTCGAGCATCCCGCGAGCAACGCCGCGGCAGCCAGAATCAAGTGTTTCACTTTGGAATACCCCCGATCGGCAGATTCAACTAGTCCACCACAGTAAACCTGACGTGTACCTGAATGGCAAGGCGCAATCCCGCCGTCGCTACACGATGTCGTGGGTCAGCTTGTTGTGATGCGCCCAGAATCCCTTGTGGAGCGCGTAGAGAAGACCCGCGGGATCGTCGAACGTCCGGCCGAGTCCGTCTAACACTCCTGCCGCCAGCATATCGTCGGAGCTTTCGCCGAGCCGCACGTGCACGACCATGCGGTCGAAGAGCTCGAGCAGCATGTCGTGCTCGGCCTGCAACTCGGCGCGCCCGACGACGGGACCGTAGCTCGGGACGAACCGTGCGTCGACGTCGGTCTTCGCGAGCAAAAGCGCGAGCGAATCGACGCGCCCACCGAGCCAACCGCCCCCGAACCAGTCGAACACGGGATCGCGCGCGGGCGCCAAGACGTCGCCGACGGCGATGATGTTGAGATCCGGAAACGCCACGTAGATGTCGCCGTCGGTATGCGCCTCGATCAAGTACCCGCACTCGATCTGCCGGCCGCCGATGGTCGCCGCGTGCGTCGTGTGAAAGCTTTCTGTTGGCACCGCCGCCTCGGGCAGCGGCTTCTCGTAACGATCCTCGGTCGGGACGTAGTAGCCCGTGCTCAATCGAATGCGTGTTTTCTCGTGCGCGACGATCGCAGCGCCGCCGCGGCCGAATGTCTCGTTGCCGCCGACCTGCTCGAGATGCCAATGCGTATTGAACAGCGCCGTGACGGCTCCGCCGGGGAGCCCTTCGAGTGTCGCCACCAGGTCGTTAGTGAACGCCGTGGCGCCGCTGTCGACGAGCACTTTGCCGTCCGAGGTCGCGAGGGAAAGCACATTGCCGCCCGCGCCCGCGAGCAGCGTGAGGTCGGGCGCAATGGGCGTTGCGACGACGTTGCCGGCCGCAAAGCCGACGCTCGCAAACCGGGGCAGGGCCATGCCGGCAACACCGGCGACAACGCCGCGGAGCAACGCTCGGCGGCTCGTGGAACCGTGACCCGTGCTCGGCATGTCGCCCTAAACGCCGGCGATCGCGCCCGTGCTGTCGGCGAAGCTCGTCATCTCGAGGCCCGCCTTGTTGAGCACGGTGAGATGCAGGTTCGTGAGCGTCGTGTATTCCGGGAGCTCGACGTGCTGGCCGCCGCGGAGCGCGCCGTTCGCGCCGCCGACCAAGATGATCGGCAACGGATAGTTGTTGTGACGGTCGCTGTTCGACATGTTCGAGCCGTACATCAGCATTGCGTGATCGAGCAATGAGCCGTCGCCGTCGGGTGTCTTCGCGAGCTTGTCGACGAATTCCGCGAATCGCTCGACGTGATAGCGTTGGATCTTCACGAGCTTCTGGATGCGCTCGAGGTTGTTCGCGTGGTGCGACACGGGGTGGAACGCGTCCGAGACGCCGATGTGGTTGTACGTTCGGTTCGTACCTTCGGCGACCATGATGTAGGACGCTACGCGCGTGACATCCGCCTGATAGGCCAAAGCAATCAGGTCGAACATCAGCTTGACCTGCTCGTCGAAATCGGTGAGCTCGCCGATCGGCGTGTCGGGCAGCTCGATGCCGGAGAGGTCGCGGGCGGAGGCTTTCTCGACGCGCCTCTCGGTCTCGCGCACGGACTCGAGGTAGTTCTCGAGCACGATGCGATCTTGCGGCCCCAGCGTCTGTTGGAGATCGTGCGAACGCTCATTGATCATGTCGAGGACGCTGGCTCTGCGGCGCGCGATGGTCTCGCGCTCCTCGGGCGTATCGCCCGCGCCGAAGAGCTGCACGAACACCTTGCGCGGATTGAATTCCATCGGCAACGGCGTCGTGGCATCGCGAAATGCCAGCGTCGAGCTGTAGTAACACGCGCTCGTGCCGCAGGCGGCGCTCTGGGTAGGAGTCTCCGAAGCGACCTCGAGCGAAGGCAGCACCGTCTCTTGACCAATGTGCTCGGCGATCATTTGGTCGATCGTCGGCGCCATCATTGCGCCCGTCGCCTTTTCGGCGGGGCGCACGCCCGAGAGCCACGTCGCTGGCACGAGCGTGTGCACGGAGTTCTGCGGCGCCTTGTTCTCGAGGTTCGCGAACGAAGTGACGTAGCGCTTGTAGGTCTCGAGGGGCTCCAAGATCGGGCTCAACTTGAACGCGTCGCCCGCGCCGCTCGGCGTCCAGTGGTCCATGTCCTTGCCGAAAGCGGTGTTCCACAGGATCGCGCCGTGCGGGATATAGAAGAATCCCGCGCGGAGCTTCGGCGCTGCCGCGGTTTGTGCGAGCGCGGTCGCGGCCGGGATCATCGCATCGAGCAGCGGCAATCCGAGCGACACGCCGCCGGCCTTGAGAACCGTGCGCCTGGAAAGGTGCTTCTTGGTGAGGAACATAGCTAGTCTCCGCTCGGGCCGCTCACGCTCGCGTCGGCCACCTGGACAGCATTATCGCCGACGACGGCTTGCATACGGAATGCGTCGCTCTGCACTATGCCCGCGACGATAGCCGAGAATCGATAGTCTTCGCCTTCTGCGGCGTGCACGACGGCACGCACCTCGGGCATGTCGTAGTACTCGAGCTCGCGGCCGAGCGCATACATCATGAGCTTCTTGGTCAAGGCCTGCACGAACTGGTCGGGGCTCTTGAGCAGCGCCGCCGCGAGCTCCACGGGACCGTTGATGGGGCGGCCGCCCGGAAGCGCCGTGCTCGCGTCGATCGGCGCGTGCGCGTCTTCGTCATAATCGCGCCATCGGCCCGTGGCCGTGAAATTCTCGAGTGCCAGGCCGTAGGGATCGATCGTGCCGTGACACGCGTTGCAGTTCGGCGCCTTACGGTGCTGCTCGAGCCGCGCGCGCAGCGTCTTCGGGATTTCACCGGCGACTTGCATGAGGTTGGTCTCGACCCCAGGTGGCGGCGGCGTGGGCGGCGTGCCCATGAGCCGGTCGAGCACCCAAGCGCCGCGCAGCACCGGCGAGGTGCGGTCGCCGTACGACGTGCGCAACAACATTGCGCCCTTGCCGAGGAGCCCGTGTCGGTGCGGGTCGGCGAGCGCCACGCGCCGGAACTGCGGGCCGACGACGCCCGGCACGCCGTAGTGGCGCGCGAGACGCTCGTTCAAATACGTATAGTCCGCGGTGAGCAGCGTCCGCACGTTCTTGTCCTCGAGTAGAACGCTCGCGAGGAAGAGTCTGATTTCCTCCGCGAAGTCCTCGCGCAGGCCATCCGTGAACTCCGGGAATAGCAGCCGATCGGGCACGACCGCCTCGAGATCGTCGACGTTGAGCCAGCGCAGCGCGAATTCATCGACGAGCACCTCTGCCCTCGGATCGGCGAGCATGCGCTCGACTTGGGTAACGAGCACTTCCGGTCGGGAGAGCTCGCCCGCGGCGGCGAGGTCGAGCAGCTCCTCGTCCGGGCCCTGGCTCCAGAGAAAGAAGGAGAGCCGCGACGCGAGCTCGAAATCGTCGAGCGCGTAGCTTTGGGCAGCCGCGTCGGCGTCGCCACCGGGAACCGCATCGGCGCGCGCAGCCACGTCGCCGTCGGTGCCCGCGGGGGCGCGCGGCGCAATCGCGCGATAGAGGAAATCGGGGCTCGCGAGCACTGCGGTCACCAAGAGCTCGATCCCTTCGTCGAAGCCGCCTGGGCCGCGTCGCCCTTCCTCGTAGAACGGCATGAGCCGATCGAGGTCCGCTTGGCCGATCGGCCGGCGAAACGCGCGCCGCGCGAGATTCACGGTGATCTGCTCCGCGCACGCGCGCTCGCGTTCGGGCACTTCGGGCTCGCAGACGAAGAGCTTGCGGCGGCTCGCCGTCGGCGAAAGCCCCGGCGACCCGTACGGTCCGATCATGTCGACGCCGCCGAAGATCCCCGGCACGCGCGGTGCGCCCGTGAAGCTGAAGCTGTCGGCGGGATCGAACGGCGTGATCTGCTCATCGTCGAGCGCGCGCGAGCGCTCGATGAATGTGATCGCGAGTTCGTGCACGCCGGCCGTCACGGGCACCGGCATGTTCGTGAATCGCTCCATGATCTCGGCGCGTGCCGGCGCGCCGCCGCGGTCGATGAGTGCCAAGTCCTCGGGCCCGCCGACGTCGACGCGAAACACTTCGTTGCGGTCGACGAGCACGACGAGCGTGTGCCGCGTTTCCAACGAACGCGGGTAGAGCCCTGCGCCGATATCCTTGAGCGTGAAGCGATACTCGCCGTCGGCCGGGAATGTATGCGTGAACTTGATGCCGCCGCGCGTGCCGAGCGGCATGCCGTCGACGTACGCATCCTGGTCCGCGGTCGGCCGCGGGAAGAATGCCGTTCTGACTTTGGGCTCTGGCTCGCCGACGGCGAGATGCGCGACCTCGCTCGCCGCGTTCACGTATTGCTCGACGAACGCGGGCGATGCCGAGAGCGCCGCGGCGATGTTCGTGAATCCCTCGACCTCGATCTCGGCGGGCAGGTGCTCGACGGGGTCGATCTCCACGCCGAGCAGGTCCTTGACCGCGTGGGCGTACTCGTCGCGGCTCAGGCGCTGCGCCGGGACGTAACCTACGGGCCGCTCGGCAGTGCCCGCATCGATCGAGCGCTCGAGCCACGCGACGAGCGCGTCGACGTCGTCTTGCTCCGGCTGCGGCTCGGCGGGCGGCGGCATTTGTCGTCCGCGGAGCTTACTTATGACCTGCTCGAAGATTTCGGCGTGCTCGGGCACGGATTCCGCAGAAAGCTCCTCGAAGCTCAATTCACCGGCGCGGTCGACGGAGTTGTGGCAGTCGATGCAGTAGGTTTTGAGCATTCCCCAACGCTCCCGCTCGCGGGCGTGCTCGAGCGCGCGCCACGAAACGGTGCCGACTGCTACGCCGGCGACCGCTGCAGAGGCCGCCGCGAGCCATTGGTGGGAGCGTTTCACGGTGACTAG
Organism: Gammaproteobacteria bacterium; assembly: GCA_036555065.1. Lineage (GTDB taxonomy): Bacteria > Pseudomonadota > Gammaproteobacteria > Steroidobacterales > Rariloculaceae > DATBLZ01. The sequence goes on from DATBLZ010000028.1 coordinate 48,331, forward strand.
TATATAGGCTCCAAAGCGGCGGCCATGCTCGCCGGGGCGGAGGCGCGATGATCTCGTTCGACGTGCGGCAGGTACCAAGAGTAGCGGCCGTTATCGCATGGCTTGCGGTGACCGTCGTGCCGCTCGCGGCAGTCTCGCAGCCGCCGTTCGAGCCCGTCGCTCGCGACGAGCAGGAGCGGCAGATCATCGACCAATTGCAGCGGATAGAGGCCGAGGATGGTCCCAATTCGCCGGACTCGATCGATCTCTGGAAGGCGCTGGGCCTCTTGTATCAGGAAAGCGGAGACGATGCTCTGGCCGGAGCGGCCACCGAGCGAGCTCTACAAATCGTTCGCATGAGCTACGGCGTCTATTCGCTCGAGCAAGCGCCGTTGATCCAACAATTGATCCGGGCCGATGAAGCGAGCGGCAACTATGCGGGTGCCTGGGAGCGCGAGCAGGAGCTGCTGACGCTCATGAGGCGCCATCCGGATGACATGCGGACGGTGCCGGTTTTGCGCGAGATCGGCGCCGGGCGGTTGGACGTCGTCGATCGATATCTTGCCGGGGAGCGGCCGCCGCAGATCGCGCTCGGCTGTTACTACGACTGGTCGCGCAGCGATACTGCTGGCAATTGCCAATCTGGGAGCAGGCGCGACGCGGTTCGGGCGCTCGTTTACGACGCCCAGCGCAACTACGCCGACGCAATCGCAGTGATCCTCCGCAATGAGCTCTATTCCAGCGAGGAGCTTCGCGAGCTCGAGCAGGAGCTCGCCCGCAGCAGCGATCTGATTCGGTACTACAATGAGATCGACCCGCTCGATCCCGATCTCGACCTCTTTCTTCCCCCACCTGTCGTGCGCAACAAGGAGCCGTGGCGAAGCACGGTCGATGCGCTGCTTCTCTTGGCCGACTGGGACCTCCCGGATTCGCCCGGCGCGGCCCTGGTCGAACGAGGTTGGCTCGAAGGTCGCGAAGCGGAGGTCTTTCGCACCGACGATGCCGACAATCCCTATCGGCTCGGCAGGCTCGCTTTGCAGCGCATGTTCGACTACGTGACCGAGACTTCCGCGTCGGGCCTGAATCAAGTAGATGCGATCGTCGCGCTCGCGGACTGGGACCTCTTGTACTCTCGGAACGCACTCGCGCTCGAGGAATACGCGTTGGCATACGGGTTGCTCGAGGAAACGGCCGAAGGCCAAGCGTCCATCGAAAGGATTTTCTTGGCGCAGAAACCCGTCATGCTGCCGGCGTTCTCGCCGAATCCTCTGGTTGTAGACGAGACGGCGGAAGCGACGGGATATATCGATTTCTCGTTCGAGATCACGAAATACGGAGAGAGCCGGCGTATCGAGATCGTGGATGCGACCACGAGCGCGACTGACGCCGACAAGACCCGCGCCATCCGCCGTATATCACGCAACCGGTTCCGACCCAGGGTAATGGATGCCCGGGCCGTCGCTGCCCCGCCGGTCGTCGCGCGCTACTACTTGTACGAGTAGTGCCGCATCCCTGGTGCTAGGATTGTCCGCTCCAGGGGGCACGATCGATGTGGGTTCTTGTGTCGCGAGCTTGTCTTGCAGCGGCGGTTCTCGTGCTCGCGGCGGGTTCCGCCGCCGCGCAGCAGACCGTGCCCGCAGTCTCGCCGGCTTTCTCGGCGGACGAGCTCACGGCGTGGCCGACCGACGGCTGGATCACGAACGGCGGCAACGTCTACAACCAGCGCTATTCGCCGCTCACGCAGATCAATCGCGACAACGTCGCCGCGCTCAAGCCCCGCTGGCGCACGAGCTTGAATGGCTCGGGCACGGACAGCAAGTACTCGGGTCAGGCGCAGCCGCTCGTGTATGCAGGTGTCATCTATATTCCGACGGGCGCGAACGACGTGTTCGCGATCGACGTCGAGAGCGGTGACATCCTCTGGACGCATGAAGCGAATCTCGATCCCGAAATCACGGCCATCTGTTGCGGCTGGATGAGCCGCGGCGTCGCGATGGGCGGCGGCAGAATCTACTCCGGCCAGCTCGACGGCAAGCTCGTCGCGCTCGATCAAGCAACGGGCGAGGTCGTCTGGTCCGTGCAGGCGGAGCAGAACGACGAGGGCTTCAGCATCACGGCCGCGCCGCTCTATTACGACGGCCTCGTGATCACGGGCTTCGCGGGCGGCGATCGTGCGAGCCGTGGCCGCGTGAAAGCGTTCAACGCCGCGACCGGCGCGCTCGTCTGGACGTTCTACACGATCCCGGGACCCGGCGAACTCGGACACGACACCTGGCCCGATTACAACGATGCGTGGGAGTACGGCGGCGCGGCCGTTTGGCAGACGCCGGCCGTCGATCCGAGCTTAAGTCTCGTCTATTTCTCGACCGGCAACCCCGGTCCCGATCTCAATGGCTCAGTGCGGCCCGGCGACAATCTTTTCAGCGTCTCGATCGTCGCGATCGACGCGAAAACCGGCGCGTACCGCTGGCACTTCCAGCAGGTGCACCACGACCTCTGGGACTATGACGCGCCGAATCCCGTGATCTTGTTCGACGCCGAATACGACGGGCGTATGCGCAAAGGCATCGTCGAGGTCGGTAAAACCGGCTACGTCTATATCCTCGACCGCGAAACCGGCGAGCCGCTCGTCGGCATCGAGGAGCGACCGGTGCCGCAGGAGCCACGCCAGGCGACGTCGCCGACGCAACCGTATCCGCTCGGTGACGAGATCGTGCCGCACGAGATCGACATCCCGTTCGAGGGCTTCGATCCCGTCAATCAAGGGCGGATCTTCACGCCGTTCTGGGACAAGCCGGTTATCGTGAAGCCGCTCGCGACCGGCGGCGCAAACTGGCCGCCGAGCTCGTACGATCCCGAGACGAATATCTTCTATGTCTGCGCGCACGACGGCGCCGCCGCGTACTCGACGACCGAAGGCGGCGCCGAGTGGGAAATGCCGACGCCGGGCGGACGCTACTTCGGCGGCGAGTACACGCGCTCGGGCGCGCCTCGCCGCGGCATCTTCGCGGCCGTCGATCTCAAGACGAACCGTCTCGCGTGGCGCCGACAGTGGACCGAGATGTGCTACGCGGGCTCGATCGTCACACGCGGCGGCTTGGTTTTCGTCGGCCGGAACGACGGCCGTTTCACGGCGCTCGACAAGGCGAACGGGAATTTGCTCTGGGAGTTCCAGACCGACGCAGGTATTCATGCGGCCGCGAGCACGTTCGAGCACGAGGGCCAACAGTATGTCGTTGCCCTGTCCGCGGGCTCGTTCTTCCCGGACACGAAGCGCGGCGACAGTGTCTGGCTCTTCTCGCTCGAGGGCGGCTTCGAGCCGAGCGGCGGGAGCTCCGGTCGCTCGGGCGACTCAGTAGATACGCTCACGCACTAGCACGGCGCACGGAGGCACTAATGGGTAAGCTCGGCATCCTGCTTGTAATGATTCTCGCCGCGACGCCGTCAGCCGCCAAGGAAGACTTCATCGCCTCGCCGTGGCGTGTCGACCTGGCCGCGGCGTTCGCGAAAGGTCATGGCGTCGTGCTGATGAGCGCCGGAGCCGCTACACCGTGTAAGGGCGGTTTGATGACCTATCTTTCGCTGAACACGAAACGTGCGGGCAAGGAAGGGCGGCGCTCGGCACGCGGGATTCCGCAAATGCCAATCAACGCCGGGATATTCGAGAGCAATTTCCCCGATCACCACGGTTTCGTCTTCGCTTTCGGGCTCAGCCCAGGCGAGTATCAGTTCGAGCACTACATCATCAACTTGGTTGCCAGCCTTTCGGGAGATCCGATAGCGACGTTCAAGGTCGAACCGGGCAAGGTCGTATATATCGGCGAGCTGTTCATGACACGCTCCTGCGACATTAGAGGTGTCGCGTACGATGTCAGGGGTTCGCTGCAGCGCGATCTCGCGATCGCGCTTGCACAGAATCCCGGATTCGAGGGAGTCGAGGTGAGCACGCAGCTGATGACACTCGAGCCTTTCCGCCGCTGAGGTGACGGCAAGTCGACAGACGCGAACGCCGGGGTCGATAGGCTCCAATCTCGACTATCTCTCCACTTGCCTGTCACATCTTGACAATCAAGATGAGAACCGCGATCGTGGCCGCACCGACCCTGCGGAGGCTCGATGACAGAGCCCAACACAGACCTCATCCAAGGCACGCTCGATATGCTGATCTTGAGGACGCTGAGCGTAGCGTCGATGCACGGCTACGGCATCGCGCGGCGCATCGAGCAGATCTCGCGCGGCGTGTTCAAGGTGAATCCCGGGTCACTCCTCACGGCGCTCCATCGGCTCGAGCGCGCGGGGTGGCTGGACGCGAAATGGCGCGACACCGATAACTCACGGCGCGCCAAGTACTACTCGCTGACGGCAGCGGGCCGGACACAGCTCGAAGTCGAGACCGAATCGTGGCAGCGGCGCATGACCGCTATGTCGCGGCTCCTCAAGGCAGAGGCTTGAGCGCATGTCGTTGTGGCGCCAAGTTGCCCGAGGCCTCCGCACGCTGACACATCGTGCGAGTGTCGACGACGAGATCGACGAAGAGGTTCGCGACTACTATGAGCGCGCCCGCGCCGATCTAGTTAAGCAGGGGCACTCGCCGCAAGAAGCTGCGCGCGTCGCGCGGCAGCAGCTCGGCGACATCGGGCGAGCTCGCGAAGAGTTGCGCTCGTACGGGTGGGAAAACGTGGCCGAGGCGATTCTCATCGACTTGCGGCATGCGCTACGCCGGTTGCGGCAGAGCCCTGGTTTTGCCGCGACCGCGATCGGGACCCTCGCGCTCGGCATCGGCGCGACGACGGCGATCGTGAGCGCGCTGTGGCCGATTCTGGTCGAGCCGCTGCCGTACCCAGAAGCGGATCGGATCGTCATGCTCACCGGCCGCACGCCTGACGGCGCGGGGTTGGAGACGGCGTACGGCACGTACATAGAAGTTGCGGCTCGCAGCCGCTCGTTCGAGGGTCTCGCAGTCGCCCAACGTTGGGGAGCTGTGATCGCCGGCGACGGTGAGTCGGAGCTACTCGCCGGGGACCGAGTGACGGCGGATTACTTCCGCGTGTTGGGCATGTCACCTGCAGTCGGACGCAACTTCGAGGCCAGCGACGAGACCGTTGGCGGTCCGCAATTTGTAATCGTCAGCGACGCGCTTGCGAGGCGGCGATTCGAAAGCGCGCGCGCAGCGGTGAATCAAACCATTCGCCTCGGCGGCGTGCCGCACACGGTCATCGGGGTCATGCCGCCCGGCTTCGAGAACGTGCTCGCGCCCGCGTCCGAGGTGTGGTCGGCGATGCAGTTCCGCGCGCAGGCGCCATTCCAGTCGGGGGAATGGGGCAATCAGTTGCGCATGATCGGACGGCTCGAGACCGGCGTCTCGATCGAGCAAGCGCGCGATGACCTCGCGGCCATCGGCGCCTCGCGAGTCGAGGAGTTTCCACGACCGGAGTGGGCGTTGATGGAGCGGGGGCTTGCCATCGAGTCGTTGCAGGGTTCGGTGACCAGCAACGCCCGGCCCGTGCTGCTCGCGATCTTCGGCGCGGTGCTGCTCATGCTCGTGATCGCGTGCGCGAACGTGACGAACCTGCTGCTCGCGCGCAGCGTCGCGCGACGCAGCGAGCTCGCCGTGCGTGCAACCCTCGGCGCCGGACGCGGCCGGCTCGTTCGCCAGCTGCTCACGGAAAGCTTGCTGCTCGCCGTGGTCGGCGGAGTGCTCGGCTTAGGCCTAGCCCTCGCCGGTATTCGCGGCATCGTTGCGCTCGCTCCCACAGACCTTCCACGCATCGACGCGATTCGTCTCGACACATCGGCGTTCCTGTTGGCGCTCGCGATCACCACACTCGTCGGGCTCGCGGTCGGCCTCATCCCGGCGCTCCGGGGTGCGCGGCCCGACTTGCGCGCCGACCTGCACTCGCGCGGGCGCGCAGGCGGCTCGCATCATCTATTGCGGCGCAGCCTCGTCGTCACCGAAGTCGCCCTCGCGTTGGTGCTCTTGACGAGCGCCGGCCTTTTACTCAGAAGCGTGGATCGGCTCTTGTCGACGGCGCCGGGCTTCGATGCGTCGAACGTGCTCACGGTGCAGATCGATGCGACGGACCTGCGCTACGAGTCGGTAACGTGCTGCTGGGTCGCGCAGGAAAGAAGCTCGGATGCGCTGCTCCAGGTTTTTCAGTCGGCGCTCGACGCCGTTCGCGCCGTTCCCGGCGTCGAGAGCGCAGCGTTCACGACGCAGTTACCTCTTTCGGGCGACAACGATATTTACGGGGTGCAGTTCGAGTCTGAAACACGACCCTACGCGGCCCTGCGTTACATCGTGACGCCCGATTGGTTCACGACGATGGGTATCCCGCTTCTCGACGGGCGCTTGCTCGAGGCCGGGGATCGGCCCGGGGCTCCGGAAGCCATCGTTTTGAGCGAGTCGTTCGCGAAGAGTCGGTTCGGCGATCGCAGCCCGATCGGTGAACGCTTACGCATCGGACCCGAGAACTTCGAGCCGAATCGGCCGTGGGACGTGGTCGTCGGCGTCGTCGGAGACGTCAAGCAAACCTCGCTCGGTCTCGACTCGCCCGAGGCGGTCTACGTCGCGCTCGGACAATGGGTGTGGGTCGACCTCGATCAATCGCTTGTCGTCCGCACGCAAGGCGATCCCGCTCTGCTCGTGCCCGCGATCAGGCAGGCCCTTGGATCCGTCAGCGCCGACGTCGCCATCGCGCGCGTCGCGACTATGGAAGCTCTCGTAGCAGCGTCCGAAGCCGATCGACGTTTCGTGCTGCAGGTCATCGCGATCTTTGCGGTCGCAGCGCTCGTGCTGGCGGCCCTCGGGCTCTATGGCGTGATCGCCGGCAGCGTCGCGGAGCGCACGCGCGAGATCGGGTTGCGCTCGGCGCTCGGTGCCACGCGCGCCGACATTCTCTCGCTCATCGTGCGGCAGGGGATGACGCTCGCAGCACTCGGCGTCGTGATCGGCCTCGCCGGCGCGGCGGCGGCCACGCGTGGCCTGACGACGCTGCTTTATGAAGTCACGGCACTCGATCCACTCACCTACGGAGGCGTGGTCGTGCTGCTCGCTGCAGTGTCGGCGGCAGCTTGTTGGGTGCCGGCGTCGCGGGCGGCACGCATCGATCCAACGGCCGCGTTGCGGGCCGAGTAGCCGTCGCGAAGCTTCCCGGCGGGAAGGATTCCCGTTCTCGCGTGTATATATTGGTGTTACGCGATTAAACGGGAGTACCGCCATGTCGAAGATTCATCCTGCCCTAGGTTGCCTCGGTCTCTTGCTCGCCGCGAACGCGTCGGCGGAGATCAGGACCTACGACGTCGACTTCAAGTATCAGCAAGAGGTTTACGGGGCCTTAGTACACCTCTTGAATGTCGACCCCGGCATCTCCGCGCCGGCGGGTCTTGCGTACGGCCGGCTACAGCTCTTACCGACGGGCCAAATCGTCGTCGATACGGCGCCCGAAACGCACGCGCAGATCGAAGAGCTGCTCGCGGCAATCAGGGAACGACAAACCGACGCGACGCCGCGCGTGACGTTTCGGTACTGGGCCGTGCTCGGCACGAGCGCGGACAACCAGCCCGGAAACCCGCCGCCGCCAATTTTGAATGAAGTACTCGCCGAGCTCAGGCGCGTGCACGGCGACTTGGCTTTTCGCGTGCTCGGGACGGCGAGTCTCGTCACCGAATCAGGCCAAGAGGGCGAGGTCGCGAGCGAGCCGCTGGGCGCGAAACAGCGGGTCTACGTTCAAGAGCAAACCGCAAGCGCGGTGATCGAATTGAATTACGTCGAGCGCACTGTCCCGACGCGCATCGAGCCAAACCCGCGGGCCTTCACGACGTTCAGCCCCTATGAAGGGAAAATCGCTTTGAACGTGAGCCTAGAGCGCGGTGAGTTCCTCGTGCTCGGTGAGAGCACGGTTCGGAATCAGCAACTCAACGGAACGCTGTTTTATATCGTCCACTGGCCGGCGGAACAGTAGAGTCCGGCGCGGACGCAGCCATGGCTGGCGTCGACACGACGCAGTGGGTCGAGGTGTATCGCGCGCTCGAGAGGCCGCTGTACAACATCGTGTATCGCGTCATTTGGGATGCCGCCGGCAGTCAGGATATCGTTCAAGAGACTTTTCTGCGCTGCTGGCGTCGCAAGGAGGACATTCGCGCCGATGGCTTCAAGGCGTTGCTGTTTCGCACGGCATTGAACCTCGCGAGCAATCGGCGCCGCCGCGACCGACTGTGGCGGATCACGGGCCTCGCATTGGTCGCCGAGCTTGCCGACGAGCGCGGCGCCGGTGAGCCGATCTCACGGCCCGTCCGCGAGGCGTTCGCGGCGCTGCCGAAGCCGCTGCGGCACGTGCTGTTGCTGACCGAGATAGCAGGCATGAGCTACGCTGAGGCTGCGGCGACGCTCGGCGTGGAAGAAGGAACGGTTGGATCGCGCAGGACGCGCGCGCTCTCCCTGCTCCGCGAGCGGCTCGCGGCCGGAGGTGTGTTATGAGCGAGGATCGAGACGGATTGTTTAGGCAGCTCGAGCCGCCGCCGGGCGGAGTGGAGCGATTTCGCGCGCGGCTCGACGCGGCCGCAGAGCGCGATCGCGGCCCGCCCTGGCGCTTAGCCGTTGCAGTTGCTGCGGGCCTCGTGGTCGTCGTCGCGACGCTCGTCGTTCTGAACGATGTGGGCCGAAGCGGCTCGGCCGAGAACCGAGTGGCCGCAGCCCCCGAGTTCGATCGGCTGCTCGGCCGCCCCCTCAACCATGTCGAGCCGGCCGTCACCCTGAACGATCAGCCGGTCATCCTCGCTGCCGTGCAGAGCGATAATCCGAAAGTCCGGATCTACCAAATCCAATAGTCGCGCTGATTGGCGCGGCGCTCAGAGAGAACGTGCGCGCTATCGGTCCCTGCCCGTGAACTCGTACGTGAGCTCCGTGCACGGCTGCTTCTCGAAGGGCGTCTCCGACAGGAGCACGATATCGGACCCCGTGTATGGCGCGGCCAGATAGACCGGATCTTCGGCCGTGTACTCGCGCTTGAGCGCAAATGTCGCGGGGTCGAGCGTGAAGCGCTCGGCGACGTGGAGCTGCTCGCTGTTTCGCGTCGGCGGCCTAAGCACGCCGGCCGCGAAGCCGATCGTGTCGACGACGAGCGTGTCGCCTTCCCAACGGCCGATCGAATGCCCCGCGTTGCTCGGCTCGAGCGTGGCGGGATGCTCAGCGAATCCCATGTGAATGCGGCGCGTGAAGCTGTAGAGACCGTAGTCGATGTCGATGACCTTTGCGCCGTCGACGGTCGTCTGCGCGATGCGGTTCACGGGCCAGTCGAACGTCCAGTCGAAGATGATGCTCGTCGGCTTGCACGAAAGCCGCGGGTTGTCCTCGGGCGACCACATGCGGAACGCGTCCGCGGCGGCCTTGCCGGCTTCTGTGTACACGGCGGGCGCGGGCGTCGGGTTGCGCGCGCGAATTTGCTCGATCGTGATGCGTCCGGCCGCATAGTCCGCGCGCAGGCTCCGCGGCACGAGGTCGCCGCGGCCGCCGGCCGGCGGCACCGTGAGCACGGCTTGCTCGACGGCCCAGTCGCCCGAGATGTTGGGCTCGCCCGACGCGAGGCGCAGCGGCCGGTTCGAGGTATCGACGGGCGTGCTCGTGAACTGTGCGTTGCGGTCGAGCGCCGGGGCATTGCCGATCGTGACGCTCTCGAGGTAGCACGAGTGCGGATCGTCGCGGTGCGGGTGCGCGCGCACATCGACGCGCCGGCCGGCCACGAACTGATCGACCTGCCAGCCGGAACGCTTGATCAGCGTTGCCGCACGCATCTCGCAACGCATCGCGAACGGTTTGCCGTCGGCATCGACGGTATCGAAGTAGAGATAGGAGTGCGGATTGACGAGATCGAGCTTCGTGAGCGTGCCTGTGTAATCGACCCACGTTTCCATCTGGAACAGCCCGAAACCGTGATGCGCGAGCGCCGGGCCGCTGCAAGCGAGCGCGATCGACACGCCGAGAGCGGACTTAGAAAAACGCGTACTCATCGCACGATCGCTCCATTGTCGTCGGCCTGCGGCGACGGGTTGCTCGGATTCAGGTTGACGCTGAGCGTGTGCACGTTCGTGAATCTGCCGTTCACGAGCCGGAATGTGTGCGAGTCCGGCATTCCCGTGCTGCTGTTGCCGAAACGGCAGAAGACATTGATGACGCCCGCCTCTTCATCGATCACATAGTCGCGATTCACTATGTAGAGCACGCCCGGGGGGATCCCGACCTCGCATGTCGCGCTCGGGTTGTTGTTGCGGTTCGTGTAGGCGCCACCTTCGAGGCGCGCGCATGGGATGCCCCACGGTGCCGCGATGAACTTGTCGGAGAAAAGGTCGAGATAGCTGTTCGCGGCGCTGATGAGCTCCTTCGCCGGTACGCGGGCCGCGGCCGCGGGCGCGCTCCAATCCTCTGCGGCGGAATACTTGAGATAGGCGTTGGCATTGAAGAGCCAGTCGCCCTTGTCGGTCACGAGGCTGTCGACTCGCTTGATCTTGCCGGCATCGACATAGAGCCGCGTGCCGACGACGTACGGGTGATCGCCTTCGGTCACGATGACTTCGGTGAACGTTCGGCACCGCGTCGAATCGAGAAAGCTCCGCGACAGAGCGATCGGCAGCGCGGTGTTCCACAAGCCCGCGTCTTTCGCGACGTCCGCCATGTTTTCGAGGAACCTTGCGTCGTCCGCGAGCCCCATCTTCGATACATCGCCCGATTTCTGCGCTTGGACGTAGCTGTCCGCGGCCGCCTGGAGATCGGCGCGCGTGCAGACGGGTTTCGCCGGGGCCTGCGCGGGCGGCGGCTGCGCTTGCGAAGTCGCGGCTATGCACAAGAAGAGCAAGGTCGTCGTCGTTTTGTTCATCATGGTTACGTTCGCTTTCTTGATGGGAGCGGTGTTTTTTCGTGGGAGCGGCTTCGCCCGCGACTATTGCGCGCGGTACGTGCGCTCCACGCACTCGGTCGTGCCGTGATACGGCAAGTCGGATACGAACACCGTATCGGTGCCCTTGTATTCGCCTACGAGGTAAAGCGGGTCGTCGGCCGTGTACTCGCGCCGCAACGTGGATTTCTCGGGGTCGAGCGTGAAACGCTCGACGATATGGAGCGCCCCGCTGTGCGGCACGCGGCCGTCGGCGAGCAATATTCCGGGCGCGAAGCCGACGGTGTCGACGACGAGCACGTCGTTCTCCCAGCCGCCGATCGAGTGCCCCGCGAGGCTCGGCTCGATGTCGGCCGGGTGCGCGGCCATGTCGAGATGGATCGTGCGCTCGATGCCCATGGAGCCGTAGAGCATCTTGATCTCGGTCGCCGTCTGCGTGATGCGGTTGATGTCGGCCTCGAAGGTCCAGTCCCAAATGATGTTGGTCGCGGCGCAGCGCAGCCGCGGGTTGTCGCCCGAGGAGCCGTCGAAGCCTTCGATCGCTTTCGCGCCGGCCTCGGTCAGCGGCAACGCGCTGCCGCGCTGGTTCCAATACGTATCGACGGGATCTTTGGCGAGCGAGACGGCCGTGCCGCGCGCGCCGGGAAACGCCGGCTGTCCCTCGGGCACCTCGCCGGGCTTGAACTCTGCGGCAGTGCTGACCGGCACGAGCGTGCCGCTCTGGCCGCGCGGATCGGTCATGACGCGCTGCTCGGACGCCCAATCGCCCGCGATGTTCGGGTCGCCGTTGGCCAGGCGCGCGGCGCGCTGCACGGGCGCCGGGGGCGCGCCGCGGTTGAGCTGGCCGTAACGATCGACGCTCGTGCCATCCGGAAAAATCGCCGTGCCGAGATAGCAAGTCGTAGGATCGCGCCGATCGGGCGATCCCGTTACGCGGATCGACGTTCCGGACACGAACATTTCTTTCGACCAGCCCGAGCGCTGCAGCACCGTCGCGCCGCGCATCTCGCAGCGCCACGGCGTAGTCGTCCCATCGGCATTCGTGACCTCGAAGTTGAGCCATGAATGCGGATTCACGAACTCGACGCTCGTGATGACGCCTTCGAGCGCGATGTCACTGTTGAGATCGAAGTTCGCGATGCCGTGATGCGCGTGCGCGAGGCTCGGCGAGGCGAGCATTGCGAACGTTATCCAGTTTCTAGGACTCATGATCGATTCTATCGGACGCGCTTTTCGTGGGAGCGGCCTCAGCCGCGACGCATTAATCTTATCGAATCGCGGCTAAAGCTGCTCCTACGGGGAACCGAAACCGCCGCCGCCGGGCGTCTCGACGACGAACCGGTCGCCGGGCGCGAACATCATCTCGGCCGTCGCGGGAACTTCCTCGGTCCGTCCCGAGGCGCGCACGATGGTGTTCCGCCCCGGTGCGCCGGGGCCGCCGCCGTCGAGTCCGAACGGCAGCGTCCGCCGTCGATTCGAAAGAATGCTGCCCTGCATCGGCACCAAGAACTCGATCTCGCGCACGGCGCCGTCGCCGCCGCGAAAGCGCCCACTGCCGCCCGTTCCGGATCGGATCGCGAAGCGCCGCACGCGCACGGGGAAGCGCCGCTCGAGTACCTCGACGTCGGTGAGCCGTGAGTTCGTCATATGCGAGTGCACGGCGCTCGCACCGTCGAAGCCGGGACCCGCGCCGCAGCCCCCACAGATCGTTTCGTAGTATTGGTGCTCGGCGTTGCCGAACGTCAGGTTGTTCATCGTGCCTTGCGAAGCGGCGCACGCGCCGAGCGCCGCGAGCAACGCGTCGGTGATGCACTGCGAGGTTTCGACGTTGCCGGCGGCGACGGCCGCGGGGTGGCGAGGATTCACGAGGCTCGCCGGCGGCAGCATGAGCTCCAACGGCCGCAGGCATCCGGCGTTGAGTGGGATGTCCTCCGCGACGAGCGTGCGGAACACGTAGAGCACGGCCGCACGCGCGATCGCGCCAGGCGCGTTGAAGTTGCCGGCGCTCATCGCACTCGTGCCCGTGAAGTCGATCGTCGCGCGGCGGCGCTCCTTATCTATGCGCACGGCTACGCTCAAGCGCTCGCCGCCGTCGAGCTCGAGCGTCCAGGCGCCCGAGTGCAAGCGCTGCAAGGCGCGCTCGACGCATTCTTGCGCATTGTCCTGCGCGTGCCGCATGTAGGCATGCACGACGTCGAGGCCGAAGCGTGCAGCCATCGCGCGAAGCTCTGCGACGCCCTTCGCATTCGCCGCGAGCTGCGCTTTGAGGTCTGCGACGTTTTGGTCGGGGTTGCGCGCCGGGTACGGGCCCCGAGTGAGCGCGGCGCGGACCTCGCGCTCGAGGAAGACGCCGCCCCGCACGATCGGCATCGGCTCGAGCAGCGCACCCTCGTCGTCGATGTGCGTAGACAGCGCCGGCATCGAGCCCGGCACGCGGCCGCCGATGTCGGCGTGATGCGCGCGGCTTGCGACGAGGAAATCCGGCTTGGCGGCGGTGCCGGTGAAAACCGGCGTCACGACCGTGATGTCGGGCAAATGCGTGCCGCCGTTGTAGGGCGCATTGAGCACGAAGGCGTCGCCGGCGCCCATTTTGGGGAAAGCCTCGAGCACGCTGCGCACGCTGTCGCCCATCGAGCCCAAGTGCACGGGCAGATGCGGCGCGTTCGCGATGAGATCACCGGCCGCGTCGAATGCAGCGCACGAGTAATCCAAACGCTCCTTGATGTTGACCGAGTGCGCCGTTTGCTCGAGCACGGCGCCCATTTGCTCAGCTGCATACATGAACCGATTGTTGAAGACCTCGAGCATGATCGGGTCGCGGCGCGTTGCGACGGTCTCGCGCTCGGTGCGTGCGCGCGTGCGGGCCAGCACGAGCGCGCCGCGCGCATCGACGGTCGCGCGCCACTCGGGCTCGACGACCGTCGTTGCGTTCTCCTCGACGATGATCGCGGGACCTTCGACGAGGTCGCCGGCATAGAGCGTCGTGCGCGCATAGATCGGCACGGTCTGCGAGCGCCCGGCAAACCACGCTTCGCGATGCGCGACCGGTTGCGCCGGCTGGACGGTCTTGCGGAGCTTCGCCCGCTGGGGGCGCTCGAGCCGTGCGACGGCCTCGACTTCGAGCGATTCGACAATGAGCTTCGCGCCGTCGGCCCCGAACCCGAACATCTGCTCGTGGCGCTCGGCAAAGCGTGCGCCGAGCTCCGCGGCACGCATCGACGGCGCAAACGCCACGGAAATTGAGGCGTCGCTGCCGGCGACGCAGATCTGCGCTCGGAGCTCGAATCCGACCTGCGCTGACGTCCCGGACTGCAAGCGCACCTCCGGCTCGAGCGTTTCGGTCGTTTGCGCCGCGAGGCGTGTGAGCGCAGCGACGCAGGCATCGTCGAGCGGCTTGTGCACGGGACAGGTGCGAATCGCGCGCACGTCCGCCATGCCGATGCCGTAGGCGGAGAGCACGCCCGCAAGCGGGTCGATGACGACGCGATCCATGCCGAGCGCGTCGGCAACCATGCACGCGTGCTGACCGCCGGCGCCCCCGAAGCACGCGAGCACGAATTGCCGGAGATCATGGCCGCGCTGCACCGAGATCCGCTTGATCGCATCGGCCATGCGCTCGACGGCGATCCGCAAGCACCCCGCGGCGAGCTCAGCGGCCGGGCGCGCGTCGCCTGCGGTCGCAACCTCGGCAGCGAGCTTCGTAAAACCCGCCACGACGGCCTCGCGGTCGATCGGCGCGTCGCCGTTCGGCCCAAATACGCGCGGAAAGTAATCGGGCTGCACGCGCCCGAGCAGCACGTTCGCGTCCGTGACCGTCAACGGCCCGCCGTTCCGGTAGCAGGCCGGACCCGGCTGCGCGCCGGCCGACTCTGGGCCGACCTGGAGCCGCCCGCCCGCAAACTTGAGAATCGATCCGCCGCCCGCCGCAACGGTGTTGATGCGCAGCATCGGCGCGACGAGGCGCACTCCGCCGATGATCGCCGAGGACGCGCGCTCGAACCCGTCCGCATGAACGCTCACGTCGGTCGACGTGCCGCCCATATCGAAGCCCACGACGTGCTCGAATCCGCTCGCGCGCGCGGTGTCCGCCATGCCGACGACGCCGCCCGCGGGACCCGAGAAGATGCTGTCGCGGCCGCGAAGCGCGCTTGCATCGACGAGGCCGCCGTGACTCTGCATGAACATGAGGCCCTGTTGCCCGAGCACGTCGGCGAGACCGGCACGTACGCGCGCGACGTATTGTTGAAGAATCGGCGTCAGGTACGCGTCGGAGACCGTCGTATCGCCACGCTCCACGAGCTTGATCGTCGGGCTCACCTCATGCGACACGGAGACGTGTGCAAACCCCGCGCGCGCGGCGCACTGCGCAGCACGCCGCTCGTGGTCCGAAAATCGATCCCCGTGCAAGAACGCGATCGCCGCGCTCGTGAAGCCGTCGCGGCGCGCGAGTCGCAGCTCCTCCTCGAGCCGCGCCTCGTCGAGCGCGAGCAGAGTCGCGCCGTCAGCGGCGATGCGCTCGCGGGCTTCGACGACGCGGCCGTAGAGCAAGTCCGGAAGGCGGATATGCAACGCGAAGATCTCGGGGCGTTGCTGCGTGCCGATGCGCAGGACATCGCCGAAACCGGCCGTCGTAACGAGCACGGTGCGCGTGCCTTTGCGCTCGAGCAGTGCGTTCGTCGCGAGCGTCGTGCCGATCTTAACGGCCGCCACACGCCGATCGGCCGGCGAATGTCGCTCGAGAAACATCTGTATTCCCGCGAGCGCCGCGTCGGCGTAGCGGCCGGGGTTCTCGGAAAGGAGCTTCTTGGTGTGAATACCGCCGTCGGGCGCGAGCGCGACGATGTCTGTGAACGTCCCGCCGCGGTCGATCCAGAATTGCCAACCCGTCGACTCCGATTGCATTCGGCAAGTGTAGCCAGGTTGGGCTATGCTCGCGCCGTGATGCTGGAGCTTGTCCCTATCGACCACGACGGTACGCCGCGCGCGTATGCCGGCGAGCTCGTCGAGGAGGCCCGCGACGCGCTCGGGGCGACGGTCGGTTTCTACCGAGCGATGGGGTTCGAGGCGCCTTGGATCAGCTACTTGGCCGTCGTCGACGGCGCGACCGTCGGCATTTGCAGCTTCAAATCGCAGCCGATCGACGGCCGCGTCGAGATCGGCTATTGCACGTTTCCCGGCCACGAAGGGCGCGGCATCGCAACGGCCATGGCCGCAGAGCTCATCGCTATTGCCGCGGCTCGCGATCCGGGCGTCCTCGTGACGGCGCAAACGCTCTGCGAGCGCAACGCGTCGCACCGCGTTCTCGAGAAGCTCGGGTTTCGCGCCGTCGGCGTCGTCGAGCACCCGCAAGACGGCACGGTGCTCGAGTGGCAACACACACTGGAGGTGACACATGCAAAGAGAAGGATCGGCGGTCTGGAAGGGTGATCTCAGGACGGGAAAAGGCACGGTCTCGACCGAGAGCGGCGTGCTTACCGACACTCAATACTCTTTCAGCACGCGCTTCGAGAACGGCAAGGGAACCAATCCCGAAGAGCTCATCGCCGCGGCGCACGCGGGCTGCTTCTCGATGGCGCTCTCGCACGCGCTCGGCGAGGCCGGCTTCAAGGCCACGTCGATCGCGACCGAAGCGGTCGTGACGCTCGAGCCGCGCGACGGCAAGCCCACCA